>CAYYMD010000028.1:0-38598 GCA_964472875.1 uncultured Planctomycetaceae bacterium
ACGTTACTGCCGGCAACGACATCTGTATAATACTCTGCATGGCTTGAGGTTCCTGATGTTCGTGGTTTTTGGGTGGAAAACACACTCTACCAGACCTCAAGCCATCTTTCATTTAATGCTATCCGTCCTACACCTTCGGGACGCTACCAAAATATTGTCGTGGGATATTAACTAAATATTAGATTAATATCACTTGGGCCTGAAGTAGAAATGTGAGCAAGCGCTGCGTTTTTGCTCCGGCGGTTACAAAAATAAATATAGCAAGACCAGCGGCAACAAGATGATAGCTACTTCTACTCTTTTACACCGTAACACTTTCGACGCGAATAATTACCTGATAACCTCCGTCCGGAGCATAAAATAAAATATACAGAAATCGAGTATACGGATGGTCGCCGAAGAAGAACTAAATGATAATACCAGCCGACCTCCTGCCAACGGGTCCGGTGTTATATCCGGCGGGAAGTATTATTTTTACCGGATATTCGCCAGGATGAACCCCATCTGGCGGGCGGCCTTCAGGTTCGCCAGGTGGTATGAGACTCAGGCAGTGCGGGAAGCGGCTGTTGATCAACAGATGAAATTCGATATTTCGTCTCCGGAGCGGGTTAGGTTTCTTGCGCAACTGCCGAAGGATGTAAATTTCGAACCTGAGGACAGTGCCGAACTGTGGCGGTTCCTTTATGAAATCGGCGTACGCCGTCTCGTGCTTGGCCCGCGCCTGGAAAGCAATCAGATAACCGACATAGTCACGCTGTTGCTGGCGTATCGCCGTCATTTGGTCGGACGCAACTCCGCCAAGCCGGTGGTCTCGGCTCTGTTGAGCCAGCAGGGGCTTTCCTTCGCCTGCACTAGCACCAGTGTCAAAGACGGCGAACTGCAAATTTATTACTCTTATTGCACAACCTGTTTCAGCAGGTTCGTGGCGTGGTTCAAGGAGCGACACCGCAATCTCAGCGATCACCGTGCACTGTTCCGCGCCGCCCCGCGATACGGAATGGCCGTAGGGGGGATAGTGGTCGGGCTTTTCCTGGCAGGGGTGTTTATCCGCAACGTTTACTTCGAGATAGCACTGGGCCTGTTCACCTTCGCCACGCTTTTCGTTCTGACTTACCTGTTCTTCATGACCATAGGTTCTCTGGAATACGACAACGAGGAAAAGGCCTATCGCCTGGCGCGCACCAACCGCAGTCTCCAGACCTACACGGATCGTATCCGGCGGGACCTCTCACGCGCACAAACCGTGCAGGAAAAACTCATACCCGCTTCCGAAAACATGCCGCTGTCCGACCGGCTCGAGTGGGCCAGTTCGTTCAAGCCGGAGATAGAAGTCGGCGGCGATTACTTCGACGCCATAAAACTTGGGCCGGACAAGGTCGCGGTGCTGCTTTCAGACGTCAGCGGGCACGGAATGTCTGCGGCCCTGGTGACGGCCATAATTAAAACCAGTTTCCACTACTGCTCGCAGACCGGCGCTACCGGAAAAGAATTTCTAAGTGACCTCAACAACCTGCTGGTCGAGACCACACCCGTCGAGAGTTTCGCGGCGACCTGCATGGCAATGTACGACGCTGCCACGGGCGAATCGCAATATATAAACTGCGGCCATAACCCCGAGCCGTTGATAATCCACGGCGAAGGCGAACCGCCCGTTGAGTGTATGTGCCGTCCGGGCGCCCTTTTACTGGGTGTGGAGAAGGATATCGATTTGCCTGTTGGGCAAACCCGACTGTCGGCAGGCGATAAGGCGCTGTTCGTCACAGACGGGATAACCGAAGCGGTCAACGAGGCGGGGGAAATGTTCGGCCGTGAGCGATTGGATGAATACCTGCGCGAGCACCGCCGGGAGGGGGCAAAAACTCTGGTGGATGGACTTGTCAAATGCGTGAATGATTTTACAGCAGGTCTCGAGCAGTCGGACGACCAGACCATACTGGCGTTCGCCGTAAAATGAATATTTCAGGCGGCAATTTGGAATGAAACTTGTACCGAACTATAATTTATCAATTCAACAGGATAACTAATATGGATTAAAAGGTGACTTAATGGGTTTCGATATTTCAGACTGGGTGGATTTAAAATTCGAAAATACATCAGTTTATGTTCATCCTGAAAAACCCGACTGGTTCGTCCCAAACACCGCCGGACAGGAAATTCTCGAGCAGTTGACCAACGGTGCGAGGGCGAAACATCTGACTTTGCAGGCGCAGCGTTTTCTTGCCCGATTACCTGACAACCCGGTCCGCGAGTACCGAGGACGGGACGATCATCTAAACACAGATCATTTGAGCGAACTATGGCTGCACGTTACCGACCGCTGCAATATGGCATGCAGGCACTGTTTGTTTTCATCCCAGCCGCAAAACACCGCGGAACTGCCCGCCGGGCGCATACTGGATGTTTCGCGGCAGGCGTGGGAACTGGGCTGCCGCGTGTTCGCTCTGACAGGAGGTGAGCCGTTCGTCCACCGTGAATTTCGGGAGATTGTGGACGGACTGCTGGGACTGCAGGACTCGAACGTGGTGATTTTGACAAACGGCACGCTGTTGGAGGCCAACGCCGAGAACCTGAAGCGCTGGCGCGGCCGCGTGCACCTGCAGGTATCACTGGACGGCCTGGAGGAAAACCACGACAGCATCCGCGGCGAAGGTCAATATCGGCGATTGATGAAGCAACTCGCCCGGGCCGGCGAAAACGACATACCTTTTACGCTGTCGAAGTGTGTAATGAATAATAACGTCGATGAGATGCCGGGCCTTGTTGACCTGGCGGCCGAGGTTGGCGCCGGTAACGTGCACTTCATGTGGTATTTCATACGTGGCCGCGGCGACAGGCGGCTGTGGGCCGAACCCGACACCATATTCGATTACCTCCGCCAGGCCACGCTGCGGGCCAAGGAAAGAGGCGTAACGGTGGACAACATCGAGGCGCTAAAGGCCCAGATATTCGCGCCGCAGGGCACTCGATACGACGGAAGCGGTGCTGGTTGGGACTCGATCGCCTACGCGCCGGATGACAAGATATACCCCTCGGCCGCTCTTGTTGGCGTGGACAAACTGGCCACAGAAATGGACAGGGACCTGGCCACCGCGTGGCGCGAAAGCGAAGTACTTCAAAACATCCGTCAGCAAACCGTGGCCGAGATACAATCGCCGATGCGATATCTGCTCGGTGGCGGGGATACTGACCACAGTTACATAAGCGGCGGCGAGTTCATCGGTCGCGACCCCTACATGCCGCTGTACGAAAAAATCGCCTTGTGGCTTATCTCCCGGCGGGCAGAGGAAATCGAAGAGATAGAACAGCCGGCCCTGCGTTTGAAGATGGGCGACACGCTCGACAGTTGTGGTCCGCACGGGGCGGTGGCAACCACCCACAGCAACTGCCTGCTGGCTGTGGCCGACGTGGACGGGCATACATCCGTGCGGGAGTTTTACACAATCGCACTACAAAACCCACGAGAGGATATTTGTAATCCCGTTTCTTTTCCCGATGAACTTATAGACCACATTCCCGAGCACCTGCTTGTCCGCGGCTACGGCTGTGGCAGCCCGGTCATCGAGGCCGACCTCCGGCCGGGCCAGAAGGTGGTGGACCTCGGCAGTGGCACGGGCGTGGAGTGCCTCATCGCCTCGCGCCTGGTCGGGCCGGAAGGTAAAGTTATCGGCGTGGACATGCTGGATGTCATGCTGAACTTCGCCACCGAGGGCGCAAAGCAGGTGGCCGAGGGGCTGGGATACGCAAATGTCGAGTTTCGCAAGGGCTACCTCGAGGATCTGCCGCTGGCCGATGACTGTGCGGATGTGATTATATCCAACTGCGTGGTGAACCTGGCCACGGACAAGCGGAAGGTGTTCGCCGAGATTCGCCGGGCGCTGGCTGCGGGCGGGCGGTGCGTGATATCCGACGTGGTCTGTATCGACGAGCCGGACCCGGCCATACGCAACGATGAGGCCCTGCGGGGACAGTGCATCGCCGGGGCGCTCACCACGCGGGACCTGTTCGGTTTGCTCGCCGAGTCGGGGCTGACCGCGGGCAAGGTCATCAAGTGGTTTCCGTATCGGGTTGTGGGCGGTCACCAGTTCTACTCCGTGACGTTCGAGGCCGTCGCGCCCGCCGCCGAAGATGAACCTGTCGCGGCCATGTACCGCGGCCCTGCCGCAGCGTCGGTAACATCCTCCGGTGTCGTTATGCTCGCCGGACAGGTGTACAACGTGCCGGCACAAGATTTAACCGGCAGCGGTGATGAAACATTCGTGCTGGACGATTCCGGCAAGGTCGCCAACGCAGAAATAGAACCATGTTGCTCCTGTGCCGCGCCGCCGGAGGAACAGGATTCTTCACCGGGCGTAAATGCATCGTCATGCTGCACGCCACAGGAAACCGACCGGCACGGGAACCAGGAGCATGCCGCCCGGCGAAGCATGAGCGGCTGCATGGTCTGCGGTGCGGATATCGAATACACCGCCGAGGAGCGCGAGGTCCGCTGTGAATTCTGCGGCCGGGTCATGCAGACCAGCACCGTCTGTGTCAACGGCCACTTCGTGTGCGACAAGTGTCACCTGGGCAGCGGCCCGGGCATTATCGAGCGGATATGCACCACCATCGACGAGACGGACATGATAGCGCTGATGCAGCGCATCCGCCGGCACGAGGCGATACCGGTCCACGGCCCGGAGCACCACGCCATGGTTCCGGGGATAATCCTGGCCTGCTACCGCAACTGTGGCGGGCAGGTCAGCGATGAGCAGATTCGCACCGCCGTCCGCCGCGGTGCGGAGGTGGCGGGGGGATACTGCGGATTCATGGGCGTCTGCGGCGCCGCGGTGGGCGTGGGCGTGGCGTTTTCGGTAATCATGGAATGCAATCCTTACAAGGGCGCCGAGAGAAAGGCCGTTCAGTCCGCAGTCAACGCCGCCCTTTCGGACATCGCCGCCCTTGAGGCCCCGCGATGCTGCCAGAGGGACAGCTACCTTGCGCTAAAAAGCGCTTCCAAAATATCCACAAAGTACCTGGGCATGAAAATTCCCGCCGAAAAGAAACTGGTTTGTGCTCAGATTTCGCAGAACGCCGAGTGCATCGGCAGTAAGTGCCCGCTTTATGCACGCACGCGGTCGAACGTGGAAGAAAGAGTGAGATTACACTGATTAATTGCAAATAACAGCCAAAACATCGTTGCCTTTAGCGAGCAGAGAAACATGGAATTGAAAGATAAAGCCGCCCTGGTCACCGGGGCAAGCAGCGGTCTGGGCAGGGCGATTTCACTGGCCCTTGCAGGCGAGGGCGTCAATGTCGCGCTGGTGGCCCGCAAGGAAGAGAAACTGCGCCAAGTCAAAGAGCAAATCGCCTCTGACGGAAAGGCGCTGGTGGCCGTAGCGGATGTGTCCGATGCCCAACAGGTCGAGGCCGCCGTCAAAAAGACCGTCGAACACTTCGGCGGCCTGGACATTATCATAAACAACGCCGGTCTGGGAATATTCGACCGTGTCGAAAAGATGTCCGTGGCCGACTGGGACAAGCACATAAACGTCATGCTTCGGGGGGCGTTCCTGATAAGTAAGTTCGCACTTCCTCACCTTTACGCCCGGGGGGCAGGGCATGTGATTAACATTTCCTCGCTGTGGGCCAAGCGATACTGCGCCAAGTGCGCCGGCTACACAGCGGCGAAGTTCGGCGTCCGCGGGCTAACGCAGTCGTTGAGGGAGGAGGCCCGCCAATACAACGTCAAGGTCACCAATGTTATGCCTGGTACGGTGAAGACGCCGTTTTTTGAAAAGTCCAACTGGGAGGCGGACCTGGCTGACGCACTTATGCCCGAGGACGTTGCGCAGACTGTTATCGCGGCGCTTAAGATGCCCGACCGGGCCGTGATGGAGGAAATCGCCATCCAGTCCATACGCCCCGGCAAGTGCACGGATTAACATCCGCGCCATTATAATGAAGCAGAAATACAATCGCATAAGTTGAAGCCGGCCGAAAACGACAAGTTAGCCGAAAGGCGCGAAAGGAACTGCGATGAATACGGGAAAAAAGGCGATTATCTCGGTATTTGCGATAGTGGTTGCAATTGTGGGAGCCGGTGGCGTATACGTTGCCTTCCTTCGCGGGGACGTGAAACTGGATACGGGTTTTTACGACGTGCCGGATGAGGTTAAAGACCGCCAGTTCTCACAGGTCGGCTACGCAAACACGCTTGATAAATACGTGGACGACGAAGGAATGGTCTATTACGCCGGCATGAAGGATAACGGCATACATCTGAATCCCTACGCCGACGGTGAAAAAGGCGACCACCCGCCCCGGCTGAACGATTACCTCTGGGCTATTGCGTCGCTGGAACCGGCGGAATACGAAAAATGGTCTAACAGACGCAAAATCGCCTTCCTGCTCAATGCCTACAACGCCATCACTCTAAAGGCAATACTCGACAATTATCCCATCAACCCGGCCATACCAAATCCGCTGTATTCCCAAAACAGCATCCGACAGATACCCAAGGTATGGAAGAAGCAGTATCTCGTTATAGGCCGGCAGATGTCTCTCGGCCACATCGAGCATGAGATTCTGCGGAAGCAATTTGATGAGCCGCGAATTCACACGGCGCTGGTGTGTGCGGCCATGAGTTGCCCGCCACTTCGCAGTGAACCGTATACCGGTAAAAAACTGGATGCCCAGTTAGACGAGCAAAGTGAGGTATTCCTGGCCGGTGATGATAACTTCCGCATAGACGGGGACAACTCGGTGGTGCACCTTTCGAGCATATTCAAGTGGTTCGGCGGTGATTTCACCGGCAAGTATGCGCCCGAAACCGGATTCGGCGACCACGGCGACGATGTGCGGGCAGTGCTGAATTTCATCAGCAATTACGTCAACGACCAAGACGCCGAGTACCTCCGTCGAGGCGATTTCGAGATTAAATACATCGATTACGACTGGTCGCTGAACGAACGGGAAAAGCCCCTAAAACCTTCTACCACGCATAAGGAAAACCAATGACTGAAGATGAACAAAAGTCCGGCGGTGCTAAGCATTGGCGGCTTGTCATTTTGATAGTTTTGCTCGTGGGGCTGGGAGTCATGGCTTATTTCCTTCCGGTCCGCGATTACGTAGTTAACTTAATCAACTGGACCGAGGGTCTGGGCGCCTGGGGCTACGCCGTGGTCGGCGGGGCGTACATGCTTGCCACGGTTCTGATGATTTCCGGCGCGGTGTTCACCGTCGGCTGCGGGTTTCTGTTCGGAGTTGTAAAGGGCACTGTCCTGGCATCCATCGCCAGTACGATCGGAGCTACGATAGCGTTTTTCGTGGGTCGCTTCCTGGCTCGCGACTAGATCGCCAAAAAAGTTCAGGGCAGGCCGAAGTTCGGCGCCATCGACCGCGCTGTCGGCGAAAAGGGCGGCCGCATCGTCCTGCTGACGCGGCTGAGTCCCATATTCCCGTTTGTGCTGCTGAATTACGCCTTTGGCCTGACGCGCGTCAAGGCGTGGAAGTACGTGCTGCTGTCGTGGATAGGAATGCTGCCGGGGACGATCATGTATGTTTATCTCGGTTCTACGCTGCGGCAAATAACCAAGGCCGCCGTGGGCGAGGTCAGCAAAAACCCCGCCGCTCGAATCTTCTTCTGGGTGGGCCTGCCTGTAGCGATTATCGTGGCCGTGGTGGTCACCCGCGTGGCGCGCAAAGCCCTGAAGAACACACTGCCCACGCCACCTGAACAACACGAACAGGAGGCCTGATGCACTGGACCGCAGTGACCATCCTGCTGCTTTGCCTGTTCCTGCTGGTCGTTGTATTCGTGGAGCATCTGGCCCGAAGATGGTCGCTGCCCGCGGTTGGCTTGCTGCTGGTACTGGGGCTGGGCTACGGCCTGGCCCGACGGTTCGCCCCGACCCGGCTGCCGGGAGGCGTGCTGCGTCCGGATATCGTGGTCTTTGTCTTCCTGCCGGTGCTGATCTTCAGTTCTTCGCGCAAGATGCCTGTCCGGGCACTCGTGGCCGAATGGCCCGAGATTACGTACTTGAGTCTGATTGGCCCGGGAATCAGCATGATGCTGATGGCGCTGCCTCTTGTACTGTTGGGCGAAGTGGGCTGGCTGGGCGGGCTGTTGTTCGGCGCGGCCCTGGCGGCTACCGACCCTCTGGCCGTGGGGGCGCTTCTCAAGAGAATGCCTATGCCCAAGCGGTTGCTCGCGCTGATAAAAGGTGAATCCCTACTCAATGACGCTGTGGTTATCATCCTGTTCTCAGTCTTATCCGGCGCGGTCTTGGGCGAATCGGAGTTGACTCTGCCGAAGACCCTTGGCGGGTTTGTCTATGCGCTGCTGGGCGCCGCTGTGCTCGGCGGACTGGCCGGGGGGCTGGTCGGGGGACTGCTGCGCATCTGGCATGACATGCACGATCGGTTCGTCGGGGCGGTCCTTCCACTGATTATGGTCTACGGCGTATTCGCGCTGGCCCACAGCATCATCCATGTATCCGGCGTGGTAGCCGTTGTGGCCGCCACGCTCACGTTAAACTCATTACATGCGCACAGTGAGCGACCGACAGACGTCCAGCAGCGCTCGGATACTTTTTTCGAGGACTTCTGGGCATTCCTGGATACGCTGGCCAATGCGGTGCTGTTTTTCGGCATTGGCGTCATGGTCGGTCAACACCAGTGGCGATTACCGTGGATTCTCGTCCCGATTACCTGTATCGCACTGGTCATCGCCCGCCTCGCGACGGTGTATCCGATGGGCCTGGCCTTTGCAGTGCTTCGCCGAGGTTTGCCATCCTCCTGGCTGCATGCCATCTCGGCCAACGGTCTCCGCGGCGGATTGTCGGTTGCACTTCTGCTGACCCTTCCGGCCTCGTACCCCCATAGAACGGCAATGCTGTGCCTGGCATTTGCTCTGATTCTGTTCTCGATGGCGGCCAATCTGGCGACCGACCGGCTCTGCCTTCAAAACATTGAATTCGCCAAAATTAACCCTTCGCAAAAAGGAATGACTTTATGACCGAAAATGTGGAACTGGCGCCCATGGACGCGCACAATGAGACCCTGCTTGCTCGGGCGCATCCTGCAGATTGGAAAAATCCCACTCCCGAAGGACGGTATAACATGGTGGTTATCGGCGCCGGCACGGCCGGTCTGGTCACCGCCGCGGCCACGGTGTCTTTGGGCGGAAAAGCGGCTATAATTGAGCGGCGGTTCATGGGTGGAGACTGCCTGAATTACGGCTGTGTGCCGAGTAAGGCGATCATCCGCTGCGCCCGCGCCGCCCACACGGCGCGTACGGCCGGGCGCTTAGGCGTATCGGCCGAGGATGTAAGCGTGGACTTCGCAGCGGTGATGGAGCGGATGCGCAAACTCCGTGCACAGATAAGTGAACACGACTCGGCCGAAAGATTCAAAGGCCTCGGCGTGGATGTTTACCTCGGCGAGGCCGAATTCACCGGCCCGGATACAGTGAATGTCGGCGATGCCGAGTTGACATTTGCCCGCGCGTGCATCGCCGCCGGATCGCACCCGTCGGTCCCGTCCGTCGAAGGGCTTGAAGACGCCGGATACCTCACCAACGAGACGATATTCTCACTTACCGAGCTGCCGCCGCGAATGGTCGTCATCGGCGGCGGGCCAATTGGCTGCGAGATGGGGCAGACCTTCGCCCGCCTGGGAAGCAATGTAACCATATTAAACCGTTCCGGCCAACTACTGAAAAAGGAAGATGCGGATGTAGCACAGATAATCCAAAATCAGTTCCAAAACGAGGGCATCGAAGTTGTATTCAGCGCAAACACGACAAGGGTAGAAACGGCCAGGGAGGCAAAGAAGGTGTACTACACGGCCAAAGGCGAAGAAAACTATGTCGAGGCCGATGCCATTCTTGTGGCCACCGGCCGAAAACCGAACGTGGAGGGACTGGGTCTGGAGAAGGCAGGCGTGGAATACGACCGTAAGCGTGGCGTAATCGTGGATGACCGTCTGCGCACGTCGAACAAACGTATATATGCGGCAGGCGACATCTGCATGAAATACAAGTTCACACACGCCGCCGACGCGGCCGCGCGAATAGTAATCCGCAACGCTCTTTTCTGGGGCCGGGGCAAACTAAGCGCATTGACGGTTCCGTGGTGCACTTACACCGAGCCCGAGGTCGCCCACACCGGAATGTACGCGCACGAGGCCCGCGAGGCGGGCATAGATATCGACACATACGACCGCCCCCTGAGCGAAGTAGACCGCGCCGTCCTCGATGGGCAGGACAATGGGCTGGTGCGCATTCACGTCAAAAAAGGCACGGACAGGATTCTCGGCGCCACTATAGTCGCCGCCCACGCCGGGCAGATGATTTCCGAGATAACGCTGGCCATTGAGGCAGGTGTGGGCCTGGGCGCTATAAGCAATACGATTCATCCATACCCCACACAGGCCGAGGCCATCCGTCAACTCGGCGACGAGTACAACCGTACTCGGCTCACGCCGCTTACAAAGAAACTTTTCAAAAAGATACTATCCTGGCGCAGGTGATTTTGTGGCTATTAATCTTGCCCATGACGCCTTTGCGCGTAGATTGACCCTATGGCAAATAGTCGTCCGATACATATCACGGCCGCCCGCGGCCCGACGCCCCAAGGCGCCGAGAAGTTATGGATGCGCCTGAACCTATGGATAAACGGATTGTTCCTGCTTGGCTTTATGGCCGCTACCGTTGCCGTTATGCGCGCACGTGCCACTGAGGGAAAAATAATATACGAGCAATTCCCAGTGGTCATCATGTCCCTGGCGGCGCTGCCGTATTTTTTGGCCATATTCACCATGGGCCGGCGGGGCAGTACAGGCACCGAGGCGATGGTTATTATCGTATTCGTAGCCGTGGCCATGCGCGTCGTGATGCTGTTCGCCCCGCAATTGAGCGGAGG
This sequence comes from uncultured Planctomycetaceae bacterium, assembly GCA_964472875.1. Classification (GTDB taxonomy): domain Bacteria; phylum Planctomycetota; class Phycisphaerae; order SM23-33; family SM23-33; genus CAYYMD01. Next base: position 10,902 of record CAYYMD010000028.1, read on the forward strand.
CGATTACATGCGTTACATGTGGGACGGGGCAGTCACGGCCGAGGGCGTCAATCCCTATCGCCATTCACCGCAACAGGCGCTGGAAGGCGAAGTTGATGCCCCGCGGTTGCGCGGCCTGGCCGAGCGCGGCCGGGATGTGCTCGAGGGGATAACACATAAGCATCTGCGGACCATCTATCCGCCCGTTGCGCAGGGTCTGTTCGCCGTGGCGCACTGGATAAGCCCGTTCAAACTCCACGGCTGGCTGATAATCGTGGCCTGTCTCGACGCCGTGGCCGCGCTGTCCGTGCTGGGAGTGCTGAGGCGCGCCGGTCTGCCGTTATGGCTGGTGCTGGTGTATTTGTGGAACCCGCTACTGGTGAACGAAACATGGCAGGGTGGGCACGTGGACGTGGCCGTAGCGGCTTTCGTAGCAGCGATGATCTGGGCGCTGGTCAGCCGGCGGGTCGTCCTGGCATGGCTGCTCTGGGTGCTGGCGGTGGGGGTGAAACTCTGGCCGGCGATACTGGTGTTCTTCCTTGTTCGTCCCGCGTTGCGGAACCCCAGGCGCGGGCTGGCGGGAACGGTTTTAGCCGCGGGATTGTTGGCGCTGCTGGCCGTGCCGTGGATGGAGGCGTTCGGACGAGGCGCCACCAGCGGAACCGTCGCTTACGCACAGAAGTGGGCAGGCGGTGCGTGGGCGTATCACGGTATCAATTACGTCGCCCGGATCATACGCGACGGGCTTGGCCTTGATGTGTCCGTGCGATTCATGGGCAGAGCCGTCACGGCCGGAATTATATTTGCCTTTGCGGCGCTGTGCGGCCTGCTTAAAAACGCCGATGCCCGCACGCTTTGCCTTCGCATGGGCACGGTCATACTGCTGATGATTCTGCTTAGCCCCATGGTCTGGCCGTGGTATTTTCTGCCCGCGATGGCGCCGGCGGCGATATATCCCTCGCCTGCGGTGTTGTATTTTTCGGCGGCGCTGCCGGGTCTGTACGCGCGGTGGGAACTGACGCATCCCTGCTGGGCCGTCGCGGTGGTGCACGCCCCGGCGTGGGCGCTGATGGCCGGTCAATGGGTGTGGGTCATCATCCGGCGAAGAAGCGAGCGAAGGCCGAAGGAATGTATCGAGGCAAAACGATAAAGTTAATCATCCCCGCGCTGAACGAGACTGAGGCAATCGGCAGCGTTATCGACGACGTGCCCGACTGGGTGGACGAGATAATCGTGGCCGACAACGGCTCCACCGACGATACGCCCGTTGTGGCCCAGCGCTATGGAGCTACGGTAGTCCGCCAGCCGCGGCGTGGATACGGTTCGGCCTGCCTTGCGGGAATAGACACGGCCGGGCATTGCGACGTGCTGGTCTTCATGGACGGCGATTACAGCGACCATGGCGAGCAGATGGACCGGCTTGTCGGCCCGATAATCGACGGCGACGTGGACATGGTCGTCGGCTCGCGAACGCGCGGCGCAGGCGCGGGCGTGCTGACACCGCAGCAACGTTTCGGCAACCGCCTGGCGTGCGGGCTGATTCGGCTCCTGTGGGGGCAGGGTTTTTCGGACCTTGGCCCATTTCGCGCTGTTGATGCAGCCGCACTTAGGCGCCTGGACATGTGCGATCCGAACTTCGGCTGGATCGTCGAGATGCAGATAAAGGCCGTCCGCGCCGGTATGATGGTTGTGGAGGTTCCGGTGGATTATCGCCCGCGAATCGGTATATCCAAGATTTCCGGCACGGTCCGCGGCGTTGTCGGTGCGGGGACGAAAATCCTGGCCACCATTGCACGCTACGTCGTAGCGCCGCCTCCAACGCACACCGGGCGTGACCGGCTTATCCTGTTCAGTAAATTCCCACGTCCGGGCCGGTGTAAGACTCGCCTTATCGGCACTATAGGCGCACTGCCGGCGGCGCGGCTGCAGCAGTTGATGACCGAGAAAGTATTCGCTGCCGCATCGCGCCTCGACAATATTGACCTTCGAGTTCACTACACCGGTTGCGGCGAGCGAGAGATGCGGCGCTGGCTGGGACCTGGCGATTATGTCCGCCAGGGGCGTGGCGACCTTGGCGAGAGAATGAAACGCGCATTGTGCAATGCGTTCGAGCAGGGTTGCCGGCGGGCCGTGATTGTCGGTTCCGACTGCCCATCAATAACTTCACAGGATATGGAACGTGCGTTCGAGTTGCTGGACGACAATGACCTTGTGCTGGGTCCAAGCACCGACGGCGGATATTACCTCATCGGCATGTCCCGACCGGCTGATGTCTTTGCCGGCATCCGCTGGTCCACTCCGCAGGTGCTGGAACGGACGCTCGAGTCGGCATACAGGCAGGGGCTTCGGGTCGCCATGCTGCCAAACCGCACGGATATTGACATGCCAAAGGAATTGGCGACCGCGCCGCAACTGACTCACCGGGCGGGCCGGCCCTTCGTCTCGGTTGTGGTGCCTGCATTGAACGAGGCCGATAACATACGCCGCACCATCGAGTCGCTCCGCTGTGCGGGAGTTGAGATAATCGTTGCCGATGGGGGTAGCACCGATGCTACGGCCGAGATTGCCCAGGAGTGCGGGGCGAGAGTTATACAAAGCCGGCCCGGCCGGGCCCGGCAGATGAACTCCGGCGCAGCCGCGGCCGCGGGTGAAGTTCTGCTTTTCGTCCACGCAGACACGATTTTACCCGACGATTACGCGGCGATGATATTTATTGCGATGCTCGATAAGGCAACCACGGGCGGTGCGTTTCGACATGTCACTGATATGGAATCATCGCTTATGAAATTTTCCGAGGCGGTTGTGGACTTTCGGTCCAGGCATCTGCGGCTGCCATACGGCGACCAGGCAATATTCGTTCGCCGCACGGCATTTGAGCAGACCGGCGGTTATCCGCTTGTGGACCCGGCAGAAGATTTGGAATTCATCCGTCGGCTCAATCGCCTGGGACAGATTGAGATTCTGCCCGCAGCCGCGGTGACCTCGGCGCGCCGCTGGCGAAAACTTGGCACGCTGAAAACAATGCTACTGAACCAGTTAATCCTGGCCGGGTGCTTCCTCGATGCCAATCGCGCCGTGCTGCGCCGGCTGCGACACTACAGCAGTTGACATGCCGCAAGTAAACTACTACGGGTTAAAACCTGTAGCATTGCTGTTTGGGGCTTCGCCCGTCCGCCTTCGGCAGTTAACTTTATCTACGGGTTGAAACCTGTAGAATTTCGTAGGAATATTAAATAATTGACGCTCCGCGGGTAGACATATGAGAGGGCGCTACGTTTTTGCTTCACACCGCGCCACAGTTTTTACTCTGGCGTTTACAGTAATAGGACAGTCAGGTCTCAGGTCAACCTTCGAATCTTCGCAAGTCACTCACTCTTAGGCACCTATAACACAAGGTGCGTAAAAACGGAGAGGGCGGGATTCGAACCCGCGGTACCCTAACGGGCACACGGCATTTCCAATGCCGCCCGATCAGCCGCTCCGGCACCTCTCCGATGTTGTGTTAATATAATTACAAAAGATGATAATGACAAGAAGCATGCGAAAACAATTGATTATTGACCGGCTTACAGAGCCGGCCATATAATTAAGATATGACAAGTGGGAAGGAAAACAGGATGTTTTGCTGCGATGATGCAAGCTGGTTACAGCCGGGACCTCCAGCCGGTCGGTATACAGGGCGAGGATTCACCCTGGTCGAGCTTCTTGTTGTAGTAGCTATTATCATGATTCTGGCCGGGTTGTTAATGCCTGCTTTGAGCCGAATACGAATTCGCGGATTCCGCACAGTCTGCCAGAATAATGTGGGCTCTATAGCCGAACAGGCCTACGCTTATGCGGTGGATGGTTCCTGGCATCGCCAGGGGGTCAGCTCTACATTGCCGAGTATCGATGTCAGTTCGAGTTGGGGGGATATGGAAGATGGCAATCCGGGCTGTTTGTGGTTGCTGGCTACAGGCAGAGGACCCGATTACAATGACACTGATTATGTTCCCCGAAAAGTCTGGGTTCCTTTAAAAGCATTTCTATGCCCTGAGGCGGAATTGCGCCGAAATTTCCGAGAGCCGAAGATCAAGGATGAACAGTTCAAATGCGATCCTGATAGTTCACTTTCCTACAGTTATATAACCATGGTGAACTATTCCCAGGAACCGATAAGCAGTCTTTCCACGGATCTGGTTATAGTAGCCGATCAGAATATCCGTTGCGAGTTTGATACAGAAAATATTAAAAGCTATCAGCAGGTGTGGGAGGATCAGGACGGCGACGGCGAAATGGATGAAGATGAGGTAAACTCGAAGAATCATAATAGAGAAGGCCAGAACGTGGGCAAACTGGACGGTTCAAGTATATGGATAGAGCGTCCTAACGAACTGGATGATGATATTTATTCATCCAAAGGCAATGAAAGCGCGGGTGAACGAGGCAATAAAAATGATTCTTTTTTGATTCCATAAGCGTATCGTGTCAAACTGTAAGTTTATCATTAATAGGGGATTATGTAGTTTGCTCAAGAAATTTTTGAAAAATTAGGGTAAATACCTTAAAATTTTCTTGCAGGTGTTAAAATAACTGTTATAAATAATAAGGTATTGACCTTAAGTTTGAAGTCAATACAATAAATACACTAATTTGACCCCGTATCGGATCGGTTCTCCCCCGACCGGTCCGAATGTGAGGCGGTGCCTGCCGTCCCCCCCCGCGGCGGGCCCGCCGTTTTTTTGCGCCGATTGCGCAATTTATGCATTCCCTATCCGATATATTTATCAGACGTTAATTCAGCCGAATCCACGGGAAATTAAGACGGGTCGAAAGAACATTGATAGGGTAATTTGAAGGATTTTGACTACTATTTACGCGGCCGTTTTTTTCTCTTCTTGGTTTTCATGTGCTGTGGCGGGGCCTGCTGTATTACCATCTTGCCGGCCGGGACAGACTCGGTGATAAAGGTATTACCGCCTATCGTGGCCCCCTTGCCTATGACGGTCTGGCCGCCCAGTATCGTCGCGTTGGCGTAGATAGTAACGTTATCCTCTATTGTTGGATGGCGCTTCAGGCCTTTAATGACCCTTCCCCGCTCATCCTTTGGAAAACTCATCGCGCCCAGCGTTACGCCCTGGTACATTTTGACGTTATCGCCGATTTCAGTGGTTTCACCTATGACCACGCCGGTGGCGTGATCTATGAAGAAGCTTTTCCCTATATTTGCGCCGGGGTGAATATCCGTTCCGGTCACGCTGTGGGCATATTCGCTCATGATGCGAGGCATCAGCGGCACGCCCAACTTCGTCAATTCATGCGCCACGCGATAGACGGTGACGGCGTGGAAACCCGGATAGCAGTAAATGGCTTCGTCGATGCTCTTGGCGGCCGGGTCTCCGTCGTAAGCGGCCTGGGCGTCCAGGGCGAGCTTACGGCGCACGGCGGGGATGGTGGCCAGGAACTTGCGTGTAATCTGTTCGGCCCTTTTACGGCATTCTTCTGTGCGGTATTTCTGCTCTGCGGTGCACAGACAGTTGTATATCTGTTCGGTAAGGTCGCGCTTAAGGCGCGCCAGGAGATTGCCGACGTGGAACCGGACGTTTTCCTCGGTCAGGTCCTGCTGACCGAAGTAGCCGGGGAAAAGCAACTGGCGCATTTCGTGCAGCACGGAGACCATGTTTTCCTGAGAGGGCAGAAAGGCGTGCCCGACGCGCTGCGTGCGCTTATCCGAGGAGTAACTTTTCAGGATGTCGTCCGTTAGTTTATCCAGCGATTTTTGTCTTTTTTTGCCCATTGCCGGTCCTATGTTCAGCGAAACGGTATTTTACCGTTGCAGCCGCCGTAGTCCAACATGCGATTTGTTTTATTTGCGGCCGCCACGGGTCTGCGTATACGTGATTAACTTATACGCCAGGCGGGCGGCCGTGTATTCGGTTATATGATTCGGCGGGATTGGTCGGACCTCGACAATGTCGGCGGCGACGACCTGCTTTTGTTCGCAAAGTGTCCGTAACAGCGAGGTTATTTGCCTCCATGTGAGGCCACCCGGCTCAGGCGTGCCCACACCGGGTGCGATTGAAGGATCGAGCCCGTCGGCGTCTATGGTTACGTATACCTTTTGTGGCAGCGGTTCAATCGCTTTGTCTACCCAATCCGGCTGCTTGTAGATAAGCTTCGGCGTAATGAATTCGGCCGCCTGTTGAGGGCATTGCTCAAACTCCTCGAGCGAGTAACTTCTAATCCCCACCTGGCGGATGTGGGGTGTGGTTTCCAGTACCCGTCTCATCACACATGCGTGGGAAAGGTTGGTCCCGTCGTACTTGTTTCGCAAGTCCGCGTGGGCGTCTATCTGAAGGACGCCGATTTCGCCGTAAACCTCGGCGGCCACCTGCACCAGCGGAACAGTTACGGAGTGCTCCCCGCCGAGCGAGAGGAGGAACTTGTCCTCACGCATAAGCGATTCGCCGGCCTCGCGGATTCGTTTCAGTTGTTCCCACGGATCATCGGCCGATGGAATTTCCGGCCGCGTCGTTATGCCGGTCGAAACAAATTCGCCTTTTAATTCCTCATCGAACCACTCGACCTGCGCCGAGGCATCGATTATGGCCGCCGGGCCGCGGCTGGTTCCCGGCTTGTATGTTACGGTATGCTCGTAAGGTATCGGCAGAACCGCATACCGCGACGTGCTCGGGTCGGACATTTCGAGCGGCAAATCGAGGAACGCTCCCCGGTTTTGTTCGGACTGCATCATTCCAGACTCCGGTTACAGCAGCATCATCGCTCCGGCCACCACGGTGGTCCAGAGGCCGTTTTTGTCGCCCTCGGCGGTCTGGACGCATGCACGCGTTCGCACGATTTTGCCGGACATTTTATAAATTTCTTTCCTTTCGTCGTAGGCGGTTTCCGGGTCGAACTCTATACCCAGCGTCGTGGCGAGCATGGTCGCGGCCATATCCTCGACGAAATCGGCCAGTTTCCTCTGGCTCATCCCGAACCCGTGGTGCTCGCTGATATATCCGTACTGATCCTGGCCGGCCGGCTGGGCCAGGCCAAGCCCCGCCCCGACCATGCGGGACGGTTCGTTTGTGGAGGCCTCGGCCAGCACGACGTGTGTAATCTGGCCGGGCTTAAGTTTTTCCAGTCCGCGTGAGCGGGGGATTATTTTGCATTTGGGCGGCAGTATGCTGGATACGCGCACAAGGTTGCATTTTTCGATTCCCGCATGCCGCAGCGCCATCTCGAAGCTCTGCAGCCGCGTGCTGTGTTTGCCAACGCCCTTGGTGAAGAACATTTCTTTCGGCACAAGCGATACCCTGTCCATCATCTAAATCTCCTGTTCCAGGTAACACGGGATGAATTATATAGTCCCGCCACGAGTAGATAAAAGTATTACGTTCCAAACTTTGAAATTATTCACTAAAGGCGGAACGTTGACACCGGCTGCGGGGGAATCTACTATCACCGCAGGGAGGACGGACTGATGGCGAAAAAGAAACAAAGCAAGAAGAAATCTTTCCGCCCCGCAAAGTCGTGGCAGGCAAGACTCACTGCCGGTGCGGATGAGGCAACGGCCGAGTTTCTGGCCTGTCTCGACGTGGACCGAACGCTGTGGCGGTATGACATCGCCGGCTCACTCGCGCATGCGCAGATGCTCAGCGAGGTAGGTATCCTCAAGAAGAAGGAATACGCCGAGATTAAAAAGGGCCTCGAGGGCATCGGCGAGGATTTGCGCACCGGCCGACTGGAAACACCGGTCGAACTGGAAGACATCCACATGGTCATCGAGAAGGCCCTGATTGACCGCATTGGTCCGGTAGGCGGCAAGCTGCACACCGGCCGCAGCCGCAACGACCAGATAGCACTCGACCTGCGCCTGTGGGCGCGCGACGCGGTGGATGAACTGCTCTCCTCGATTGAGACGTTGCAGCGGGCGTTCGTGGAACTGGCCGAAAAGTACAAAGATTTGATTATACCCGCCTACACGCATCTTCAGCGGGCTCAGCCGGCGCCGGCGGGGCACGTGATACTGGTATATGTGGAGATGCTGCAGCGCGACGCAGAGCGGCTTGCCGACGCGCGCAAGCGGATAGACGTCTGTCCGCTGGGCTGCGGCGCCGTGGCGGGCACGTCGCTGCCGCTGGACCGCAAGCGCACGGCCGAGTTGCTCGGCTTCGCCGAAGTTGCACAAAACAGCGTCGATGCCACGTGCGATAGGGACTTCCTGTCCGAGTTGTGCTTCGACTGCGCCATGGTAGGCGTGCACCTGTCCCGCTGGGCGGAGGACTGGATTATTTACTGCTCGCAGGAATTTGCGATGATGGAACTCCACGAGTCCTACTGCACGTCCAGTTCGATGATGCCGCAGAAGAAAAACCCCGACACGCTGGAGCTGATACGCGGCAAGTCGGCGGCGGCGATATCGCACCTGGTCGGCATGCTGACGCTTACCAAGTCGCTGCCGTTGGCGTACAACCGGGACTTGCAGGACGACAAGCGGTATGCGTTCTCGGCCGTGTCCACGATAGACCGTGCGATGACCATTGCCGAGGGGATTGTCAAGACCGCGCGATTCAACGAGGAAGTCGTGGCCGGCAATATCGAGGCCGGTTATATGGACGCCACGTCGCTGGCAGAATATCTCGTCGGCAAAGGCGTGCCGTTTCGCGATGCACATCAGGTGGTCGGCCGACTGGTCCTGCAGGGCGAGAAACAGAATAAGCCGTTGTGCGAATTGCCCCTGGAAACCCTCCGGAAGGCCTGCGATAAGATTCGCGAAGACGTTTACGATTATCTGGGAGTCAAAAACGTGGTTGATAATTACAAGCCCGCCGGCTCGGCGGGTCGCGGGCAACTTGGGCGCCAGATAGCGCGATGGAAGCGGAAACTCCGTTGACTATGCGGGAAAGGGAATTCATAGACTGGATTCGTCAACAGGGGGCGGGTGATTCATCCGATGTGCTCGTTGGTCCGGGCGATGACTGCGCGGTGGTCACCTTTGGCGGTGAGAAGTTGCTCATTACTACCGACCAGGTCCTCGACGGCGTGCACTTTCGGCTGGGCGAATGCGGCGCGGCCGCGGCCGGGCGAAAGGCAATGGCGCGGGCGTTATCGGACATAGCTGCCATGGCGGGTGAGGCGAAATACGCCGTGGCGACAGTGGCCGGGCCTGAGGACCTTTCCACCGAAGATGCCCAGGATATTTATAATTCACTGAGCCGATGCGGTGGCGGGTTCGCCTGTCCTCTGGTCGGCGGCGATGTGGCCATTTGGGACGGCGGACTTTGTATAACCGTAACGGTTGTCGGCGCCGCCGGCGATATAGAACCCGTCTTGCGGAGCGGGGCGACCGCCGGCGACGCAATATGCGTGACCGGCTCGCTGGGCGGTTCGTGGCGCAGCCGCAGACACCTGGACTTCACGCCGAGAATCCGCGAGGCGCGGTTGCTCGCCGAACGCTGCGGCCTGCACGCCATGATAGACATTTCCGACGGTCTGTCTGTGGACCTGCGGCACATATGCAGGGCCTCTGGCGTGGGGGCAGAGATTAACGCGGCCGCCGTGCCGGTAAGCGACAACGCCGACGGCCTGGCTGCTGCCTTGAATGATGGTGAGGATTACGAACTTTTGTTCGCTCTTGCGCCCGAGCAGGCGGATGCACTTATCGCTAACCGGCCGCTGGACGTTCCTATCGCCCGGATAGGCGAAATCACCACATCCGAAGAAATCATCCTGTCGCATCCCGACGGGCGGCGCGAAGAACTGCATCCAGGCGGCTGGGAGCACGAATCGAAATGAACGCCTTCCACAGCCACAGTGTAGCCGAGACGCTTTCCATCGCGACCGGGTTCGCATCGCAGCTACGCCGAGGCGATGCGGTGTCGCTTATCGGCCAACTCGGTGCCGGCAAAACCGTCTTCGTGCGGGGTGTGGCGCGGGGCCTGGGTGTCGAGGATGAACGAATTGTTGCCAGCCCCAGTTACGTGCTGGTGCGCCAGTATCCGGCGAAAATACCGATATATCATGTGGATTTATATCGTCTGACCAATCCACATGCCGAGGCGGCCGAACTTGGCCTGGAAGAAATGCTGGCCGAGGGCATTGTAATTGTCGAATGGGCCGACAGGGCGCCCGATATCCTCGGCCAGGGCTGCCGGCGCGTGGTAATCAGCATGGAGGGGCCGAGCAGCCGTAAAATTGAGATTCAATCACCGAACAAATAGTATTCTTCATGGCTGGGAAGAAATTATCCGCCGCGCCAAAATCCTTGACGCAAGAGTGTCGCGATTGTATTGGTAAATCTTTTCGCACGCACGGAGAACGCCGCTTATGCAGGAAGCGATAGAAAAGGCAAAGACCCTCGTAGAGGCCCTGGAATACATCCAGCGGTTCCGGGGGAAGTCCGTAGTGGTCAAACTCGGCGGTTCGGTGATGGACGACGCCAAGGCGCTGGATGGTCTGCTGACGGATGTGGTCTTCATGAACGCCGTGGGCATGCATCCGATAATCGTGCACGGCGGCGGGAAGGCGATATCCACGGCCATGGAACAGCGCAACATGGAGGTGCAGTTCGTCCAGGGACGTCGCTATACCGACCAGCGGACGCTGGTGGTTGTGGAATACGTGTTGTGCAACGAGATCAACCGCCGGATGGTCGAAACCATAGAATCGCGCGGGGCCGCGGCCATGGGTCTGCACACGCTGAGCAGTTGCGTGCTTTTCGGCGAGAAACTTTTCCTGCACGAAGATGACGGGCGGAAAATAGATTTGGGTTCCGTCGGCCAGGTCACCGGCGTTAACGCCGAACTGGTCCGCCTGCTGTGCCAGGCGGGCACTATCCCGGTGATAGCGCCGCTGGCGCATGACAAGAGCGGTGCGAAACTGAATTGCAACGCCGACACCTCGGCAGGTCGTGTGGCCGCGGCCGTGAAGGCCGAGAAGCTGGTAATGGTCTCCGACACCCATGGCATACGCCGCGACCCCGACGACCCGGAAAGTCTGGCCGCGACGCTTAGCGAATCGCAGATACGCGAAATGATAGATAAAGGAGTTATCTCGGCGGGAATGCTGCCGAAGGTAGAGGCCTGTTTGCACGCTCTCGATGCCGGCGTTTCGCGGACGCATATAATTGACGGGCGTTTCTCCCACTCGCTGCTGCTGGAGATTTTCTCCGAGAGCGGCGTAGGCACGCTCATCACAAAAGAAGCAAACGCCGCGGATGCGAAAGGAAATGAGTAAGAATATGCAAAAGGATTTTATAAACCTGTCCGATTTCACCGGACCGCAGTTGCAGCGGCTGCTCGGCGCGGCCACCGGCGACAAGGAACGGTTTAAAAAGGGCTTGCTTGAGCCGGCTCTGGCCGGTAAGTCGCTGGCAATGATATTCCAAAAACCGTCCCTGCGGACGCGAGTCAGTTTTGCCTCGGGGATGATACAACTTGGCGGGGGTTCGATATACCTGGCCCCGGACGACATAAAACTCGGCAGCCGCGAACCGGTTTGCGACGTGGCCCGTACGCTGGGGCGGATGTGCGACGCCGTGGTTGCGCGGACCTTCAGCCACGAACTCGTGGCCGAACTTGCTCGGTACTGCGATGTGCCGGTGATTAACGCCCTTACGGATTACGCCCACCCGTGCCAGGCCATGGCGGATTTGATGACGGCGATGGAGCATTTCGGGCGCCTGGATGGTAAAACCCTTGCATTTATCGGCGACGGAAACAACGTGGCGCGGTCGCTGGCGATAGGATGTTCAAAGCTACGGATGAATTTTGTCATGTCCGCGCCGGCGGGATATGAACTCGATGAAGACTTTGTAGCCGGCGTGAACAAGGCCGCCGAGCGGGAGGCGATAGTCGCCAGCAGTGACCCGAAGCAGGCCGCTGCACAGGCGGACATCATCTACACCGATACGTGGGTATCAATGGGGCAGGAAGAAGAAAAACAAAAACGCATGCGCGACTTCGACGGCTTCCAGGTGAATGCGGACCTCATATCAGGCGCGCCTGATGAGGCAATTGTCATGCACTGCCTGCCTGCTTATCGCGGATATGAAATATCCGAAGATGTCTTCGAAGAACATGCACAGACGATATTCGACCAGGCGGAGAATCGCCTGCACTTTCAGCGCTCACTTTTAAGAATTCTTATTACCGAGGGCGGAATCAGGTAATTAAACCGCGTACTGTGTTGAATTTTTGCGCGTTGTGCGATAAATTTATATTGTAAGTGAATAATGCGCATTTTGAAACTATGGCAGCAAAAAAGACATACCTGTTATCGTTTATCGGACTAATCCTTGTGTTGATGTCCATGAACTGCTCGGACATGAACATCGGCAATTGGTTCGGCGGTCAAGCCAGTGAAGAAGAAATCCGGGAGGAAGGCGGCTATACTATTCTTCTCACTACGCTGAAGGGCCCGGCCCACGATGCGCGGGCCAAAAAGTATAAGCGGAAGACACAGGAGGATACGGGGTGGAACGATCTTTACATCGTCCATAAATCGGGCCACAGCGAACTTTATTGGGGCAGATACAGGACGATAAAAGACGCCCAGCCCAATCTCGAAAAGGCGAAGAAATACAAAACGCCCTACGGCGGGCAGATTTACGCTCAGGCGCTGGTGGTTCCAGTGCCTGGCGAGGACATCGGCCCGCCAGAGTGGAACCTTCGCAACGCCCGGGGGACGTATTCACTGCTGGTGGCGATATTTCAGGACGATCCCGAGCGCAATTACGTGGGCCGAAAAAGATTTGCCGTAGAGTATTGCAGACGCCTGCGGGAAAACGGGTATGAGGGGTATTATTATCATTCGACGGCCAAGTCGGCCGTAACTATAGGTACTTTCGGCCCATCGGCGGCGCGAGTTACAAGCGACGAGAGCGGCACGAAACACAATGTGATTCTCGACCCGAAGTTAAAAGCCCTCAAGGATGAATTCCCACGGCTTGCAATAAACGGCAGCGCGCAGAAAGTCAGGGTATACAACAGAGAGACGAAAAAATTCGATTTTGTTGCGACCGAGACATACCTGATTAAAATTCCCGACAAGGAGGACAGCTCAAGTGGCGGTTCGATCGATCCTGTTGGCCACTCGCAATTCCGGTAAGGTGCGCGAGATAAAACTCGCGTTTACAGACCTGCCTGTAGAACTGATTTCGCTCGATGAATTCGACGATTTGCCTGAGCCGGATGAAACGGGCGACACCTTCGCCGCCAATGCGCGCCAGAAAGCGATGTATTACCACGGCGCAACCAGGCTGTGGGCGCTGGCGGAAGATTCCGGGCTGGTGGTCGATGCGCTCGACGGAGCCCCCGGAGTTCGCAGCGCCCGATACGCCGCACAGAATTGCCCCTCCAACGCTCACAGGGATGCAATCGACAGCGAGAATAATCGCCGCCTGCTGGCCGAGCTTGAAAATGTTCCAGACGCCGACAGAACGGCGAGATTCGTCTCTCATCTTTCCATGGCGGGTGATGGGCAAATTCTACTGGAGGCGACCGGCCGGGTTGAGGGCCGTATCGCACGAACTCCTCGCGGGGAAAACGGTTTCGGTTACGACCCGTTATTTTTCGTGCCGTCGCTGGGCTGCACCACGGCCGAATTGACGACATCGCAAAAAAACAGAATTAGTCACAGGGGAAAGGCGATACGCCAGTTTGCCCGCCGGCTGGAGGAATTCCTCGCAGACCGGGGCGAGGCGGGTTAATTCACATGTCAGGACCGACTGCGGTTTGGGAAAATCAGGCCGAGGCCGGATAAAACCCCGGCCGCGGCGATGTGGATAACCGCCGATGTATACCATTTGGCCGCGGGTGGTGTGAAGTCGCGGATGTGGCTTATAGTTTCATACATCATTCCCTGCTCGTGCCAGATATATCCGGTTTTCCGGACAACGGCGGCCAGAACGCAATAGAAGGGATTGGCATAAACCGACCATTCTACTACGCCATCGCGGAGAGACGGCGGAACGCTCCCGGCCGGTCCTTCCACCCAGAAAGGACTCGCAAGAGAGGCGAATATCAATACCGCTGCGGCAACCGCGACCGTGTAACCGGCCGTAGGCCCGCCCTTGTAAAGCGTGAATCTTGCGGCCGCGACGGCGAAAACTGCCATAGCCGCATATATGCAATATATTTTCACGGCGGCCATAAATGTTAAATATGGCGTAGTCAGCCAGAGAACTATGAGTGTAATTGCGGATGCATCGGCTACAATCCCGCCACGCAAAAGTCCGCCGAAGACATCTCTCGCACCGACCGATAGCGGTCCGGAAGCCAGTGGTACCCAAATCGCCCCTGCCGCCAGCGCTGCAAGAGTCGAATTCAACTTGCCGGCTTGCAGTATCTCCCCGACAAAATAAAACCCCAGCTCTATAAGCACAGTGAAGATGGCGGCGGTTAAACTTGTCCGAATGTTGTGCCTGAAAAATTCTCGCCAGGGCGACAGCGGAGTAGTATCTTCGGTATTATCGACATTTTTGCCGGCTTTGGCGGGTGATTCATCCGGAAGTGGCGTCATTTTTCGGCCTTGTTGGATTTGGAGGATTTGTATTCGGCCAGAAGCTGCTCCAGCGAAGCGGCGTATTCGCTCCACAGGCCTTCCAGCCGCCGGTGTTCCTTCGATTGTGCTTTTATCTGGTCGAGCCGCTGCCTGGCTTTTCTTACCGGATCGCTGAGATAATCCTCAGGATTGGCCAGTTGCTTTTCAAAGCGTTGCAGTTCTGATTTGGCCTGAGCCGCCGTGCGGGGCAGCGGCGGGGGGTCGGCGGCAAGATGCGCCACCTCCATTTGTCTTACACCGCCCAGGAGAAGTTCATCTTTCAGGTGCTGCACATCGTGAACAAGAGTGTATGGCGACGCGCGGATAAGCACCATGCCGCGGGAGTGTTGAGAGGTATATTTTTCGGCCCATTTGCTGACTTTTTCCCAGGAGATTTTCCGGCCATGGAGGCGGAGCCCCCCGTTGTGGTCTATTTCAATTATTTCCCGGGCATGGGGGGCTTTTTTTGCGCCCTTTACGGGAGTAATGGTTACCCGCACATCGGTGCCGTCCGGCGGAATCGCCTCGGTATTGGCAGAAAATTCAAGCAATTGATTTTCGTTGGAACTCCTGAAAGGCACATCGATGACCGAAGAGGCGAAATTCGCCACGGAAATGATGCCGCCTTCGAGATCTGCCCAGTATCGTTCGTCACGTAGTATCAATGAACCGACAAAAATCCACTCTTTGGGCATGTTTGTTTTTTTTGGCCCGTTTGCTTTTATGCCTTCATGTTCGAATGGTTTGAGCCAATCGACTGGTTGGGCATGTCGCTTTGTTCCGTTCTTATCCGTCCAGTGAAGAGTGATTTTGAGTCCGGCGCCCCGGGGAGGAATTGCGCGGTTGTTGCCTGTGAGCGGGTCGATTTCCCATGTTGCCGGTTTTCCGGGTGTCAGTCCAAGAACTAACAGTGCCGCGTGTATGTTGGAGGCCTCCGCGTTGGTGTTCAGTATGCTTTCGTGTTCTTTTGTGCCTTGCTTACACAGTAGAAATTCCAGCGGCCCCGAGCGTAGACATACCTTTGCATCTATGGTTACCTTTTGTTTGTCAACCTTGAGATGTACAGGATGGTCGGCGGGTTGCGTCGCGGGGGATGTGACCGCATTCAGTATACAGATTGGCGCCAGCAGTATAGATGCTAACGCCAATATGCGGGGTAATTTTAACATTTAACATCCACCCTGCTGTACGAAACTATACGTACCCACTCGTTGCCGGTGGTCCTGAACTCGACGTTTCTCTTTTACGGATGCGGAAGTCGGGCCTCTTGTTGATTACGGGAAGGCCTTTTCTTCTTCTTCCTGTTGAATAATTATATCGGGCTTGACGAGTATAAGGAGAGTTTCTTCATCCTTTGCCATTCCGCGGTTTGTGAATGCGCGGTTCAGGACGGGAATTTTGCTCAGCAGGGGAACGCCTATTTCCCTTTGAACCTGTCCGGCGAGTTTCTGGCCGCCCAGCAGGACCGTTCCGCCGTCCGGAACCGAAACGGTGGTTTTGACGGTTTTTACTTCCACTTCCGGTAACTGGATAAAGGCCTGGGCTCCGGTTACAGAAGTGCTTCCCGGTCCCCAACCAATAGGTTCAAGGGAGTCAGGATCGAGAGTGGCTACCGTCGGACGGAGCGTCAAAGTCACATACCGGCGGTCGGATGATATTGTCGCCTGCACGTCGAGCGATGAGCCCGTTCCTACCGTTGATACTTCCGGCCTGAAGGCCACGCCTGCATCACCGCCTCCTACGCCTCCTCCGGCGGCAACCTGCGACTCGAGGTCCGAGACATACGCCGTCTGGTCTGCGACGATGACGAATGCCCGTTGGCCGTTATAGAGTGTCAGGCGCGGTGCCGTCAGCGTTCTGGAACTGGCGTCGGCCTGTGTGGCTTCTATGAGGAAGTCCACCTCGAAGTCGTCCAGGAATGCCCCTGAAATACTCAAGGCGTTGGTTGTAAGCGATGAAGCTATGTCGCCGCCTTGTGCCGTAGCCAGATTGGACAGTGAGGTGAAAGAGTTCGAGTCCTGCTCCACGCCTATAGGTGTAAATTTGTTCGTGGAACCCGACCTGCCCGGTCCGGTTACGGTTGCGTCATCTCCTGTCCACGGGTCTGTAATTGTTCTGTCCGTTCCCGAGCCGATTTCGGAGCCGAGGTTGAAGAAGAAATCCAGGTCCACGCCAATGCGGTTGAGGAAGCTGCTTCGAACAACGATGAATCTGGATTCGATTGATATCTGCAGTGCGCGTTTCTCACGCAATTGAGACAGCAGGTTTCTGATGGCGTCGTGTATCTCGGGTGTTTGGGTGACGATGAGCTGCCCCTGCATTTCACTAATGCCGGACACAAGCTCGGCGGTCCCGCCGGTTTTGGCCGCTATAACTTCTTTAATCTGAGTTATAATTTCCTCGGCGATTTCCTTTTTGGTGACGGCTTCCTCTTCTTCTTCCATTCCTTCCCCGCCGAAGAGTCCTTCTTCGCCGCCTCCGCCTTCCTCGGTCCGCCTTGCCTGTGTGATTTGCGACAGGTCCATCGGGGGGCCTTCAAAGTCCGGAACGTGCAGGATAAGGTCGCGAATATCATAAACACGTGCGACTTTGTTTTGCGCCAGGTCGTCCACGGTGGATATCGTGATGACGCCTTCGTCGATAGCATAACCCAGGCCACGGCTTCCCGGCACGGCGCCGCCGATATCTTCCAGTATTACTTCCAGCGCTTTTTCCACCGGCACGTTGCTCAGGTGAATGCTTATCGTTTGTTCCTTTGTGTAACCGGCGTTTTCCAGAACGCTCCACTTCACATGGATGCTCAATCCGGTAAAATCGCGAAGGAATCCTATAACCTGGTCGAAGCGGTAACCGTCAAAATCCAGCTCTTTAAGTTTTTCTCTCAGTCTTTGACGGACCATGCGATCGGCTTCGGTTTCCGCCGCGGCGGCCGCGCCAAATGGTTTGCGCCGCATGGTCAGTTCTTTCCATCCCTTTGGATATCGGATTAACTGCCACCACGGAATTTCTGACTCGACAACGTCCAGTATAGACTGCCGTTCCTGCTTTCGCAGTGTGGAGTGTATATCCCCTTCTTTTTGGAGCATGACGAACTCGCCAAGCAGGGTGGCGCGGTCCTGCGCCCATGTGTTCTGCGGTTCGAGTTTGAGAATCTGTTCGATGACATTCAGGGCCTGATCGTATTGATGTTCCTGGGTGAGATTTCTGGCACGCGTGGTAAGCGTGTTGATTTTCTTCTGTTTCTCTAAACGCTCTCTTCTGCGACGGGCCATCTCTTTTTGTTTAATCTCTTCCTGTTGCTTTTTAACCTGTCGTTTTTCCCATTTATCCCGTTGTATTCCCACCCATTTTAACTGGTCTTTTACCTGGAGCAGTTTCTGGCGATATTCGGCGGGATCATAGATACCTTCTTCCTTTGCCTCGTCTATTATATTGCGTGCCGTTTCGGCGGCTGTCCGGGCTTGCTGGAAGTCTTCTTTATCTTCCGCCTGCGCCAGCGCCTCATAAGAGCGTTTCATGGCCTTTTCAAATTTAAGGTTTGCCTGCTGTTGGGCGATTTGCTGTTTCTTCTGCAGGCGGGTGAGAATTTCCGGCTCTTTGGACTGGGCGGCCATCTGCCTGGCTCGAGTTAGCTGTCTTCTGGCGGTGGCCGAATCCGGGTTCAGGTCCAGCGCCATTTCAAAATACTTTACAGCCTGTTCAGGTTCGTCATCCGCCATGGCGGCTTTTCCCTGGTTTATCAGATTTTCGGCCTTCTTATTGCGGGCGGCTGCAGTTTTGTCTGTTTTGTCGGCCTCGGCTGCATTTTCTTTTTTATTATCGTTGTTGTTGTCTTCGGATTCGTTAGCAGCTACCGGTTGAGCTTTGATCGGCTCGGGGGTTTCATCGGGTTGCGGTTGTTCGTCTGTTTTGACTGCAACGGCGTTTTCTGGTTCAGGTTTTTCGGCCGGCTGTTCTTCGTTCGATTTATTTTCGGCATCAGCACGGGCTTTTTCGGCCTCGGCTTCGGCCGCGATCTCCAACTTCTTTTTTACCAGCGCCAGTTGCGCCTGCGCCCATTTACGCGATTCTCGGGGAAGGTATTGGCTTTGGGAAGCGAGGGCAAAGGCATCACGGGCCTCTGTGAGATTGTTATCGCTGAGGGCTTTTTCGCCTTTTTCAAGAGCCTCTTCGGCGGCGGCCTGTTTCCTTATCGAGGTGTCAACTTTGTTGAGGTATTCCTCAAGTGTTTTTTTGTCGCCGGAGGAAAGGGCCTGTGAGTCCACTTTTAACAGAGTCGCCTTGGCGAGGCGGAAGTTCATATCTTCGTACTGAGATATGCCCTGTTCCAGAAGAGACTCGGCTCTGTCAGAGGCGGCGTCCTGCCCCCGGGCAGTCAGGGTGAATGCTATAATGATTGTCAGTGCCACGCTAAATATTCGCTTTTGCACCACGGGATTAACTCCTTACAAGTATCTTGTTTGACTATAGTGGCAGCGCAAGTCCCGCAACGGCTGTTTTACTTCTGCCGCCTTGAGGAGGTTCTTTGGCGCCACATCTTCTAAAACCAAATATCATAATACCGTTATTACGAACAGTTATTTATCGGACAATACGCCCTTATTTCATCATCGGGATTTATTATCAGGCGTGAGTCTACTGGCACTAAATTAGCCACATATTCAACATTAATGCAAGGCAAAAATTTTCCTTATCCGGCGCCGGAACGTCTTGGGATTTTTCGGCGCGATTCTTCCCTCAAATTTTCATATCGTTTTCGTGCCGGCGAGTCCGTTCTTAGTTCGCTTATGCGCACGGCGGAATGCAATTTTCCGTTCGCGTCGACATAGAGCATTTTTACTGTCTGGCGAGCCCGACGTCGCGTCGCTGCGGTGTCGATCATGCGATGTTCGTAATCAACATCCACCAGTGTGGCGCCCGTCGAAAAATCGACTTCCCGTATTTCTTCAGTGCCGTCGCGAGGATTAGTTATACGCATGGAAACTTTTTTGCCTATGGCTTCACCAGGCGCTACAGTGAAATTCCTCTCGTGTCGCTGGCCCAGACTGAGCGTGAATACGGTCACATTCACGGTTCCCTGTGAGGGACTCGAGCCGGTGAGGAAAATTTCGGCGGGGTGTTCATGGCGTACGGGCGCCGACCACGGACTCCACTTGCTGGTGATAGATTTTTTGTAAGCGTCCTTATTTTTTTCGGGAGCGACCGCGTCTTCGTAGGTGAATACGGGATTAAGTAATTCGAGTCTTACCCTGTACCGGTAATCCACGCCTTTCTTAAGACCGATGGTGTGCTGCCAGATAAGCACGTCGCCGGTTTTCATCTGTTCTGCCAGAGACGGCAACTGCACCATTGCCGGACCTTCGATGGATCGCGGCACTGTAGGTTGCTCGGGCTTTAGCGGCGTTTCTCTGGCTTTTTCAGGACGGCGCCTGGGCATTTTGTCCCTGTTGATGCCGCTGGTGTCGGTTCTCTCCGCTGGCAACGGAGGCATTCTTTTCGGTGGGGGTGTGCGTCGTTCGGTTTCCGGCTCGGCTTTATCACGTGGCTGATAATCTTTAACAGGAACTCGACCAGTGACGGTCTTTGTGACTTGACTTATTACATCCTCCGGCAGATGCATGAGCCAGCTTGCCCATTGAGCCGCCGCGGTGCTCCACACTTGCCAGTAGGGCGGCTGGAGTATGTATTCCTGCCAATTTGTACTTTTAATGGTATTGATAATTTTTTGTATTGCCTCGGCGTTTTGGCCGGTGTAGGTGGGTATTTCCGGAGGTGTTGTCTGTCCGTCGGCAGCGGTTTCGGTGGGTGACGCTACTACTGCCCGGACATTTTGAGCAGCGCCCCACGTTCCGTCCGCCTGTTTTTGCTGAACTTGCGCCTCCACATCCAGGGCTGCAACATTAAGAACGAACCTTGGTCTTTTTCTGGTTTCTTCATTCCAGTTTTCAACCAGTACATTCCACGGATATATTGAGGCCACATGAGCGGCAACTACATCTGCCGGTGTGCCCTGTGCCGGTAGTTCCTGCCCCACCCAAACTGATGGTGGCTGAGGTGCCGGTACTCCTTTTGCCAGTTTTTCGAAATCAATATACCTGTCTTCTGCTATTATGTCGGGCAATATAAGAGGTTGCCGGGCGGAGGCCACGTTCATGAAAGACGGCAGATTTCCCAGCATCTTGGCATTCTGGTGGTTCGTGAGTCTCTCGAGATAATCGGGAATTTGAACATCCTCGACCCTGGCGTTTTTCATGTATTTCTGGATTTGTTCTGCGGCGTTCAAAAGATTTTCATCCACTTGGTCGGGTGATACTTCTTCGGTTCCGACGCGGCCCGCCGGAACTTCAAAACTCCGGGGCGAACTGAAAATCCAGTGAAACAGCCCGTAGATAAATATTATTGCGCATAATGCAAGGACGCCTTTTTCAAGGTGCCGTTCGGCGGGGTTAAACTGACCGGCCTGTGGCATTACTTATCTCCTGCAAGTCTGTTTGTCACTGTGTATCGGGCGGACTATCCGGGTGTCCTCATCGTTGTCTCATATCCGGCGTCTTTTAGCCGCTCGATGTCCTGAGGGCGAAGCGCCGATGGATTCACTCTGTTCCTGAGCACTTCTATGGGCATAAGGTTCCGTTCCCACGAACTGAGTAAAAGAAGTTCGCCTTCTATCGTTATTTCCATTACGGGTTCGGTCCCGTAATAGTAGATATCCTGTTTCCGTGTTTCGTCTTTCGTTATGGAGCTTTGGTCCCATTGGAGGATTGTATGATAGTTTCTGCTCATGAGACTCTGTTGAAGGTCCAGTACATGCCTGGAAGGCATTATGACAGTGAACGTGTAGTGAATAACATCATATTGCCGGCAGCCGCTTCTTTGGGTGAGGTTGGCAGCGAAGGCGGCGGAGCCAACCTGAGACGTTCCACTTCCAATCCCGGATGCCCGTGCTTCTCGGCCGACTGTTGTTTCGGTTTGAAAGTAAGATATATCACGAACCTCGACAAGTCTCTTCACGGCCGCGTTCATTACATTCGGTTTTTTAATTGTAGTTCCTTCGCTTCGCAAGGCCTGCTGATTGGTGTCGTTGATTGCGCCTATTATATCGCCCAGTACCCAAAGTTGAATCTGTGCATCCCAGCATGTTTCGGGCATAGCATTAGGACGCGGACTGATGAATACAGGATTGAGTGCTTCTTCGCTTACATACACCATACCTTTGGATGCGTTTGACAGCTTCAAAGACATGGCTGCAAGTTCCTGCGCAGTATAGCGGGTCCATTCCGGCACATCTTTTTCGCCTTCGGCTTCGGCTCCGCGTGCGACTGTTGGAATCCGCCCTCGGCCGGTTCGGTCTCCCCGACCCGAAGGTGAAACGGTGGCCTCTGCCCTGCGCTCGCCGGTTGTATATCCTTCCATTTCCTTCAACTGCTGAAGTTTCTTTTCCCAGGATTCAGTTTCCTCTTTTAACTTTTCCTCTGTCCACGCAGGCACTGGCTTAAGTGAGTTTCGCAGGGAGTTCAGCTGATTGATATATTTTTTTGTCAGAGAGAAGGTCAGGTCGTATTTTTGATAGAGATCCCTGTCCATCGGGAATGCGTTTACTTTTTTGCCGTCGGGCAGGTCGAACCGGATAATCTGATAATTGCTGCGATTGAATTCTTCCGCCTGTGATTTTACCGCGTTGGCGGCGTTTTTTATATTTTCCACATACCTCTTGCGATTGTTGAGTATTTGCTGATTGACCGGATTGCCATGCGCAAAGCGGCTGAGGTCTCTTATCAGATCCTGACGTTGTTCCCATCTTTGCTCCACGTCGCCCGATAAACTGATAGAAACAGCCGCCAGTGCCCCGCCTATCACCAGGACCGAGCCAATGAGCACTATGTAGAAAAGATGTTCCTTTAATAAACGCATCATGGTTGCCTCCGTTCACCCTGTTCGCCGGGTACTTCAACACCATCGGAGTCTATATTTATTATCCATCCAATCTCGAATCGTGTGTCATTAGCCGTGGTTTCGCCCGGTATAAGCGGGTCGGGCGGACCTTCCATTTCGGTTCCGCCGCTTAATCCTCCTCTTCTGACGGAGGAGCGTTCTGTTTGTCGGCCACCGAGGTAATCCCATTTTGGTTCCGCGCCCAGGGAAAAGGTGCCGTTGAGGCGTTTATTCAGTCTGCTTGTGATGTTCATGCTCTTGCGTTTTATCGGTTTAATAATATTTTCCGCAGCGGCGGCCCTGTCTGAAATATGTGTTCTGGCGACCATTCGAATCCGCATGCCGCGTGAGGGGCCGGCCGAGGACGGCGCTTCGCCCTTTTCGCCCCTGCCTAAAGATATCTCACCGCGTCCGCTGCGGTCCTTTGTGCCCAGAGGATCCTGTCCTGGCGTTTCATGCAGATATGCGGTTTCTATGTTTTCTACGATGACTATTCTGCGATTGCCCCGGGGAGTGTCTTCCAGGAGGGCCTTCTGTTTTTGCGCCTCTTCCAGCTGTTGCCGTAGATCCTGTAATTTTTGCCCGTTTTCATCGGAGTCTTTGGCTTGTTGAATTTGGGCCTGAAGGACTTTTTCCTTTTCAAGCGCAGCGGCGTAGGTTTTAAGCATCCCCTGGTCTGTCGCTACCGTGCGTATGGATTGGAAGATCACCGACTGGACTTCCGGCCAGAATTGTCTGTAGCCCAGCATCTTCATATGGGAGGATATCAGTTCTTTTTCTTCCTGGCCTGCATTGCTCAGTTCGCTGTACTTATCCGCGAGATTGTTCATTTCCGAAATGATGGTTCGTGTCTGCCGGATTTGTGTTCCGGCGGTCAGCGCTTGTTTGTCTATATGCGCTCTGTAGGCCGCAGCGCCCAGCGTCGCTATTATTGCCGCGGCGGCCCCAATAAACCATGGCCGCTTGGATACCCACAGGCGTTTTCTGGCGACTTCTTCCGGCAGAATATTGGTGCTTATAATCGCCTGACCCAGACACTGCACCGCCAGTCCATAGGCAACGCCGAAACCCCGTATGTTTTCTGTAAGTTTGTGCGTCTTGACTTCGGGGGAGATGTCAAGGTTGTTGAACAGGTCGAGCGCGGTTACGGGTATGTTGAGGTTCTTTTCCAGGAATTTCTGAAGGCCGGGCAGTTTGAAGCCATTGCCCATTCCCACGATTTTTTTGAAGTTGGTTCCGCGATGAAGCGAAGTGTAATAGCCTACCGACCGCTTGATTTCCTGTACAAGGTCGGAGAAGACAGGCCTCATCACCTGAAAGACCTGTCGTGCATATTTTGTGCTGGCGGCGGTGCGCTTGAGTTTTTCTGCCTTGCTGAAGGAAAGTTTGAAGGCCTTCATAAGCGCCTCGGTGAAGTTATTTCCGCCGATTTGGATGGTGCGGGTCCAGATTTTGCCGCCCTCGGCCACGACGATGTCCGTTTTGTCTGCGCCGATGTCGGCAAGCAGTGTGGCGCCCTCGGCCTCAATTAACCCCTCGTACTGCATGAAATTATACAGGGCCAGCGGGGCGATCTGGACGATGTCCGCGTGCATTGACACATCGCTGAAATGCCCCAGAATGCGGGACACGTCATCCTGCTTGACGGCAAAGATGCCCGCCTCCACGTCCGGTGCATCCTCTTCCTGGAATATCTGCCAGCGCCAGATTACTTCGGAGATGGGGAAGGGAATCTGCTGGTCTGCCTCAAAGCGGACTATGTCCGGGATCTTGCCTTTTTCCACGGGGGGAAGTTTTACGAACCGCGTAAAACTGCTTTGGCCGGGGACGGCCACTCCCGCCGATGCACCCGAGACGCGGTTGCCGGCAAGGAATTGCTCCAGGGCTCCGTGTATCAATTGGGCGCGGTTGGCTTCGGGATCGGACAGGATGGTAGGATATTCGATGACGTCGAAGGCGTCGATGCGAATGCGGCCTTCAACCTGACTTAATTTCAAGGCCTTCAAGGCGCACTGGCCTATGTCGATGCCCCATGCACTTTTTGCTTTTGCCATGTCTGTTTCCTGTCAACCGGTTAAATATCCGGTTCAATCATAAACTGAAAAATGCGACAGCATTTATTAGAATATAGAAATTAAACCGAAGGTCAAGTGCGAAGTGCGATCGTTTTTTGGTTGAAGCAATGGATAAATTAACTTTTTCCAGCAAGACACTCGGATGCAAGGTGAACCAGTACGACGGCGCCGTTCTCGATAGCGCGCTGCAAAGGGCGTCAGTCGCCCGCGTGCCGTTCGGACGGTGCAGCGATATAGTGGTGGTCAATACCTGCTGTGTCACCAAAAACGCAATGAGCAAGACTCGTCGTGCACTGCGGCGTGCTTTGCGGGGCTCGCCGCAGGCCGCTGTCCTCGTGGCCGGGTGCTACTGCGATTATGACAGGGATGCGATAGTGGGTGTGCTGGAGGAGATGAACGTGCCCGCCGGTCGGTTCGTGTTGGCGCCTCATAAGAAGGACTGGCAAACGGCGGTTGAAAAGATTTTGAAAGTCGCCGGCGGAGATGGTCACGTGAAATTCCGCGGACAAACGCTGGGAACGGTAGAGCATTTTCAGGGGCATCAACGGGCGTTCGTGAAGGTCCAGGACGGCTGCGATGCCTTCTGCACGTACTGCATCGTGCCGCGCACGCGCTCGAAGGTTTTCTTTCGGCCGCCGCAAGAGGTCGAGCAGGAGTGCCGCGCGCTGGTTGCCTCCGGTCATAAGGAAATCGTCCTGGCCGGCGTGTTTCT
This sequence comes from uncultured Planctomycetaceae bacterium, assembly GCA_964472875.1. Lineage (GTDB taxonomy): Bacteria > Planctomycetota > Phycisphaerae > SM23-33 > SM23-33 > CAYYMD01. Next base: position 36,123 of record CAYYMD010000028.1, read on the forward strand.
CGGCGCCTACGGGCGCGACACCACCGTGCGGAAGCGATGGGACAAAGCGCCCGGAGGCGCTTCGCTGGCTGAACTCGTGAAGCGCATATCCTCAGTAGACGGTCTGTGGCGGTTGCGCCTCAGCAGTCTGGAACCCGGCGATGTAACGGATGAACTGCTGGCCGCCTGCAGCGATGCGCCTGACTTTGCGCCGCACTTTCACCTGCCGCTGCAGTCCGGCTCCGACGGCATACTTAAAAAAATGAATCGTCAGTACACCGCCGCTCAATACCGCAGGGCGGCGGATAAAATCCGCCGCACGTTCGACCATCCGGCCATCACCACCGACGTCATCGTCGGCTTTCCTTTCGAGACCGAGGATGACTTCGAGGCCACGCTTGAGATGGTGCGGTACTCCGGTTTCTCGCGAGTTCACATATTTCCGTTTTCGCCCGTGCCCGGAACCGCCGCCTGCAGGTGGAGGAAACATTGCCCATCGCCGGCGGCCGTCAAAGGCAGACACGCCCGGCTTCAAAAACTAAGCGACGAACTGGCCGGCGAATATCGCAGACGATTCATAGGCGACCGGCTCGAAGCACTGGTCGAGTCGCCGCGCAAAGGCGACCCGCAAGGCGCCCGCCGCGCAATGACCGACAGGTACATCCGCGTGTTCTTTCCCGGACCGCAGGAGGAAATTACCGGCCGTGTCGTCGGCGTGAAAATCACCGGCGAAGAAGCGGACGGGCTAAGCGGGGAGATGCTGAAACCGGTCCGCGCTTGAAAAACAGGCATGTCGAAGATAAGATTTTCAGGCGTAATTTTTGCCACCGAAAGGAGATTACAATGCCCGAAGCAAAAGCGGATATAGGTCTGATAGGCATGGCCGTGATGGGCCAGAACCTCGTCTTGAACATGAACGACAACGGCTACACCGTGGCCGTGTTCAACCGCACCGTCTCGAAGGTGGACGACTTCATAAACGGCGCTGCCGCAGGGCGCGATACGATTATCGGCACCCACAGCGTCGAGGAATTCGTCGCGACGCTGAAGAGGCCGCGCCGGGTGGTGCTGCTGGTCAAGGCCGGCCCGGCCGTGGATGCGTTCATCGAGAAACTCACGCCGCACCTTGAGGAAGGCGACATAATCATCGACGGCGGCAACAGCAACTTCAAAGACACCATGCGCCGCTGCGAGCAGGTCGAGTCGAAGAACCTGCTCTACATCGGCACGGGCGTCTCCGGCGGCGAGGAAGGCGCCAGGCACGGGCCCAGCATAATGCCCGGCGGCAGCCCCCCCGCCTGGGAGCACGTCAGGGATATATTCCAGGCCGTCGCCGCCAAGGCAGACGGCGAGCCCTGCTGCGACTGGGTCGGCGAAAACGGCGCGGGCCACTTCGTCAAGATGGTCCACAACGGCATCGAGTACGGCGACATGGAACTCATCTGCGAGTCGTACAATCTCATGAAGCACGCCGGATTGTCGCCGAAGCGGATGTCGGAAATCTTCGCCGACTGGAACAGCGGCGACCTCAACAGTTACCTTATCGAGATAACCGCGGACATCCTCTCGCGCACGGACGAAGAGACCGGCGAGCCGCTGGTCGATAAAATTCTCGACACCGCCGGCCAGAAGGGCACCGGCAAGTGGACCGTCATAACCGCCTGCGAACTCGGCATGCCCATTACGCTCATCGGCGAGGCCGTCTTCTCGCGGTGCCTCTCGGCCCTTAAGGGCCAGCGAGTCGAGGCGTCCGAACAACTTACCGGCCCGCCCGCCGGGTTCGACGGCGACCGCGACGCCTTCGTCGAAGACATCCGCAAGGCGCTTTACGCCTCGAAGATCATCTCATACGCCCAGGGCTTCCAGATGATGCGGGCCGCCGGCGAAGAATACGACTGGAACCTGAACTTCGGCGGCGTGGCGCTGATGTGGCGGGGCGGGTGCATCATCCGCAGCCAGTTCCTCGGCCGCATCAAGGAGGCCTTCGACGATAATCCGGACCTGGTGAACCTCGTGCTCGTGCCGTACTTCCGCGACGCCATCCTCGACGGCCAGGAGGCCTGGCGGCGCGTGGTGATAAAGGCCACGCAGATGGGCGTGCCCGTCCCGGCAATGGCCTCGGCGCTGGCCTACTACGACGGCTACCGCGCAGAGCGTCTGCCGGCCAACCTGCTACAGGCACAGCGGGACTACTTCGGCGCGCATACCTACGAGCGTGTGGACAAGCCGCGGGGCGAGTTCTTCCACACAGACTGGATATCCTCCGGCGGCTCGGCCACGGCCGGCTCATACACGGCGTAACAGGATGATTAGTTGACTCGCTGACCGGTTCACCGGTCCTCACTCGCAGGGCCGGTGGGGCCGGTCGTGCGGCCGTCCGCGGCTCATTTTGTGCACAGCCGTTGCGGGTTATTTCAGGAATTGCCGGTTTTCTGCGCGTTATGCCGGGCTGTTGCAGGTTTTTAGACCTTTTTGCGCGATATTGCGCGTTTTTTAC
>CAYYMD010000029.1:0-37953 GCA_964472875.1 uncultured Planctomycetaceae bacterium
AACAGAGGCGGCATGAATCCACGCTTTCAGTGTCCGCCATTCGTAGAGCACCTCATTCTTTTGTCTGCGGACGGCCGGCCGAAGGGCGGAATCCCTGCTAATTTGCGCGCGCAGCGGCGCGGGGGATTTCGGGATTGGCGGGGAAAAAATAAAATTTTTTATATCCTCTCCCGGCCGTGGGTTACGAATTGCGGATACGCCCTCCGGGCGCGGTTTGCGCGCGCAAAGGTGTTGTTTCGTCCAAGTATGGAGGGAATTAATTTCGGATTTATGATTTCGGATTTCGGAATATGAAAAATACGAAAGGCGAAAATGACCAATTCTCAATTAACAATGAACAATCAATTCCCAAAGCCCAATTACCAAACAGCCGCGGAGCGGGAGGATCTGAAATCTCAAATATCCAAAACGCTGCCACGGCAAGCCCCGCATGTGAATGCGGGGATAATAACGCCGCAAATCGGAAAAACTATCCCCCGCTTGAGGGCGGGGGCTTACAAACGCAGGCGAACGGATGGGCGCAATCCGAAATCCGAAATCCGCAATCCGAAATATTCTTTCCCCTCGAAAAAAGGCCCCTTCCGGGCGGACGGCGGGTCAGAATTATGATTAACCACTGCAATACATACACTTACGGAATCCTGTCAAGGGTAAAAAACGCGCAATATCGCGCAAAAAGGTCTAAAAACCTGCAACAACTTGGCACAACGCGCAAAAAACCGGCAATTTCTCAAATAACGCGGAACGGCCGTTCAAAGGTTACAGGCCCCTTCGGGCGGCCGGGTGTTTATTGCGAATTTGCGAAGCGTCTTTTGCGAATCCGCGGATTCAAGATTCTTCAATTGCATGCGATAATTGAAGTGACGGGTTAAGCAGTTTACCCGTGGCAATAAATATCTGTTATATATACATTTAGAAGATTGTGTTGCTGACCCCGACCCTCGGTTTGCATCGGCGTTCGATATATAGGAAGTAATTTTGCTTCTCGGCCTGGGCAGGAGGTCAGGCACTTTCCGGGAGGCCGATAATGGCTACCAGAGTGCTGATTGCCGACGATCATTTGGTTGTGCGACAGGGGGTGCGAGCAGTTCTCGACAGCGGCGGAGGTTATGAGATTGTCGCCGAGGCCCGCGACGGCCGCGAGGCCGTGGACCTGGCCCGCAGACATTCGCCTTCGGTTATATTCATGGACCCGGCGATGCCGGAACTCAACGGCGCCGAGGCCACGCGGCGAATACGAAAGGAATGCTCCAGTGTCGCGGTCCTGGCCCTGTCGATGCATTCGGATTCCCGCTATGTTTCTAACATGCTCTCTGCCGGGGTGTCGGGATATCTGCTGAAGACGTGCGACAAGCAGGAGCTGCTGCGGGCGATTGAGGTTGCCCTCAGCGGCGGGACGTACCTTTCTCCCGAGGTTGCCTCGGCCATTGTGGATGACTACGTCAACGGGCGTGATTCCGAGCGGGCGGATGACTCCATATTGAGCGCCCGCGAGCGGGAGGTGCTGCAACTGCTGGCCGAGGGAAAAACCGCCAAGCGGATCGGCCGCATGTTGTACGTCAGCTCGCGAACAATCGATTCGCATCGCCAGCGAATAATGTCCAAGCTGAACGTTGACAGCGTTGCGGAATTGACCAAGTGCGCTATCCGCATGGGTTTGACGACCGTTCAGAATTAGAGGGCGAAGCGGCTGCCGCTGGCGAAACGGTTTGATGAATTGCGAAGACACAAATGGATATTTGCGAGATTATATGAGCCGGCGATGCCGACGATATAGATTTTATGAAGGATGAACGCCAATCCGGCGATACGTCATTCGGCGAATCCGGCGATGGAGATTCGATAAGCCATAAGGCATTTGCGCGAAGTTTGCTGGACCTGGGCGCCTGTCTTTATGAATGCCGCGATATCGACAAGGCCCTCCACGACATACTCCGCCAGGCGAGGAGTTTTGCTCACGCCGAGGCGGGGAGTTTATACCTTCTTCAACAGAATGACCTGGAGTTTGTGGCCGCACAGAACGACAAGCTGGGGCGGGATGATATTTCATATCATCTTCTGGGCAAAAAACTTCCCGTAAACAATGATTCCTTGGTGGGTTATGTTGCCAATACACGCCGGCACGTGAACGTCCCGGATGCTCGTTCCGTATCGAACGAATCGCCGTTTCGTATTAATCGCGACCTTGAGGCCGCCACCGGTTATGAGATTCACAGCATCCTGGCTATTCCTCTGAACTGCCCCCGTGAAGGATGTATCGGCGTGATGGAGTTGTTCAATCGGCTCGATCCGCGGGGCGAGGCGGCGGCGTTTTCCGAGGAAATAAGCGACGGCATAATCATGCTCGCGGCCCAGGCGGCGATGATCCTGCACAACCTGCGGCTCCAGGAGCAGCTCCGCCAGGTTCACCTGCACAGCATCTTCCGCCTGGCGGGGATTGCGGAGTATCGCGACGCCGACACCGGCGACCACATTCGGCGGGTAAGCCATATTAGCGAAATGCTCGCCGCCGCTGTGGGCATGAGCCACGAACAGGTGGAACTTATTAAGTACGCCAGCTCTATGCATGATGTGGGGAAAGTCGCTATTCCGGATGCGATACTCCTTAAGCGGGGCTACCTCACACCGCAGCAGCGGAAAGTAATGGAGCAGCACACGATAATAGGCGCCCAAATATTAGGCGATCCTGAGGATGAGGTGCTGTCCATGGCGCGTGAAGTGGCACTGCGTCATCACGAAAGATGGGACGGCCGGGGATATCCCGAAGGACTATCGGGTGATGAGATTCCGCTTTGCGGAAGGATTGTAGCCCTGGCGGATGTATTTGATGCCATCGTCTCCAAACGTTGCTACAAGGATGCCTGCCCGCTTGATGTGGCTCTGGATATAGTACAGAACGACAGCGGCCATCATTTCGACCCGTTACTTGTTAGCACTTTTATTAACCGCCTGGACGACATACTGGAGCCGTACCCTGCCCTCAAGGCCGCCTGATACGGAATAACTGGCCGGTATTCATCACGACAACGAAGTCGCTTCATCAATAATCTGTGCAGTCCGTTTATCCGAAGGATTACATTTCGCGAGGTATAAACATTAACCATTGTATCACACATATTTATATACGCTTTGGATTCGAGGCGTCGTTAACGGAGTTACGAAAATGCGAAACGAAGATGACGAAATACCGAACTGAATCGGCGACTTTTTATTCCCGATAGGCCTAAGTAAGTCGGACGGAAAAAGGTAAGACGCCTTGCGATACATAGGAGAAATCCCATGGAAATACATGCATTAGTCGTAGACGACTCGGGCATCATGCGGAAGATGGTGATGCGGTCTCTAAAGCAGGCCGACCTCGCTACTTTCACCTTCACTGAAGCCGGCGACGGAAAGGATGCGCTGGAGAAGTTCGACCCCAAGACCATAGACATGCTCTTCGTTGACTGGAACATGCCGAATATGAACGGGATAGACCTCATACGCAGAATACGCGCCACGGAAAAGCATCATACGCCCATCGTAATGATAACGACCGAGAGCACTATGGGTAAGATGGATGAGGCAATGAGCGAGGTGAACGTGGACAAGTACATCGCCAAGCCGTTCACCGCCGAAGGACTTCAGAAGCGTCTGGGGCCGCTGTTTAAGCAAATCGCCGAGAAGCGCAAGAAGCCCAAAGGATTTTTTGGAAAACTCGCCAAGGCAGTCGGATAAGAACCCAAAGGAATTAATACTATGGACACCACACAAACAAGTGGAACGGAAACAGATGCCACGGAGCACCGCGAATGCGTGGGCGAAGCGGCAGTCCAGATTTTTAACGCCGCCTGTGGTATTGAACTCCAGCCCTGTCAGGATGACCAGGACCTGGGTGAGGACGGAGCGGTCATCGGGGTCATATCGGTGGTTGGGGAGGTTGACTGGTCGATCTTTCTCGGTCTGCCGAAGGCCACTGCCGTGGCGCTGTCGGCCCAGTTCGCCGGCTTTGAGATTCCCTTTGACAGCGAAGACATGGGTGATGCGATCGGCGAACTGACAAACATACTGGCCGGTGAGGTCAAGCGGCAACTGGAGACGCGGTCGGTGGAGGCCACAATATCACTGCCCAGTGTGCTTCGCGCCGAGAGTCTTCATGTGGTGACTCAGAAAGGGACCGTCGTGACCAAGAACTGTTTCGTATGCGAGGCAGGCAAACTGTGGACGGGAGTGATATCGACAAAGGAAGGCGGTTTCGTCGCCTGATTGACACAGACCAAGACTGAAAAGGCTCAGGGAAGCCAAATGAGTACAAAACAGGAAATAGCTGAGATACTTGATGGAATAGCGGCCCAGGCCGTCGCCGCCGATGCGGGCAACAAGGAAGCGATAGTTGAAATCGGCGCTTCCCTCGAGAAGGCCACTTCGGACGAAAGCGATTTGGAGGCCGGTATTCAGGAAGCTTTGGGGCCGGCTCTAAAGGCGCTTCAGGCCGTTTACGAAGACAAGGTTACGGACGCATCCGCAGTCGTGGAAGCCGTAGCGAGTGTAATCGCCTCCTCCGCCCAGTATTTACGCGAACCGGACGACGGCGACGAAAACGTCGGCCAGGCCGTTGGGCGGCTGCGTTCGGTATTGGGCTTACCGGAACAAAACGACGCCTCGGCCGACTCCGGCCGGGAGAAACCGCCGGCTGATTCTGAACTAAAGGAATCAGAACAAGAGATACCGGAAGTCGCTCCTGAAGGGGATAAACCCGACGAAGAAGAACCGCAAATCACAGCCGAACAGGACGAACAGGAACCTGTTCGGGACGATGAAGGCACGCAGACAGACCAATCGAGCGAGACAGAACAAGACGTTACATGTGACCATCCGGCTCCGGAAGGCGACGAACCAGCCACTGTCGAGCCGGAGTCATTGCCGGAAGACACACAACCGCAGGAAACATCCGCACCTTCTCAGAACAATGAAAAAATAGAAACTGCCGACCGAGATGATGAAAAAGAAGTCTTTTCCGCTGCCCCAGCCCCGGGAAGCGACGAGCAGGACGCCGCAGCCGAAGTCGGTCCCACCGATAATACTGCCGCTACCGAGGATGCGGCGCCTCCTCGTCTTCCTGAAGATACCGACCGGGATATACTGAGGGAATTTACCGTTGAGTCCCTGGATCACATCTCCGCAGCCGAAGCTTCCCTGCTCGATCTGGAAAGTAATCCGGATGACAGCGAGCAGGTGAACACGGTTTTCCGCGCCTTCCATACGATAAAAGGGACTTCGGGCTTCCTGGGGCTGGACCACATCCAGAAACTCGCACACCTGGCCGAAAACCTCCTGGACCGCGTCCGCGACGGTGAGATTCGTATCATAGGCGGTTACGCTGACCTGGCGCTCAATTCCTGCGATGCGCTTCGAACCATGATTGAAGGGCTGGAAGGACTTGAGGCGGGGGAACTGGTTCCAATGCCACAGTCCTATGATGATCTGATTGAGCAGCTTTCCGATCCTGAAGCCGCCGGCGTGAACGAAGAAACCGACTCCGATTCCATAAGGACCGGCGACATTCTCGTAGCCAAAGGCCGGGCCGAACGCGAGCAGGTTGAGCAGGCGGCCCAGGCCCAGGGTCAGAATCGCATTGGGCAGACACTCGTAGAACAGGGCGCGGTCAAACCCTCCGATGTGGCCGACGCCGTTCGTACGCAGCAGAAAGTCCGCGGCCGCTCGGCCGACGCCACCGTCCGCGTGGGAACCAACCGACTGGACAGTCTGATAGACGCTGTGGGTGAACTGGTCATCGCCCAGTCGATGGTCGCTCAGGATCCCGCAGTCACCGAGGGCGCCAGCCCGCATCTAAGCCGCAATGTCGCGCACGCCGGTAAAATCGTTCGCGAGCTTCAGGATGTGGGCATGTCACTGCGGATGGTGCCGCTGAAATCTACGTTTGCAAAGATGGCCCGCCTGGTGCGTGACCTGGCCCGCAAGGCGGGCAAAAAAGTCAAGTTCTCCACCGAGGGAGAAGAAACTGAAATTGACCGGAACATGGTCGAGGTCCTCAACGACCCGCTGGTTCACATGATGCGAAACGCCGTGGACCATGGTATCGAGACGCCCGAGCAGCGCGCGGCGGCCGGGAAAAGCCCCGATGGAATGGTTCACCTTAGAGCATACCAGTCCGCCGGCAACGTCGTCCTGGAATTGAGCGACGACGGAAAGGGCCTCGACCGTGGCCGGATATTAGCCAAGGCCAAAAAGCGCGGCCTCGTCAAGTCCGGCGATAACCTCAGCGACAGCGATGTCTACGGGCTGATATTCCGTGCGGGCTTTTCCACGGCCGAGCAGGTCACTGACGTCTCCGGGCGCGGTGTCGGCATGGACGTGGTCAAAAACGGTATCGAATCGCTGCGCGGGCGCGTGGACGTATCTTCCAGGCCGGGAGAGGGCTCCACGTTCACTATACGCCTGCCTCTGACCATGGCGATAACCGATGCTATGCTTCTCCGCGTAGGGCAGCAGCGTTACCTGTTGCCGATTGTCTCCATCGAGCGGAGTTTCCGCCCGGAAGGGAACCAGATATCGACGGTGGCCGGACAGGGCGAGATGGTCATGGTCCGCGGCGAGTTGCTGCCCGTCTTCCGCCTGTACGAATTGTTCGGAGTGTCCGATGCCGCGACAGACGTCACGCAGTCGCTGCTGATAATCGTCGAGGGTGAAGGCAGTCGTTACGCCCTGATGGTGGATGAACTGCTCGGCCAGCAGCAGGTCGTTATCAAGTCTCTCGGCCAGTCGCTCGGCCAGGTGCCGGGCGTTTCCGGCGGGGCGATACTCGGCGACGGCAGGGTCGGGCTTATCCTCGATGCGGCAGGCATTGTCGAACTCTCGACCGCAGGCGGCAAAGCGGCCGAGACCGCAGCATAGAGCGAAATACGGATAATTGTAGCGAATATATTTAATTTTGAAAGGACAGAAACATGGTAGACAGAGCGACAATAGAGGCCAACGAGGCGCAGAAGGAAAAGTCCGGCAAGTACCTGACTTTCGTTCTGGCCGAGGAAGAGTACGGGCTGGAGATTCTCAAGGTCCGTGAGATCATCCAGATGATGGAGATTACGGCCGTGCCGCGGACGCCCGATTACGTCAAGGGTGTCATCAATCTCCGCGGCAAGGTGATTCCCGTGGTGGACCTGCGGCTGAAGATGGGAATACCCGAGGCCAAGTGGACCGACCAGACGTGCATCATCGTGGTGGACATCGGCGACGTCGAGATGGGAATAATCGTGGACCGTGTCTCGGAAGTGCTGGACATCGCCGGCGACGACATCGAAGACGCCCCGTCGTTCGGAACCTCGATAAATACCGACTTCATCCTTGGCATGGGCAAGGCCGAAGAAAAGGTCACCATTCTCCTGGACATCGGCAAACTGCTCTCCAACGTAGAGGCGGTGGCGATGAATGCGGCCGGCGGGTCAAAACCTCCAGCGGCCGCGACGGAACCGGCCCCAGCCCCGGGCGCCGAACCGCAGGCCGATGCACAGGCCGAGGCCGAAACGCAGTCCGACCGCGACGCCAGTGAAAGCGCGGATGCAGCGGAAGATTCCGACGCGCAGCCGCAAGAGAAGGCATAAGGAAAGGGATTGCAGCGATGGCCTTTACGTACTTTTTCAGAGACAGGCGGGCGCTTGAACTCGTCATAAAGCACGCCCTGCCGACGTGGCGGGGGCAGCGGTACATCCGCATATGGGATGCCGGCTGCGCCCACGGCCCAGAACCGTATACCCTGGCAATTATGCTTAGGGAAAACATGTCTCATTTCCTGTTCCGCAACGTGCGCATTTATTGCACTGACATTGATAACGCCGGAGTTTTCGGTCCGACGATACGCCAGGGGCGGTTTCACGAAAGCGAACTGCGCCGCATACCGGCGGATTTGAGGTCACGATACTTCCGCGCTGCAGAACGTCAGGAATGGATGGAAGTGGACCCGACCATCCGTTCGCAGTTGGTGTTTATGCAGCACGATTTGCGGACTCTGGCGCCGATTCGCCTGGGTTTTTCACTGATCGTGTGCAAGAACGTATTGCTGCATCTGCCGGCCGAAGACCAGTTGGCGGTAGTGGAAATGTTCAGGTCGTCTTTGCGCGAGGGTGGATTTTTGTTAACCGAGCATACGCACGCCATGCCTCCTCAGTGCGAAGACATATTCGAACGAGTTACTTCCAAAGGACAACTATACCGTACGGCCGCACACAGTTCGTTGCTGCGTGCGGCGGCTTAAGAGCCGAAATTTGAAAATTTAACAAAGGAGAAAGAACAATGACCCAGAAAGCAACAGACACAAAGGCCCGTTCACAAAACACGGGCCAATCGGGCGGGATGAATCTGGATAACGTCCTGCCGGCGGTGGCCACTACGATGTTCGTGGTGGACAAGGATTTGACGGTAACCCATGTAAGCAACGAGACACTCAAGGCGCTTGGTTACACCCGTGAAGAAGTCGTGGGCAAGATGACCTGCGCCGACATGTGCAGGACGCCGCTTTGTGGAACGAAAGACTGCACGATAAAAAACTGCATGCGGACCGGGGACAACATTGTCGGCGAGACGGTCGCCAAGACGCGCAACGGCGAGGAAATTCCGATCGCCGCATGCTGCAGCGCCGTTTTCGACGATGACGGAAAGCCGCTCGGCGGCATGGAAGTCATCTTCGACCAGTCAGACCAGAAAAACGCGCTGAAAAGCGTCCGCGAGTTAATTCAGGCCGCAAGGGACGGGCAACTTGATGAACGAGTCAACCCCGACGAGGTCGAGGGCGACTTCAAAGACTTGTTTGAAGGCGTTAATGCCCTTCTGGATGCCATCATCGGTCCACTGAATGTTGCCGGTGAGTACGTCGAACGTATCGCCAATGGAGATATTCCCGAAGAAATCACCGACGAATACAAGGGTGACTTCAACGAGATTAAGAATAATCTCAATCTGCTTATCCGCAACGTTAACGCGGCACTCGGCGATGTTGGCGAACTCATCCAGGACATATCCGACGGCAAACTGGACAGCCGCGGTGAGGTCGAGAAATACAAGGGTGACTGGGCCAAACTCGTGGGGCGTATTAACGACCTTACAGAGACCTTCGTCGCGCCGTTGAACGTTGTGGCCGAATACGTCGAGCGTATCTCCGACGGTGACATTCCCGAAGAAATCACCGATGAATACAAGGGTGACTTCAACGAGATTAAGAATAATCTTAATCTGCTTATCCGCAACGTTAACGCGGCTCTCGGCGATGTCGGCGAGCTCATCCAGGACATATCCGACGGCAAACTGGACAGCCGCGGTGAGGTTGAGAAATACAAGGGTGACTGGGCCAAACTCGTCAAGCGTATTAACGATCTGACAGAGGCCTTCGTCGCGCCGTTGAACGTTACGGCCGAGTACGTCGAGCGTATCTCCGACGGTGACATCCCCGAGAAAATTACCGACGAGTACAAAGGCGACTTCAATGAGATTAAGAACAACCTGAATCAGTGCATCGACGCCATAAGCGCCCTTATAAAGGATGCGAACATGCTGGCCGAAGCCGCCGTTGTTGGCGAGCTCGACACGCGAGCGGATGCATCGAAGCACCAGGGCGACTATCGCAAGATCGTTGAAGGCGTCAATAACACACTCGACGCTATTGTCGGTCCTATCAACGAGGCCGCGGAGGTTATGGAAGCCGCCGCCGACAAGGACATGACCAAGCGCGTCGAGGGCGACTACAAGGGTCAACTCGCCCAGTTGAAAGATAACATCAACCAGGCGGTCAACGCCCTTGACGAGGCCCTCAGCCAGGTCGCCGCTGGGGCCGACCAGGTCGCCAGCGCCAGCGGGCAGGTTTCCTCCGGAAGCCAGACGCTCGCCCAGGGCGCTTCGGAGCAGGCGTCTTCGCTCGAGGAAATCACCTCCAGCATGGAGGAGATGGCCTCTCAGACGAAGCAGAACGCCGGCAATGCAGAGGAAGGCAAAAACCTCGCCGGTAACGCCCGCCAGAGCGCCGAGAAGGGCAACGCCGCCATGGAGCGGATGTCAAGCGCCCTGGATGAGATCAAGAAATCGTCAGACGAAACTTCCAAGATAGTCAAGACGATAGATGAGATCGCATTCCAGACGAACATGCTGGCGTTGAACGCCGCCGTCGAGGCCGCCCGAGCGGGCGAGGCCGGCAAGGGCTTCGCCGTCGTGGCCGAGGAAGTCCGCAACCTCGCACAGAGGTCCGCCGACGCAGCCAAGAACACCTCGACCATGATAGAAGGCGCCGTCAAGAACGCCGATAACGGTGTCGGTATCGGCAAGGAAGTCGGCGAAATCCTCGGCGAAATCGTCGACGGCAGCCGCAAGGTCAACGATCTGATTTCCGAGATCGCCGCGGCGAGCAAGGAACAGACCCAGGGCATCGAGCAGGTGAACACGGCGCTTGGCCAGATGGACCAGGTAACGCAGTCCGCTGCCGCCAACGCCGAGGAATCTGCAAGCGCATCCGAAGAACTGAACGCCCAGGCCGACGAGATGCGTCAGATGACCGGCCAGTTCAAGCTCAGTCAGATCTCGGCCGCCAAGGCAAAGCAGCAGGTTTCTGTGAAAACGGATGGGCATAAAAGCCAGCCCACTCCCGAGCAGAAGATGCCCGGCGGAGTAGCCAGCCCGAAACGGGCTAACCTCAACAAGTCCAAGGGAAACAATCCAAAGGAAGAAATTCCCCTGGACGAAGATGAGGCGAAGGATAAAGAGAAACTCGAGAAGTTCTAAAGAGTCCTGAACCGGACCGGGGGAGCCGGCCTCTCTGGTCGTGCTCCCCCGGCCGTAACTAACCATGAAATCATTAGAAATTGCGGACCGCCAGCGAAGGAGAAACAAAATGAAGCGGATTCATATTATATTAATACCGATATTCCTTGTGATGATATCCTCGTCCGCACTTTGCGAAAAGACCTATTCCGTAAAATCATCTGCTAAATGGCTGAACCTCTACGGTAAACAGGTGGCCGCTGCCGAAAAGGAAGTACCTGTAACCGAGCCCTCACACAGGAATAATTCCAAGGCCCGGGCCGGCCACGTGCAGAAGAAAGTCCAGAGTTGCCCGCCGCTGCCGTTCCATTGCATCGAGGGCTACTCAGGCGGGGCCATTACGCCTATGGCATATTTGTGTAACTGTGAGAAAAAACGCGGTTGCCCCGATTGGATGGGTCTTCCTTCGGTGGCGTATAGTTTCGTCAACCTTGGGAGCAAGGAGTTACACGTCGCTTCGGTATCACAAACTTTCTTCGAGCGATTCGAATTAAGTTATGCCTACAACAATCTGGATTCCGGTTCATTGTATAATGACGTGCGCAAGGCGGGTCTGGATATGGGCGAACATCATGTCGGGCTTCACCACTTCAACATCCGCGCCATGCTTCTGAAGGAAAACAGTTTCGATATGCCCCTGCCGGCGCTGACGGCCGGTGTCCACTTCAAATATAACGAAGACATGGATGCCATAGACCATAATCTCGGCGGCGCCTTTACAAATATCGGCTACGACGACAACTTCGGCATCGATTACACACTTACTGCCACAAAGACGTTTCCAAAAATTGCGTTCGGGCGGCCGATTATGGTAACCGGCGGCCTGCGATTAAGCAGGGCCAGCCAGTTGGGGCTGTTGGGCTTCGGCGATGATTACAGGGCTACGTTCGAAGGCAGCGTGGCCTACTGTCCTTTAGACCAGGTTTGCCTGGCGTATGAATACCGCATGAAGCGGAATCCTTACGACGAGATTTCCGGCCTTATCGAGGATGAAGACGACTGGCACGCATTTTCTGCCAGTTGGATAGTGAACGACCGGTTAACAATTACGGGTGTCTACGGCAAGTTCGGTAATATCGCCAATGCGTGCGAGGACAGCGCTCTTGGCCTGCAGGTGAAATTTGAACTGTGATGAATAAGCAGCCCGGGCGTCATCAACTCACATGACGGCCGGGATAACAAAGAAAAACTCGCTGCAATCATCACGGGCGAGAAAGGAGAACAGGGCGGCCCGGCGCCGAACGACGCCGGCCGTGCGGAGGAAACACTGATGGCAGTAGCGGAGAAAATCGAACTGACGGACGCCCAGTTCAATCGCGTCAGTCAACTTGTAAAGGCCAAGTGTGGGATCAACCTGCACGACGGTAAGAAAGAACTGGTCAAGGGACGCCTGGCCAAGCGGCTGCGCAAACTTGGTATGGCCAGTTTTCGCCAATACATCGAATACCTGAGCAACAACGCCGCCGGCGCAGAGGTCGCGGCCATGCTGGATGCCATCTCGACGAATCAGACATCGTTCTTTCGAGAAAGCGAGCATTTCGATTATCTGGCCGGGAAACTTCTTCCGGCTGCGGCTGAAAGAAACGGCAAACGTCTAAGGATTTGGTCGGCAGGATGCTCGTCGGGTGAAGAATCTTACACAATCGCTGTTACATTGCGAAGCGCACTGGACAATGCGGATTCATGGGATATTCGCATCCTTGCCACGGATATATCGAATCGTGTGCTGGCAAAGGCGCGCCGGGGCGTTTACGATGCCGAGCGCGTTAAAGCCATCCCGCCCATGTTGCGCAGCCGCTACTTCGTGTGCGTCGAGACCCATCAGCCCCGCCAGTACGAGGTTAAGGCGAACATCCGCGAGATGATTCATTTCGCCCGTTTGAATCTCATGGACTCATGGCCGATGAGAGGACCTTTCGACGCGATTTTCTGCCGCAACGTTATGATTTATTTCGACCATCCGACCAGGGCCCGCCTGATAAGTCGTTTTTACGACCTGCTCGCTTCGGATGGGATATTTTTCGTGGGCCATTCGGAAAGTCTTACCGGCATCAGGCACCGGTTCCGGTACGTGCGTCCGACGGTCTACCAGAAGTCTTAGGTGCTGACGAGGTACTTGAAAAGTGAGACACATAGTTGGTGTGGCTGATATGAAGTTATCTACAACAGGAGGCGATGTTATTGTCACACACGCTCTTGGCAGTTGCCTGGGCATTGCCGTGCACGATCCGGCCACCGGCGTGGGCGGGTTATTACACGTGATGATGCCACAGGGGCGGATGAATCCCGAAAAGGCGGCCACAAACCCGTATATGTTCGTGGATACGGGTGTGCCGGCCTTTTTCAGGGAAATATACAACGCCGGCGGCGTAAAGTCGCGATTGGTTGTCAAGGTCGCCGGAGGCGCCAACGTCCACGGCATAGGCAACGATAAGTTCCGCATCGGCAAGAGAAATTACATAGTTCTGAAGAAATTGCTGTGGAGGAACAGCATTCTCATCGACGCCGAAGACGTGGGTGGAAGAAAAGCCCGAACCATGTATCTCCAGACCGGCACCGGCCGAACGTGGCTGAGCACCGCCGGAGTGGAAAAGGATTTATAAGATGCCGACGGAAAATATAGAGCAGAAAAATAGCGTATGCCGCTTTGTTAATAAACCGGCCGATACCGAAAACAACAGGAGTTGCTGAGATGTCTTTGAATGTTCTTATTGTGGATGACAGCGCAGTCATGCGGAACATGGTGGCCAAAACGCTCAGGGCGGCCGGTCTGCCGATCGGTGAGTCGATAGAGGCAACCAATGGCCGCGAAGGACTGGATGCGCTGGCGGATAACTGGGTTGATGTTGTATTCGCTGATATCAACATGCCGGTTATGAACGGCGAGGAAATGATTGACAATATTCGGGCCAATCCCACCTGGTCGAACCTGCCCATAGTGGTCATCTCCACCGAAGGCAGCAGGGCCCGCATTGAATCTCTCCGCGCCAAAGGCGCCAGATTTATCCACAAGCCGTTCTCACCGGAAGTTATACGAGACGTAATTATGGAACTTACAGGGGTGCATCATGAATAACAGACTGAACGAAACACTGAGCAACGTGGCGGAAGAAGTATTCGAATCGCTGGCCTTCGTATTACCGGCGTTCGAAGACGAAGAGGAATCGACCCTGCCCGCTGAGGACAAAATGACCACGGCTGCCATCACCTTCGCCGGCCCGTTCGAGGGTTCGATGACCGTGAGCATTTCAAGCGAACTGCTTCCGGCCGTCGCCGGCAACATGCTGGGGCTGGACTTCGACGAGGAGCCATCGCCGGAGATGCAGGGCGATGCTCTGAAGGAATTGCTCAACGTGTTATGCGGCAATCTGCTGCCCAAACTTGCCGGCGAGGAGGTGGTGTTCAGTGTCGCGGCCGCGGAAGTTCTAAAAGATAACACTGCGCCGTCAGACTTCGCCGGGCAGGCGGCCACCGTGTCCACAAGACTTCACCTTGAGGGCGGATGGGCCGAACTGACACTGTTTGCCCCGGATTGTCTGCCTGCAAATGCGAAGGGCGCGGCCTGAGTTAAGTTTAAAGCGAAAGGAATGAACGCCGCATGGTAAAGGTGCTGATAGTCGATGATTCCGCCGTAGTGCGGCAGGTTCTCTCGGCCGCTTTATCCAAGGCCGAGGGAATCGAAGTAGTTGGCACGGCCATGGATCCGTACATCGCGCGGGACAAGATTCTGTCGCTGAAACCGGACGTGGTGACGCTCGACCTGGAAATGCCGCGGATGGACGGTCTGACGTTTCTCCGCAAACTAATGCGATATCACCCGCTGCCGGTAATCGTGGTAAGTTCTCTTACCCCAGCCGGAAGCGATACGATGCTCGAAGCTCTGCGCATCGGCGCGGTGGACGTGGTGGCCAAGCCCGGCTCGGCTTATTCGGTGAAGGATGTTTCCAGGCGACTTGCCAAGATGATTCGGGCGGCGGCAAATGCCCAAGTGATCCGCCCGGCGGATAAGAAATCCGCCGCTGCGACGGGAGCGATCCCAAAAGGGCCGATAAGAACCACGCACAAGATAATCGCCATCGGCGCCTCCACCGGCGGAACGCGGGCCATAGAGGATGTCCTCAAGCGTCTTCCTGCCGATTCGCCCGGAACGGTTATCGTCCAGCACATGCCGGAACAATTCACCAGCGGTTTCGCACAGCGGCTTAATGAGTTGTGCCCGATGGAAGTCAGAGAGGCAGGCGACGGCGAATCAATCGTGCCCGGCCTGGCGTTAATTGCCCCGGGCAACCGGCATCTTATCGTACGCCGCAGCGGGGCGAAATACCTGACGGCACTCAAGGACGGCCCGCCCGTTCATTACCAGCGGCCGAGCGTGGATGTGCTGTTTCACTCGGTCGCAAGGCAGGTTGGCGCTAACGCAGTGGGTTCGATTCTCACGGGTATGGGCGCAGATGGCGCGGCAGGTCTTATGGCCATGCGGAAAGCGGGCGCTTGCACGCTCGGACAGGATGAAGAGAGTTGCGTAGTTTACGGCATGCCGAAAGAGGCGGCAGCGCAAGGCGCAGTTGAAGAACTTGTGCCTCTGGATGCCATGGCCGGGCGAATATTAAATGCGCTTGCAAAAGAATCTGCCATGGCAGCAGCTGCATCGGCCGGGTGATTCACGAGTAAATTACAGGAGAATTAATGATGACCACAGTTGAGCAAATACTGGCGATCAAGGGAGCCGACGTGATTGTCGCCGCTCCCGACGTTACCGCGCATGAGGTCAGCAAACTCATGGCCAGGGCCAACGTTGGTTCGGTCATAGTGCGCGAAAATGATGAGATACTCGGCATCTTCACCGAGCGGGATTTGCTTCGAAGGGTAGTAGCTGCCGGAAAGGATCCTGCGAATGTGCCGGTTGCCGACGTTATGTCTTCGCCCGTGCAGCATTGTCGGCTTTGTGATGATATTACCCGATGCGCCGAGCGGCTTACCGAAGGGCATTTGCGCCATCTTGCAGTTATTGAGGAGGGGGTGCTTGTGGGCCTGATTGGACTGAGGGATATACTCCGTCTTCAGGTTGGCCATACCTGTAAACAGGCGATTTAATAAAGCACAGTCGATAAAGGTTGTATGCAAACGATTAATTTAAGTTCGGCTTTTTACAAGGAGTTTTAATGTCTAAGGTTGAGAGTATTTTGCTGATAAAGGGGCCGGATGTAATTTGTATCCGTGCAGATGCCACCGTCAGGTCTGCTGTTGATAGAATGATTGAGTCCAATGTGGGATGCCTGGTCGTCGAGCAGGACGTTAAACCCGTGGGCATATTTACGGAGAGAGACCTTCTTCGCCGGGTCGTTGGAGCGGGCAAAGACCCCGAGACAACCTGTATAAGCGAGGTGATGACAAGTCCCGTCCATTCGTGTAAACCTACCGATGACATAGAAAAGTGTTTTGATATTCTGCGCACACACGAATACCGTCACCTGCTGGTGATGGACAAGGGTGAGCCGCTCGGCGTAATAAGTCTTCGTGACGTAGCGCTGATGCTGCGGGATGTGGCCGGTTATGCGCGCTCTTGCAGAAATTGAGGTGCTCTACGAATGGCAAGTGGAATTATTTTTCAAATGGATCAAACAACACCTGCGGATCAAACGGTTTTTCGGCACGACTGCCAACGCCGTCAAAACCCAAATCTGGGTTGCCGTGAGCGTTTACGTCCTCGTTGCGATTGTCAAAAAACAACTAACTCTCGATCAGAGTCTCTACAGTTTATTACAGATTTTAAGTCTCAGCTTGTTCGAGAAAATGCCCATTTTACAGGCCTTTTCGCAAACAGATTACAATGTACAAAACCATCAAAACGACAACCAGCTGTTACTATTCAACTTATGATAGGACAGCAGTGTAAATCGGTCTAATGTGATTTGCCCAGCGCGCGGGCGATTTCATCGACTGTGGTGATCTCCCGGCGAAGTTTGCTCAGCGCCGCCTGTCGTATCGTGGCCGCGCCGTTGTTTCGCGCCGCGGCCAAAACATCATCGACCGACGCACCGCGGCGGAGCATATCGCGAAGCTCATCGGTCATTGTCATAACGCCCGCGATGGCGACCCGGCCGCTGTAGCCGGTGTTGAAACATTCGGGGCATCCGACGGCCCGTCTTATTTTGAAATCAATATCGTCCGGTTTGAAACCGGCCCGGGATATCATCTCCGCGTCGGCGTCGTCAGAGACCGAACAGGCGGGGCAGACCCTGCGGACCGTGCGGAGGTTAATCATGGCCGATAGACCGGCCGCGGCCCACCAGCGGGGCGAGTTTTCCAGAATCATCGCCAACCCGGATGGTAAGTCATCGGCGAGCATTGCGGCCATGATTAGTCGGCCTTCCAATGTCACTGACAAGAGGTCGGTAGCCGGATCGGTGGCGTCGGCCAGTGCTATTACGTCGGCATCCTGTCCGCTTGCCCTGGCCAGTGCCTGTGCGGGGCTCATCCCCGCATCGGCCGGCCGCGTATGCACAATGGTTTCGCTGTGGGAGCGTATATGGCGGCGGGTTTCTATGGCTATAATTTCCCTGCCCGCCGTTGCTGTCTCGGTGAGCATGGCTTCTATCAGCGTGGTCCTGCCGCTTCGAGGCGGGCCGACCACTACAATCGCGCCGTAGCCCCTGTCAATCGCGCGTCTCAGCCGGTTTACATCCGCATCATCGAGGCCAATTTCCTCGAGTGCGGGGACCGGTTCGGCCGGCTCTGCCAGCTGGATTACGACTTTTCGCCCGAATACCGTGGGGAAAGTCGCTACGCGGAAGGTGAACTTCCTCCCCCCGATGGTGGATTTAAAGGACCCTTCGGCCGGGGCTACGGCAGTGGGCAATTGGCCCAGTGCGGCGAAGCAATCGATTAGTTTCGGCCCCAGCGACTTCGGCAGCCGCATGCGGAAGTTGACTTTGTCATGGATGACGCCGTCTATTCGCATCCGCAAAGACAGGCCTTCCTGTGCCGGGTCGAGATGGATATGTGTCGCCCTGCGGTTGACCGCATCGCGCAGGATCGCCTCGGCCAGTTTTTGCACGGATGCCGGTTCGTCGCCGGATGCGGCGGGGTGGATTTGGGCGAGGGCGTCTTCTTCATCCTTGCGGGGCGTTTGCGGCGCATATTGACCCTGTTGCCGGCCGACGGATTCGTTTGTCTGCGTGGGGGAGGTCGCCTTGCCGTCGTTGCGGGCTTCATCTATGGCGACCTTGGCCATCAACGCTTCAAGGTCCACGCCTCGCTGCTTGAGAAAGTCCACCAGAGCTTTTTCGGTGATACGGACCTGTCCGTCGGTAGTATTCTTTGAGGTCAGCCAGCCCTTTTGTATCCATTCGGAGACTTCACATGCGGCTGCGCCGAGTAGATTCGCCACCTGGTATGTACTAAAAAGTCTGTCCGCCATTATTTCCTCCCTGTCCGCCTTCTGCAGGCCGACAGTTGTACCCACCGCTCGTCCTGTATTTATCTTCCACCATAATCCCAAATCCGTCAAGGTGGATTCTTTTTCGCAATTGAACATATTGCATAATTGCTGCTCGCATGTACTCGAAGATTGGCCTCCATGCTTTAGGAATTTTGATAATAGCGGAAATCAGCAGTGTAAATTTTTCGTTCCATATGCCATGGGAGCTGGCGTTGAACTAAGAATAGGAAAATATTTCCGCCTCACCCGGAAATAATTTCCGCCCGGCCATTTGCGCGCGAAAGCCAATTTCCACCTGTAACATACATTTAAAAATTTATAAATATATATATCAAAAGGATTAATGAGTTAGGCGTGTCGTGTGGGATTTGTTTTGGCACACGCATTGCGACCTTGATGGCCGGACGTTCGTACGTCCGCGTACTTTTTGTAATGAATGCAATGCAGCAAATTCCGGTTCAAATGAATCAACCCGTCCCGACGGGCACGTCGAGTGACGGGGTCCTTGCACAGACCGGCGGAAAGCCGGCACACACCACGGTTCCGCGCGCCGACGTCCCCGGCTCCACCACAGGCCGGGGCGTCGGCCGAGGTACGAACAACCGTTCCAATGCCGCCAAACAAAATTCATCCGGTAAAAAATTGCATAATGCTGTGAATCCGGCCGAGGCAATGTACGCGGCCGAAAATCCCGCCGGTATTCAAAGCGGCGAAGCGACTTTTTTACAGATTCTAACCGCCGCCGGCGCTTATTCGCCTCAAGGACAGACAACCGGTCAGCCAGCCCTCTTAGTTACAAATGGTTTTAACTATGTCGGAAAAGGTGGTGAGAATGCAGTTGAACTTCAGGGTGCTCAAGCCGGTTTTGCTCCCGCCGCAGCCGCTATTAAACATAAGTTATTATCAGTCTCAAATGCTAAGGGTTCAAGAGGCCAAATTCCGGGTAGGCAGCTTAACTCTGCAGAAAATGTTTTGCAGCAGACCGAATCAGGTCGGCAAAATCTGCAACTGAATAAGGATTTTGGCCAGGGTTTGGCATCTTTATCCTCTCATTTCAATGGTAACACGGCCGCGCAAGGCGCGGATGTAAACTCCAGACGAAATTTTATATTACGGTCTTTGCGGGGGCAGGCCGCAAAACCCGAGGGGCAACGAACCATAAACGGCAATACAGGAAATACCTCACTGAATGAGCCCCAGGGCCTGTCGGAGACTCTCGGAAAACTATATTCGTTTTCACGGCCCACCTCCGATGCAAGGCCGCAACAGGCGGCTGATGTGAACAACGCCGGGCGGAATATGCCTTTGGCCGGCGGCTACGAAGGAATATTAACGACCTCCGCCACCTCGCGGAGTGTGCGTGTTATCGAAGGGGCGGACATTTCCGGCGCCTCGCCCACGGAACAGGTAGCCGCCGGCTTGAAGATAAGCGCACGTGAGTCCGGCCGTGAGGTCGTTATAAGGTTAAACCCGCCAGAGCTGGGTAGTGTCAGGGTGTCTTTGAAGCAGCACGGCAATGAGGTTCATGGGAAAATCCTGGTGGATAATCCCGAGACGATGATGCATTTTCGCCGCGAAACGCAGAACCTGACACATGGTCTTGCCGAATCGGGCATTAATCTTCAGCGAATGGAAGTCGCTCTCAGCGGTCAGAATTCTCAGCAACCCGGCCAGGGCACATGGCAGAATCCCGACGGAAGCGGCCAGAACGGATATATGGGCGAAGGTTCGGCCGGCGCACGTCAGCAGAATAACGGCGGCCATGAGACCCAGGACGAGCCCCAGGCGTCGAACAATCCGACAACAGAATCACAGAACTTTAACGAAGACAATCCGTCCACCGCCCGGCAAAGCCAAACGGCGGGGGACGGACTGGTAAATATCCGGATGTAGGAGAAAGCAATGAGCAAAGTTTCGGCAATCGGACAGACGGCAGAGGACATTGGAGTCAATTATCTCAATCTGCTTCTTACGCAGTTACGGCATCAGAACCCTCTGAAACCGATGGACAACAGCCAGATGACCTCTCAACTGGCTCAGGTAAGCCAGTTGCAGCAACTGGAGAATATAAACTCGAAGTTTGCCAACGCCATGGCCGGGGCACGCCTGTCTCAGGCCTCAGAACTTATAGGCAAGACCGTAGAGTATATGGCGGACGGTAAGGTGATTTCCGGCCGGGTTGAAAGCGTGGAGTCCAACGGCCAGGAAGTTGCATTGGTGGTAGGCGATGACCGCATAAGTTTCGAGGCGGTTATGACTATAAGGGACTGACGAACAAAACTATATATCGCCGCGGTCATTAAGCCCTCCGACAAGGGCAAATAAGGCCGGGCAAATTGAAGTCGAAAGGAAAATATTATGGGTAATGCACTACTTTCAGGTGTTTCAGGACTAGAGTCCCACCAGAAAATGCTGGACGTTGCGGCCAATAACCTCGCCAACGTCAACACGTTGGGCTTTAAATCCAGCCGGGTCACTTTCTCTGAACTGTTGTCGGAAACAATCAGGGAGGCGTCTCAGCCCACCAGTCAGACCGGCGGTATTAACCCCATACAGGTGGGTTCCGGTGTGTCTGTTGCAAGCATTGACCGGATGACGTCCCAGGGGTCTTTGACGCAGACAGGCCAGTCGCTGGACATGGCTATTGAGGGTTCGGGATATTTTGTTCTCAACGACGGCCAGAGCGACGTATACACACGCGTAGGGTCGTTCAGCGTCGACTCCGAAAATTACCTTGTTGACCCTTCAACAGGTAATCGCGTGCAGCGAATCGGTTACGAAGGAGTGGCCGAGGGTTTTCAGAATGCAGGCGACAGTGATGTCAGGATACCATATGGCCAGACGCTGCCCGCCCAGGCGACCGAAAATATATCATTTACCGGTAATCTTTCGGCGGAATCCACCACCCAGACACGTAACCTGCTGGTTTCCGGCCTTACCTATACCGCCTCAGGCGCCCCTGTGAATCTGTCGTCCAAACTGACGAGTCTGGACCAGGTTAGTAATCTGGCAAATAACGATGAAATCCACATCACCGGCACAGACAAGAACGGTGATACTGTGGATACGACATTCACCATTACAGACGCTGCCAATGACACCATAGGGGACCTGCTTGCGGCCATAAACACTGCTTACACAGGTTCGACGGCTTCACTGGAGAATGGCGAAATACGCATGCAGGATGATGTCGACGGATACAGCCAGACCGATTTGAATCTGGAATACATTGACGCCGCCGGCGATGACGGAGCATTTGAATTACCCGGTTATTTCCGCTTGCAGACCCCCGGAAGCGAAGGGCTGAACAATGTCGATATCGAAATATTCGACTCTCAGGGCATCAGTCATATTCTGTCGGCCTCCTTTGTACGCACGAATGATTCCAACGTATGGGATATGGTGATGCGTTCGGTTACCGGTGAAATTACCGACCTGAATGACCGTCGTATTAAAGGTATTAAGTTCCTCAGCGACGGTAGTTTCGGCGGGATGGTCGATTCGGCCGAAAACAAGTCATTCAAAATTACTTTTTCCAATGCGCCGTCCACTGTTCGCACCGTAAACGTGGATTTCGGCACAGTTGGTGATTATGACGGAGTTACACTTTCGGGTGGCACGTCGACCGTTTCGGCCAGCGGCCAGGACGGCTATGCTTCGGGCCAGTTGTCCAGCATATCGGTCTCCGCTGAAGGCATACTCGAAGGCCTCTTTACCAACGGTGTGCGAAAAGACATCGCCGCGCTGAAGCTGGCCACTTTCCGCAATCCGTCAGGTTTGAGTTCGGCCGGCAATAATTATTTCGCGGCGTCCGGTAACTCAGGCGACCCGGCTCCAACCCGCGGACAGTCAGGCGGAGCCGGCGCCGTCAGGGGCGGTTCGCTGGAGACATCCAACGTTGAAAGTGCGACTGAATTCGTCAACCTCATCCAGGCGCAGAACGGCTTCCAGGCCAATGCCAGAACAATTTCCGTGGCTCACGACATGCTGAATGAACTGGCGAGACTGATAAGGTAAGCCCTAACGCGAATGAACGTAATTAACGGAACAATAAGTATTCTGTACCGCCTGCTGGCCGATTCAACGGCGCTGGACCGCTGGAAAGGCATGCGCAATGTCGACAACAGCGGCGGCGCGAGAATGCTGTTCTGGGTAGTAATTGCCATAACCGTAACGGCTACGGTCCTGCTGCTTTGTACACTGGTTGCAAGGAGTATACAGACCAGCAAAAAGTGGTCTCGATTCGATATGCTGGCGGCCAGTTTTAAACTCGAACTGCAGCAACGTAAACTTCTGCGGTATCTGGCCGAACTTCTCGAACTTAAGGACCCCAATAGCATCCTCACATCGCAGGGAGTCTTTGACCAGGGCGTGGCTCGGTTAATGCAGGATGCCCGAACCGCCAAAATGCCGCCCAAGTCGCGCAGCAGTCTCGGCGGGCTTTTAGACTCGATACGGGAAGTGCTCGGTTTCAGCCAGTTTGGTGATAATCTTTACAACGCCATCGCCTCAAGCCGGCAGGTGGTCAAAGGCAGTGACGTATACATTGTTCCGCCCGGCGTTAGCGGGTCGATTCCCGCCAAAATAACCGAATCCAGCACGCTTGAGTTCGACGTGGAGACGGAACGTCCCCTGCAGATGGAAAGCGGCCAGCAGGTCCGAATACGTTTCCCAGGCGGTCCGGTGGTATGGGAATTCAACACAACGGTTGTCAGTTGTCAGGGTAACAAGGCGTGTTTTAATCATACCGAAGAGGTTCATGCGGTTAATAGAAGACGATTCCCCCGCGTCCAGACCGACAAGCATGCGCACATGGCGGATTTCCCGTTTACAGTCAAAAATCCGCAGCACGAGACGCCGGAATTTCTCACCGGCCGGCTGAAAGAACTCGGCGGTCCGGGCGCGGTTTTGTTGCAGTCTAATATCGTGGCCGATGTGGGAGACAAGATTTTGGTGACTATCAAGTTTTCCCAGAATTTGCTGGTCCAGGGCGTGGCGCGTGTTCGCCGGAAAATCAAAAACCAAACCGGCGATACGCATGTGGCCGTTGAGCTGGTGGGACTGGATTCCAATGAAATGTCGGAACTGATTCGTCAGACGAATCTCGCCGCCGCCGGAATCAACGAACAGCCCAGTAAGAATAACAAGAAGTTTCAACCGGTCGGATAGGAAAATACAATGTCTGATTGCATACAACAGGTTGGCTCCTCGCTCGAAGCGCTCACGGATGCCTATACGCGCATCACCCAGAATCTGGCCAACGCTTCAACTCCGGGGTTCAAGCGGCAACTTTCCGGCTTCGTTTCCGAATTCGGGGACGGCGGCGCTAATATCTCAGCCGCTCAAAACAGTGATTTCACCCAGGGCAGTTTGAAGCAAACGCAACGTGCGCTGGATTTGGCGATAAACGGTGATGGATTCTTTGTTGTGGAGACGCCGAAGGGCCCGCTTTATACCCGCTACGGCTCTTTCCAGTTAAACGCCCAGAGACAACTGGTGGACTCTGTCGGTCGCACTGTCAGCGGCCAAAGCGGTCCTATTACCTTTCCGCCGGATGCAGCCGCAGACAGTATACAGATTTCCAGGCAAGGAGTGATATCCGCCGCCGGCTCGAACATAGGGCGCCTTAAAATAGTTGATTTCGAGGATCCCCATCGTCTCACACACGCAGGTGGCACTCATTTCGAAGCCCCTGGCGACATAGAGCCGAGAAATGCCACTTCTTCTACTATTCAGCAGGGATTCGTGGAATCTTCCAATGTTAATATCGCGCGAGAACTGGTTGACCTGATAACAGTGTCGCGCATGTATCAGGCAAACGTCAAGTGTATCAGCACGCAGGACGATCGAATGAAACATCTGCTTCAGGTAGCCATGGCGTAAATGTAAGGAGATACGGACGTGTTAAGAGCTTTTTCAACAGCAGCCACGGGCATGACCGCCCAGCAAAACAGGGTGGATGTCATAGCCAATAACCTCGCCAATATAAATACCAACGGCTTCAAGCGCAGCCAGATCGACTTCCAGGACCTGGCCTATCTGCGCAAGTCGGAACCCGGCAGGGAGATAGCTGCGGGAATCCAGGCCCCCAGCGGTTTTGAGATAGGAAGCGGTGTCAGGCCGGTTTCTACTCTGAAAGTCTTCACACAGGGTGAGATGCAGAACACCGGTCGGTCGCTGGATATCGCCATAGAAGGCAGCGGCTTTCTGGAAGTTACCATGCCAGACGGCACTTCGCGATACACCCGAGACGGGTCGCTACGGATTGACTCCAACGGCAACCTCGTGACCTCCGGTGGGCATCAACTCAATCCTTCCATTACCATTCCATCCGATGCTCGCTCGATAAACATCGGAAAGGACGGAACAGTGACGGTATTCGTCGGTTCGCAGGAGGCAGCCACCGTGGCTGGGCAGATAAGTCTTGTGCGATTCCCGAATCCCACCGGCCTGGCTTCCGAGGGCGGCAATCTTTTGTCCGAAACACCCGCCAGTGGCTCGCCTACAACAGGTGTGGCCGGACAGCAGGGCATGGGAACTATACAGCAGGGTTTCCTGGAGAAGTCGAACGTCCAGATGGTGCAGGAACTTGTAGACATGATAACAGCCCAGAGAGCATACGAAATAAATTCCCGCGCCATAAAAGCGGGCGATGACATGCTTACCACGGCCAACCAGTTAATCAGGTAGGAGCATAGGAATAATGCGTAGATTTAATGCGGTATATTTACTGATATTAATCATCTGCTCTACTTCGGCGGCGGAAGACGCGCGGGATAATATTCTCCATATTTATCTTCCGCGCAGCGTAAAGGCCGACGGGAATACGCTGACGCTGGACGTTCTGGCCGCAGTACGCGGACAGGAGCAGGCCACACAAAGGGCTAAACAGATTTCCATGGGCAGGGCGCCGTGGTCTGGGGAACGGATAAAGATTACACGCGCGACCATCCTCTCCCGACTTGCGTCTAAAGGTTTTTCGGCCGGCAGTGTCCGCCTAAGCGGTGCGGAACAGGTCATAGTTACCCGTGATGAGGATAAAATCCCCGCCGAAAAACTGATTTCATGTGCAAGGGAATTTTTACAGAAAAGCCGTCCGGGCCCCACCGGTTGCAGCTGGCGTCTGGCGCAAAAACCCGCGGAAATGTTAGTGCCCTCCGGTGTAACGGTTTCCCTCGAGGCCCAGTTGCCTGATAAAAAAACCGGGGATTATGTTCGCGTGCGTATTACAGCCCGAGGCCGCGAGCGAAAACTGGGGCAGACGCTTTTGCTTTTCAAGACCGTTTACCCCGTGCGGCGGGCAGTTGCCAAAGAGGACATACCCGCCGGAGAAATGGTTACTCCCCAAAACACGAAAACCAAATTTTTCTACGTGGAAAACAAGATGTCAGCCGATTATGACCTTCCTTTCGGGATGCTTGCCCGACGTAGTATATCCACCGGAACGGTTATCCGCCGCGCAATGGTCAGAGCAAGGAAACAATCGGTGATTATTGACCGCAACCAGACAGTGACCATGAAAATTTCGGGAGCGGGTTTTGTAGTTACAGCCATCGGCAGGGCGCTGGAAGATGGCAGAACAGATGAGTTGATAAAGGTGCGGAACATCGACACCGGGAAGGTCATCCGCGCCAGGGTCCTTTCCGACGGGCGGGTTGAACCGGTAGTGACAAAAACGGCCGTTACTTCGCAGCGGCACGAACTTTCCCGTACGGATAGCGAAGAAATAGGTCAAATGTCAATGAACAAGGAGAAAAAATGAACCCCAGGAAATCATTTTTTATACTCGTGGCCGTTGTTATTCTTGCCTTGTACACAGAAGCCGACGCCGGTTCAATATGGGCCAAATCGCACACGCGCGCACAGGCCGTTCACACTGACGATACCGCCCACCAGGTGGGCGACATACTCACCATTACCATCGCGGAGCATTCCGTCATAGAAAACGAGACTGAGCGGGAGACGGAGAAGTCATCTTCGCGATCCGGCTCTATCGCTTCCAACATGGACCTTATCAGGGGACTAAACGACATAACGGGTAAATTGTTTAGTCTCGAAGACCTTTCTATGGACATGGAGGCCGATAACGACTTCACCGGCGAGGCAGATTTCGAATCTGACAAGGAAACTAAAGACGTCATCACCGTAACCGTTACCGACGTGCTTCCCAACGGTAATCTCGTAGTGGTTGGTTCACGGCAGCGCGAAGTTGAAGGCGACAGGCAAACCGTGCAGGCCTCGGGTATCGTAAGGCCGTCGGATATCGCTTTCGACAACTCCGTCGACAGCGAGAAGGTCGCAGACTTTAAAATCGTACACAAACAGATGGGACAGGAATCGCTGATAACAAATCCGGGATGGCTTGACCGGATACTGAATCTGGTAAGCCCGTTATAAGGCAAAGATGAATCCGCAATGGGAGATGAAAATGCGACGTGTGTTTATTACAGCGGCGTTGACAGGAGTGTGCCTGGGGACATTTGTCGCGCCGGTGCGTGGCGAGCGTATAAAGGACATAGTCGACATTCAGGGAGTCCGCAGTAATCCAGTCTGGGGCTACGGACTGGTTGTCGGTCTAAACGGCACCGGCGACGGCGCAGAGCCCTCCAAGCGCGCCCTGGCGAACATACTGCGGAAGTCCGGACTAAAACTCACCCCTGATGATATAAGCAGCGAAAACATAGCCAGCGTTCTGGTCACCGCGGATTTGGGTCCCTTCGCCAGGCAGGGCAGTACCATAGACGTTACGGTATCGGCCATCGGCGACGCCGAGAGTCTCCAGGGCGGCACGTTGCTTATTACGCCATTAATGGGCGCCGACGGCGAAGTCTACGCCGTGGCCCAGGGTCCGCTGTCGGTGGGCGGTTTTTCTGCATCGGGCGACTCGGCCAGCGTTTCGAAAAATCACCCCACCGTCGGAAGAATACCCGGTGGGGCGCATGTTGAGAGGGAAGAACTGGCCGAATTCATCCAAAACGGAAAGATAATGCTCAACCTGCGTAATGCCGATTTTTCCACCGCCGACACCATCGCAAAATCGATAAACGCCAGCTATAAACACGCCGCTCACGCAGTGGATGCCGGCACGGTGAGAGTAACGATTCCTCCAAAATTGACCAAGGCCGACCTTGCGAGCTTTATAGATAAAATAGGCCAGTTGCAGGTAGAGGTCGACAATACCGCGCTCGTGGTCATAAACGAGCGGACCGGTACCATAATAGTTGGGCAGAATGTTGGCATATCAACTGTGGCAATTTCGCACGGCAATCTCTCGGTAGTGACAGAAGAGAAGGATTATGTGTCACAGCCGCAGCCGTTCTCCGACACAGGCACCACTGAAAAAACCAATCGTACCGATATTACCGCAGTTGAAGAGCAGGCCTCTCTGCACGTGGTTCCCCGCCAGGTGTCGGTGTCAGAACTTGCGCGTGCTCTTAACGCAATGGGGCTTACCCCGCGCGACCTGATATCTATATTTGAGGCCCTGCGCAAGGCGGGTGCCCTGCAGGCGAAACTCGAGATAATGTAAGGAAACGTATATGTCGGATTTGTTACCGCCACCACAAAGCGACTCGATTATCTGGGGCGGCTGGGCCGGGCCGGAGCAGTTACAAGGTCCGTCCCGGCCGGCACAGACCCCGGCCGAACGCGTCCGTGCAGTTCAGACCGCGAAGGATTTCGAATCCGTATTAATACGGCAACTTATGGACACAATGCGTCAGACTATCCCCAAAAGCGAAATATTCGAAAGCGGGCCGGGCAGACAGATACAAGGCATATTCTGGCATTATCTTGCAAGGAACGTGGCCGACAATGGCGGCATGGGTCTGTGGCGGCAAATCTACCGCCAGTGTACAGGCGAGTCCCCCTGTCAATCGCAGACAAGCAAGGCGGAGTCGATTAAATGAACGGCGAAAAACTGGAATCCTTAATCTGCGACCTTTTGGCTTGTCTCGACGAGCAAATAGGCCTGCTCATGGAGAAATACGAGCAAATGACGCAATTGTCGGATGCGATGGTAGCCCGAGATGACGATGCCACGGAACTGATTCTGGAACGCATGGAGCGCACACAAAACCATCAAAAAGATGCCGATAATCGACTAGCACGGGCACGTTCGGTCCTGGCCGAGTTATACGGACTGCCGGCGCCGCAGTTGAGACTATCCCGGTTGGTGGAGATGCTCGATGAAACATGTGCTGAAAAGGTTGCCCGGAAGCGAGAGCGGATAATAGAACTGGCCGCAGTGCTGCAGCGCCGGCATTTGCGAACTGTGATGCTGTTGAACGAATACTCGCGTATAAACCGGATGATGCTCAAATCTCTGATGCCATCTAAAACACCGGTTGTAACCTACGGCGCTGACGGGGCTGGACAGTGGTCTTCCGACAGTGGCATGCTGGATATGGAGTCATAAACAGTGATCGGATTAACCAGCGGCATCAACGGCATGAAAGTCGCCCAGCAGATGATAAATATCATCGGCGATAATATTTCCAATGCCGCCACAGATGGTTATCATCGTCAGGATGCAATAGTAAAATCCGTAGAACTCAATCCTTACCAGCAGGCCGGCGGAGGCGGGGTGGAAATAGAATCTGTTCGCCGAATAATGGATGTGTTTCTCGAGGCCGAATATACCAATCAGCAAACACAACTTGGAACCACGGAACAGGAACTATCCCTTATACGAACCATAGAAAATTTCTTCGGAGAACTGGATTCCGGCAGTCTGACATCTTCACTGAATGAATTTTATCAGTCGCTGGATCAGCTTTCAGGTGATCCGGGTAGTCTTCCTTTGCGAAGCCAGTTCATGTGGGCTGCGGATGCTGTGGCAGGACGACTTAGAACCATTGCCGGCTCCATTAATAAAATATCAGACAGGGTCACCAGACAGCTGGAAGAAAGTATCACCGAGGCGAACAACATAATAGCTCAAATAGCAGAACTGAATGCCCGCATATCCGAAGCTACACTCAAGGGCGGTAGTGCAAACACACTAAAAGACCAGCGGCAGCAGGAGATTAATAAGCTGGCGGAACTGGTGGAAATACAAACATTCCAGAGCCCCTCCCGCCCTGAAGGCATTGAAATAAGCGCATGGGGAAAGTCGCTTTCGCTTCTTGTGGGAAATGAGGCAATGGCGCTGGATGTAGGAACTGACGAGGAAGGAAATTTCGGGATAGCGCTGGGTGATTCGGAGGTTTACGATTCGAACATCAGCACGGGCAAGCTCGGCGCTCTTATTAACATGGCCAACCAGGTGATTCCCGACCTGCAGGAAAGTCTTGATAACCTGGCCAACGACATGATTAACACAGTCAACCGTATCCATGTTCAGGGTGTGGGTGCAGAGGGCGGATTCAATTCACTTACCAGCAGATTGTTGACCGGTGGGACTGTGGCCGAGTTTGCCCCCGATGCGGCGGATGGAAGTTTCTTTATCCGCGTTGTTAATCAGTCCACAAGCGCCGCCGAACGGCATGAAATATCGCTTGATGTTTCAAACGACACGGCGGCGGATGTTGCAGCTCGTTTGGACGCTGTGAACGGACTGACGAGCGCCGTGGCCGGTGGCAAACTGCGCATAGAGGCAGATGAAGGATTCAAGTTTGACTTTCGACCGGCAGTAACCGCCGAACCAACTACAAGCAATATCACAGGCGATGCCGAAGCGACCGTTTCGGGCCTCTACACGGGTGATGAAAATCAAACCATCACATGCACCGTCGTAGGAACGGGACAGGTCGGGGCGGATGACAGTCTCATACTGGAGGTCCGTAACGGGGCGGGCGAACTGGTTAAGCGGGTCAACATCGGTTCCGGATATGCCCCGCCCGAGACGGTTGAAATAGGTATGGGACTGGAGGTGTCATTCACTCCCCGGCAGTTGAATGACGGCGACATGTTCACTATACAGGCCCTGGCCGATACCGACCCGACAAACTTTCTGGCCGATATCGAAATGAACACGCTGTTTACCGGCGGTTCGGCGATAAACATAGGCGTAAACCAAGAGCTGGTCGACAATCCTGCGCGGCTCGGCGTATCGGCCGGGGCAGAGGGGACCGACTCGGCGAATTTACGCCGCCTGTCCGGGGCGTTGGCTGAACAGTCTGCATCGCTGGATGGGATGAATCCCCTGGAATATACGCAGAACCTGATTACAGAAATCGGGCAGTCTGTAGCTGCACGACAGGCCAGGAGAAACGGCCTCAAAGATATCATTCAGCAACTCACCGTCCAGCGGTCCGATATAAGCGGCGTGGATGTCAACGAGGAAGCCGCAAAGCTTATCAGTTATGAGAGAATGTTTCAGGCGACTTCAAAGGTTATACAGGCACAGAATGAATCTTTGAAATATCTTTTTAACATGATTTAAGCCCCTGCGAGGTAAACAGTGATGAGCGGTTGGAATGCCGTATATAACAATCTGTCCTCCGGAATTGATAAACTTTCCAGTGGCATGTTCCGCATCCAGGAGCAGATTGCGTCCGGCAGCAAAGTTATACGCGCTTCCGATGCGCCTACGGATGCCTTTGTGATAATGGGGATGCAAGAGAATAAAGACTCGCTGGAAGTTTATAAAAAGAACCTTGATACGGTTACAACCAATACCGAAGCGATATCAACCGTTCTGGAGCAAAGTTCAGACATGCTCATACGCGTGGAGGAGCTGCTTACCCAGGGCGCCAGCGGCACCTACGGGCCGTCGCAACGTTCGGTGATGGCGGCCGAAATAAATTCCCTGCTCGAGCAGGTTGTTTCGCTGGCGAACCAGAAATCGCTTGGCAGATACGTCTTTGGCGGCGAGGACTCCTCAACCGCGCCTTACGAGGTAACTCGGGAAGATGGAAAGATTACTGCTGTAGAGTATGTCGGCTCAAAAAATGCAATGATGGTGCCGGTGGCGGAAGGTCTGGAATACAAGGGCACCGTGGTTGGAAAAGATACCTTCGGCGGCAATAACAGGCAAACACCTGAATTTTACGGCGATACCGGCCTCTCGGCAGGGACGGGGACTTCGAGTATCAGAAGCGATGTGTATCTGCAAGTGTCTCATCAGATGACAACTTATGGCGGGGGGCTCGGCGTGGCGGCCGGCGCCAGTTCCGCAAACGGCGATACTATCATCGGTGATTCGCACAAACTCACTATAGATGGTGATGCACGGACGGTCGTGCTCGATGACGGTCCGTCGGTCTCGTACGATCCCGATACGGATAACGACCTGCGGTTGCAGAACTCATCCGGAGAAACAGTCTACGTTGACATGACCGGCGTCGCGTCGGATCTTACCGGCATACATGAGGCCAACGCCACCGCCACGGGTGAAATGAGCATCGACGGTGGCCTCTCTTTCGCTGACCTGGACAATTTTTCTAACAACCAGGTGGTTACGGATTCGCGGACAGGCAGGGCGCTTTTTGTCAATGCCACGAATGTGAAATCCACAGGAACGGAACACGTCAGGCCGGTTGGTTCTTATGATGTGTTTTCTGCTCTTATCACCGCCCGCGATACACTGGAAAACAAGGGCGAGTACGTTTCCGGAGATCAGACAGCACAGATAAACAAAGCGATTGATGCGGTGCGATCTGCTTCAAATGACATAGGCAGGTCAATTGCCGTGGTAGGTGGACAACTGCAGGCCATGGATAAGCTGAAAGACACTTTAACCATACTTACCGATAATGTGAATGCCTCTATCTCAGGTATCCAGGATGCGGATATAGAGCAACTTGCCACCGAACTTTCCCGTAACCAGGTTTATTACCAATTGTTGCTTTCGGCCACGGCAAGAATGGTTGATATGTCGCTGCTGGATTATCTCTGATCTGGCGGTGTTTAATTAATTTACATTTTCCATGCTATCACCACTTCTGCCTTGATAGGCATAATAGCAATTATCCGAATTATCAAAAAGGCAGGGTGCGATATTTGAGGCCATTTATGTGTTTGCCGCATAATTGAGCATAAAACACCACATTATTTCAAGTGAGGCATGGTTATTGCTCTATACTTATATAAAGATTCACCGGCCATGAAAGGAAAATTTCATGACAAACTCGGTCTGTGATCAGAGTCTAACTAAAGACCGTGAGAAACTTGCGGAAGTTCAAAGTCGATTACTGGATAATCCCGGCGATATTGATGCGCTTAAGCAGGCGGGAGAGATTCTCTGTCGGATGGGAGAATATGGCCAGAGCGAGGCACATCTTACTCGTGCGCTTATAAGCGCCGAAGCGTTGGCCGGAGGCGACGTTTGCCGTTTACCGGCCGGCGCGAAAGGCAACAAGCAAGTCGCAGGCATACTGAAACGCCTCGGCGACTGCCGAGCCGGCGAAGATGATCCGCGCGGCGCTGCCAGACTTTATCACGCTGCGGCCGCTGTAAATCCCAAATCTATAGGCGTATATCTTGGTCTGGGTTCGCTGGCACTGCAACAGGGGCAACTCGGGCCCGCCGAGGTCAGCTTTTCCGCGGCCGCCGAAATCGATAGTAACAGCAGCGAAGCTTACTGTGGTCTGGGAATTACACATCAGCGCAGTGGTCAATATCGACGGGCTTTCAGAATGTATCTCGAATGTCTCAGCCGCGACGGAGAAAATCTGCTGGCGCTTCTGGGACTATTTCAGGTTTCCAACCTGATGGGCAGTTTTGAAGAAATAATCGGCTATCTCTGCGCTTACCTCGATAAGCATCCTGATGATGCCTCCGTGCTGTTCTGTTTGGGAAGTCTTTACGCCCGTCAGGGCGATTTCGACCAGGCGAGAGCGGCGGCCAAACGTGCCCTTGAGATTAGTCCGGATAAAAGTCAGGTGCAGGAATTAATCGACCGGATCGACAGAGCGCAGGCAAGACAGTCCGGATGACAGGATAAAAGCGTAATGATAAAAATAAAATCCGCAGGTTATGAGCAATAACGAAAGAGTTAGTGACCGGGGAAATTCGTTCAGCCGCGTGGAAAATATCCTCCACGCACAGATTCGCCTGGCCGAGGAAGGCAGATTCGAAGAAATTGCATCTATGATGAATGATCTGCAGGAAGAAATTTCAGCCGCCACGTATCATGCCGGTCAAGCCAACAGCCAAAGGGCCGGCGAGATTAAGCGTCTGTACGACCGTCTTTGCATAACATTAACCGCTCACAAAAAAGATATTTCTACGACGCTTACAGGGCTGAATAACAGCAACAAGTTAACGCAAACCTATAAAAAATATACAACATATTGAATAATTAATTTGACTTTGCCTTTTATGATGTATATGAGGGATATTCATGGTACGGGTGTGTATGGTGTTCTGGGAATACCGATGCATCTTAAATAGTTGCAGTTGCCTGCGAATTGCTGAAAGCTCAGCAACGTAAAGGGAACCGGCCAATGCCGGAATAGATATTTCCCGATGAGAAGTAGACGGAATATAGAAACATTGGATTGTCATTCATATTTTGTCGCGGACACGCATTTGGATGAGTTCATATGTACGCCTATAAACTCAGCCGGACAATTTAGGGATTTCAGCCATGAGTAATGAGGATTTGAGTAAACGATCCGTTTTGGCTGTTTGTTATGACATTGGTGAAGTATACGTTGATTCCGATGAACAAGGCGATTCTCAAAATGTTTCCATGACCACCGTTGCTCCCGGTGAGGCATTGGATGCCCTGAAGGACTGCCATAGAATGGACCTTGTTCTCGTCGCGGATGTGCCCGGCCGGGACGGAACCGAAATGCTTATTCGTCGGCTAACCAAAACATATCCGTATATTTCCGCAGTGGCGGTTGCGCATCAACCAAGCGTGCGGCGTGCGGTTAAAATAGTCCAGGGGGGAGCAACCGATTATGTGCAGGGGCCGTTGGACGCTACTACTCTCGAAACGATCTTCACAGGTAATGAGGATGAATCCAATCACGATTCCAGAAGGCAATATTTCTGCGATGAATGCCCGCCGGCGGTGGAATTTGTCGGCCAAAGTCACGGTGCTGCGGAAGTACTCCGCACAATCCGCCTCGTTGCTGGCAGCAGGTGCGAACCGGTTCTTATACTGGGCGAATCGGGCGTCGGTAAAGAACTTGCAGCCCGTGCGGTTCACTGGTGGAGATTCGGCGATTTCAGCAACTTTGTGGCCGTCAATTGTGCAACTTTGAAGAACAATCTGCTCGAAAGCGAGTTATTCGGGCACGTCAAGGGCGCCTTTACCGGTGCGGACAAAGACAGCGATGGTCTGCTGGCCGCGGCAGCGGGCGGCAGCATTTTCCTGGATGAAATTGGTGAAATGCCTCCCTCGTTGCAGACAAAACTGTTACGTGTCATACAGGAAAAAAGTTATCGTAAGGTTGGTGGCACCAAGGAGATACCATGTAAGGCGCGCATTATCGCCTCCACTAATCGTATCCTGCTGGAAGCGGTGGAAAAAGGGCGTTTTCGCCATGACCTGTACTATCGTCTGGCCGTGTTTCCAATAGTCGTACCTCCCCTGCGCGACCCCAATCGCCGTGGGGATATTCCGTTACTGGCGAATTATTTTGTGCAAAATTCTCACAATCCGCAGTCCACAATAAGTGACGGCGCGCTACAGTTGCTGGCGGATCATGATTGGCCGGGTAACGTTAGGGAACTTCGCAATGTTATCGATAGGGCGGCGATTCTCGCCGGTGATAGTCCTATAAATTACGAACATATTATTTTCGATAAGCATATCAGCCAGGAACCACTGGCTACTGCGGCTTCAAATACTTCGGGAGATGATTCGTGTGAAGATTTTTCCCTTGAGGCCGCCGAGCGAGAACTGATTATACGAGCATTGGAAGAAACAGACGGCAAACGTACACAGGCGGCAGCTTTGCTTGGCATTACACGTGCCACACTTCATGCAAAACTCAAAAAATATCAAATAAATATACCAAGCCGCCAAAATAAAAAGGCCACATCTGCCAGTTCCGCCAAATGAGTAAGGTGATATACTTAAAAATATGGCATACAATTAACAGCGGGCGTATGGAAAACAGACACCCCCCTGTATAAGTCCCTGACATACACATTCCAATCGCAGTATTCTCTCGGGCATTATTAAATAAAAATAGTGGAATATCGGCATTTTCAGGTCGAATTACCGCTTTGGAGATATTCTGGCACAGTCATTGCAACATTTTACATCGACATATAGCGCATGAGGGCTGTCATGGCTTTTATGTGCCCGGATATGTTCGGTCTGTGGCATGAGTGAAGAAGATACGGAACAAAGTCCCGATAACAAGAATCCTGTCGGCCCGGATGCCGACGAGAAAGAGCCAGAACAGGTATCCGATGAACATGGCGACCAGGCAAGCTCGTCGACTAACAGGTTTTTCAGCCGGCTGAAAAAACGGCAAAAAATGTCTGAAGAAAAACAAGAACAGACATCACGTGAAGAAGGCCATGCAAGCCAAGGTGATAACGTAATTTCCCACCCCAATACTGAGCAGGCGGAGCAGTTAAACGATGTTATTGGGGACCTGACGGGCTCGTCAACGCAGAAGATATTATATCTGTTGAAGCGTCCTCGTATTTTGATGGTTGCCATTCTGGCCATGGCAGGGTTAGCAGCGGCGGTTTTTGCGGTGGTTATGTTATTACCCGCCCCGTCGGCCGAGCAGTCGGAACCGATTTCCCGGGCGATTGTTGCTGACACATCAAATCCACAGGCCGATAAATCATCGACTCCGACAATTTCTCAAAATATCGAAGAGGGCAAGTCCGATATTTCCTGGCAGCAGGCCAGGGAGGCATTCAGGACCGGACACTACAAAAGGGCTCTGCGGACCTATTCAACACTTCGTTCTTTGCTGCCGGAAGGTCCGAAATCCGAATATATAAATTCTTATATGAAACTGCGTATAGGCCAGTGTCTTTTTAGAATGGGCGATAAACAGGGGCTTAATTCCATAAGGGAGGCGGCGGCTAACTGGTGCCCGTCGCCAGCCGTACGCGCAGTTGCGAACATGGAACTGGCGAAAATGCACGAAGACAGGGGGAATCTCATGCGAGCCAGAATGCGGGCGTATCTCGCCGCAGGGACCGCGTCCGCCCTGAAGAATCATCAGGAATTCGTAAGACAATGCGATTTCCTTATTTCCCGAACACTAATCAAAAAGGCAATAACTTACCACAGAGCAGAAGACCCCGTGCCGTGGTCAAAAGTTGAATTTTTCGACCCGTTGGTTGAATTGTCTTTGGAAGAACTGGACGCTGAACTGGTGCGGGGGGGCGAGGTTATGGCGGATGCTTCGATGTCTGCCTGCATAGAGGATTCATCTGACGACGGCGCGCTGACCAAATCCTCGGTTTACTGTCTACAGGTGCCGTTGTTGAAATTATTTGAGACGTTCGCGACCCGCAGCGATATGGAAGTTTCCTGGTCTAATGTTTCCCCCCATGCCCGTCATCGCCAGGTGACGCTTTACTTGCCGAAGACGAAGGATCTTAGGATATTCGAGGTCGCGGCAGGTTCTGTTGGTCTTATTGCACGGTTCACCGGCAAGGCGGTTGTAATTATCGATCCGGCAGCGTGCGAATCCATATCACAGTTGCGGGAAGTTGTCTCGAAAGAAGCGGATTCGGTCTGGCGGCGCGTGTTTCTGGCGCATCCCGACGATAGCCGAGTGGCCGAAGGACATTTTGCCCTGGCCCTGTTGAACGAATTCACCCAGCAAACGCTGGGGGCAACGCAGGAATACGAGCTCATCGCTGAGCGTTACCCTTCCTCTCGCGTGGCGCCATCCGCTCTTCTGCGGTGCGCCCTGCTCAGGTCCGAACTGAGAAATTACACTGGCGCCAGAAGTATGCTGAACTCGCTTCTGGACAGGTACCCTCAGTGCGATGAAATTGGCCGTGCCTACAGTGCCTTGGGCGAAGCGATGATGGCCTCCGATCTGTACGAAAAAGCGTTCAGGACGTTCAAAAAACTTTATTACCTGGAGTTTTCAGCCGACTCGAAACAACTGGCCTGCCGCAGCGCCGGGGTGTGCAAGTTCCATATGAGCGAGTATCACGAGGCGATAAAGTGGCTGAACGAGTACATTAAGTCGCTCGGCAACAATACGCCTTCCGACATCGCGGGGGTGTATATGGTCATGGCCAAGTCATACCGCGCCATCGAAAATTATGCCGGAGCTGTGAAACTTTTCGGCGCAGCGGCCAGAAATTCTCACAGCGAGCAGAAGTACCTGGCTATGCTCGAACTGGCTGAAACCTACCGGAAAACCAATCAACCCTGCCGTGCAGTTGCGGTTATGGAGGAACTGCCTTTTGAAGAATTGTCTCAGCAACATAAGTTCCGCCGCCTGAGTCTCACTGGTGAAATATATTGCAGCATGAGTTTGCCGCTTGCCGCCACGGGTCTGCTGCGAAACGGTATGTCCGAAATAAATTCAAAAACGCACCGTGCCCGCCTGGGACTGAAACTTGCCCGGTGCTACAAACAGGGCGGAAAACTTAATATGGCCTACGAAGTTCTAACCGAAGTCCTCGCTTCATTGCCGTCAGGTGATGAGGCCCACCAAGCGACATACAATCTGGCCGAAGTTTTACTGGAACTGGGCAAGCCCAAGCAGGCCGCCGCTACCTTGAAGGGGCTGCTGTCTTCATCAGGCAGGGACCAGTATAAATCCAGTGGTGTAATTAATTGTGTGTAACTTTGTGGATTGGTGTTGATCGTGTCATCC
>CAYYMD010000030.1:0-37531 GCA_964472875.1 uncultured Planctomycetaceae bacterium
AATGACCCCAAGGGGATTCGAACCCCTGTTGCCGGGATGAAAACCCGGTGTCCTGGACCTGGCTAGACGATGGGGCCACGCTCGCCAAAAAAGCGAAGCAAAATCATATCAAATTTTATTCCATAATCAATAGTGTTTCAATCGCGACAACCCCCTCGCATGTTCATATCAAGAATTTTGTTGAATTTTTTTGAATTAAGTCCTCGGAACTCGGAACTCATACTTTTTTAACGACATATCCAACAACCTCGTCGCACCCGATGCGTATTTGCTCCAGCGAGTCACGATCCCGAACGGTAACGGTGTCATCCTCGAGCGTCTGGCCATCGACGGTGATACAGAAAGGCGTGCCGGCCTCGTCCTGGCGCCGGTAGCGCCTGCCAACGGCGCCTTTTTCATCGTAGAAGGCGGACAGCCCGGCGTCACGCAGTTGCTCGTAAATTTTTCGGGATATTTCCGGCATCCCTTCTTTCTTGACCAGCGGAAACACCGCCGCCTTTATCGGTGCGATCCGCGGGTGAAGTTTCATCACTGTGCGCTGTTGCATCTTGCCTTTCTCATCCGGGGCCTCATCAATGCAGTACGCCTCACACAGTATCGCCAGAGTGGTGCGGTCCACACCGCCGGATGGCTCGATAACGTACGGAATGAAACGCTCGCGCGACTCATCGTCAAAATATGTCATGTCGCGGCCGGAATATTCCTGGTGTTTCTTGAGGTCGTAGTCCGTGCGGTTGGCCACTCCCTCCAGTTCGCTTACGCCGAATGGGAACTCATACTCGATGTCTGCGCAGGCAGCGGCGTAGTGAGCCAGTTCATCCTGCTCGTGCTCACGCAGGCGGAGTTTGCTGCTGGTCAGCCCCATGTCCTCGTACCACTTGAAACGCATGTCGCGCCAGTATCGGTACCATTTATCCGCCTCGTCGGCCCGACAGAAAAACTCCACCTCCATCTGCTCGAACTCGCGCGAACGGAAGGTGTAATTTCGCGGGTTAATCTCGTTGCGGAAGGCCTTGCCGATTTGAGCTATGCCGAACGGCAATTTCATCCGTGACGTGTCCAGCACGTTCTTGAAATTGGCAAAAATCCCCTGCGCCGTCTCGGGGCGGAGGTAGGCCATGGAAGTGCTATTCTCCATGGCCCCAACGAATGTCTTGAACATCATGTTGAACTCGCGCGGTGGCGTGAGACTGTTTTCCGCTCCACATATAGGACAAAATACTTTCTGCCTATTTTTTACATCGGAAGATAGATAGTCGCTTACCGGCATTGCTGATAACTTACGTGCGCCGCCGCGGAAAGATTTTTCTTCACGCCTCGATATTCGCGCGTTCTTCTTGGCTTCAGTTTCAGAGTTGGCAACTACGAATTTCCATAGAGGTCTTGGAAGGCTGTCGATTTTTCGATTTTTAATGACTCTCTTGAACTCATCGATTTCATGCTTTGCATCCTCTATTTTGCTATACTTAGATAGGATCTCTTTCTTACCATTAGCAAACTCCTTATCTAGTTCACTATAGCGATGGTACATTTCTTCTAAGTCTCCGGCATCAATCCAAGGAACCATGTAGAGTTGATCGCCCCGGAAACGAGCCTTACACTTGGTACAGTCTACAAGCGGGTCGCTAAAGCCGCCCACGTGGCCGGACGCCTCCCATACGCGGGGATTCATAATTATCGCCGCGTCCAGGCCGACTATGTCGTCGCGCCTGCGGACGACATCCTCCCACCAGGCGTTCTTTATGTTACGCTTCAGTTCTACGCCGAGCGGGCCGTAATCCCAGAATCCGTTAATCCCGCCGTAAATCTCTGATGAGGGGAAAATAAACCCCCGTCGCTTGCATAGCGCCACGAGTTCTTCCATGAGATTTTCACTGTTTTTAGCCATAGTATCCGCCTCCCGTGAACCGTGGATGTTACCGGCTGAGACACTTCAATACAAGCGCACAATCCATCCACAGGAGAATACGGAAAATCGACTTAACCTTTTCCTCATGGCCAAGACGAATTATATTTTGATGTTCTCATGAGCATAATAGACATTCACACACACGCGTTTCCCGACGATATCTCCGCCCGCGCCATAGAGAAACTGGAATCAGCCGCAAAATGGCGGGCCGTGGGAGATGGAACCGTAGCATCGCTTATAGAATCGATGGACGCTGCTGGAATCGATACCTCGATTGTCTGCGCCATAGCCACGAAACCCGGCCAGGAGTATGGAATCCTCAAATGGTGCAAACAGATACGCTCGCCGCGCATCGAGCCGTTTCCCTCCGTCCACCCCGACACGCCCAATGCGGCCGCGTGCATCGAAAACATAGCCGCGGCCG
This sequence comes from uncultured Planctomycetaceae bacterium, assembly GCA_964472875.1. Lineage (GTDB taxonomy): Bacteria > Planctomycetota > Phycisphaerae > SM23-33 > SM23-33 > CAYYMD01. Next base: position 2,334 of record CAYYMD010000030.1, read on the forward strand.
GATTCGCCGGCATTAAACTTCACCCGATGTACCAAGACTTCGGCGTGGATGAGCCGCGCATGGATGCCGTCTACGCCGCCGCTCGCGATAGCGGACTCGTGGTGACTTTTCACGCCGGGCAGGACATCGCCTTCGCCCCTGACGATGACCGCGCCGCACCGGTGAGAATCCGCCGCATAGCCGACAAATACGAAAGCATGAAAGTTCTCTGCACACATCTGGGCGGCTGGCGAATGTGGAACCGGGCGGTTGAGCAACTGGCCGGCTCCAATGTTTACGTGGAAACATCTTTCTCGCTTGGGTTCATCGAACCCGACGAGGCCGCCGACTTCATCGCCGCTTACGGCGCCGAGAGGGTATGCTTCGGCACGGATTGGCCGTGGGCCTCTCAAAGCGAAGATATAACCCGTGTAAAAAAACTGCCCATCAGCGAATCCGACATGGATAATATCCTGTTTCACAACGCCACTGGCCTAATCGGTGCGGCATCATGCGACAATGACTAAAAACCAATCGCCGGATGAACGTTTGTTACCCTGATAATTTTCCATTTCTTTCCGCTTCGCTCCCAGACGATATGCCAAAAGAGAGATGCCTTTCCTACTCCGAGGCCACCGGCGTACTCGACAATCGTGTTGGCATGCATTTCAGCTCGGTCGTTTGAAACTTGCACATTCATTCGGTAAACCTTTACTCGCCTCAGCCCGTAATCCTCCAGTGCCCTTTCAGCCGCTGCTACCGCCCTGTCGCGGTCATCCCAGCGGCGCGAAGCAAAATCTTTGTGTAGATATTTCTCTACGGCCATGGTGTCACCCTCGCTAAGGCCAGCGGCGATTTGTCCGGCAGAGGCGATAATGCGCTCCCTGTCGGTGACTACCAGCCGAGAGACAGCGAAGGCCGCCCCCGCCAGCACAATAGGAACCGCTGCCGCCTTGGCCCATTTAATGTTACGGCTGTAGTGCCACGCCGATAGAACCACCAACTCGGCTAAGCCGAGGGCTATATAAACAAACAGCGGGTCTTCAAAAAATGTTTCCTTAAGTGTCAACATTTCCAATGATATCTTCGTATAAACTCCATAGAAATTAAAGTTTTACACCGCGGGGGAGCGATAATTCATGAAGATAAATGTCCAAAACACAAAGTAAGGCAAAGGACCGAAAACTTATGCGTATTTCCTCGGCCGCACGGGCGGCGAACGTCTCAAAACAAACCATTGAATACTACATCATGCTTGGACTGATAAATCCCATCCGACCGCCGGACCGGCAGGGAAGATTCTTTAATGATGCGCTTGTGAGGCGCATCCGACTCATTCGCCAACTTAATGAATCCGGCTATACGCTCCGCGCCATACGGGAAACGTACCTTAGCGGCAGATGACACCATTTCGCATACAAATACTTTTCACTTCGTCGTCGGCGGCATAAAATGGCGTCATCGTGGCCAAGACATTCGTCAAGATATCCCTGGCGACCAAGATTCGCCTTCTGCTCGGGTCGGCGGTGGTGTGCATCATCGCCGCGGCACTGCTTGTGCCGTGGTACTTTATGGAGCTGCTCTCCCAGCGAGGAGCCGAAAAACCCGCACGCATTTTGACGGAACTGCGACTGACGGAGTGGCGATCCGAACACATGACCAACCCCGACGCCCCCAGCGACGTGGCGTCTCTCTATGCAGGCGCGCCGGACGCCGAAGGACGCAAGGGACCGCTGTTTATCCCACTGGCGGGCAAAAACAAGCGCGCCAATCCGGATTCTCAAACTCTCGAGACCGTGGAGGCATTCGGGCGAAATGAGAATCTGAAACTCGCCGTCATCAGAACCGAGGACCAGCGTGACAGGGAGGTTTACCGCTGCTTCCGCGCCGTGCGGAATGAGGGAGTGTGCATCGAATGCCACAAGCCCACCGCCGACAAACTGCACATGCGGTTTCAGCCCGGGCAACTTGTCGGCGTGGTGGAGGTGATGATGCCAGAGGAAGCGGTATCCGGCAATTTGATATGGTGGACGCGCGGGGCCTTTGTAGTCGGCGGCGCGCTGGCGGGTTTGCTGGCTGTCATATCGCTTGCGGCCATCTCCCAGAGGATTATAATCCGCCCCGTCAGAAAACTCCGCACACTTGCCGACCGTGTAGCCGAGGGCGACCTGACCGTCAGGTCCGGGTTGCACACCGGTGACGAGTTCCAGCGCCTGGGCGATAGTTTCAACGAAATGCTCACGGCCATAAACCAGCAGCATGATCGGTTGCGTTCGGCCAACAGGGCGCTTGACTTGCGCCTCAGCGAACTGGCTGAGGCCAACGTAGCGCTGTTCCAGGCCAACAAGATAAAGACAGAGTTTCTGGCCAATGTCTCGCACGAACTCCGCACGCCATTGAACAGTATTATTGGCTTCGCCGACCTGCTCAAGGACAGCGCCGACCAGCGAACCGGGCGGTATGCCGAGAATATATCTGCGGCTGCGAACAACCTGCTGAAAATGATTAATGACATACTGGATTTGGCGCGCATCGAGGCCGGAAAGGCCGAAATCAACCTCGAAAAAGTATCCGTCTCGGACGCCTGCCAGACCATCGCATCGCTGATGAAACCTCAGGCAGATAAAAAACACCTCGAACTTGAATCTCAAATCGACGATAATCTGCCTATCATCACATCCGACGCGGGCAAAATTCAGCAGATCCTCTACAATCTCACCTCCAACGCCATTAAGTTCACGCCCTCCGGCGGCAAAGTAACCATCACGGCAAAAGCGATACCATCGAAACATCGCGGTGGTGACGTTGAGGAGGTGTCCGTAGCCGTCAGTGACACCGGACCTGGAATCCCTGAGGCCGACCGACAGCACATCTTCGAGAAATTTTATCAGTCGGACAAGGCACTGACCAAGGAAGCCCCGGGCACCGGGCTTGGCCTGGCCATATCAAAGGAACTAACAAATTTCCTCCGCGGCCGCCTCACGCTCGACAGTTCGCCCGGGCACGGCACCACATTCACGCTGATACTCCCAGTCGAATTCCCGCACCAGGGGAACCAGGGCAAAGAAAACAACACATGAAACCTTCAACGTAATAATTCACAAACTGCAGGCCGACATAGGGGTTTTCAAAAATACTATGATGCGTTAATATTTTAAGCCATACCAGCCGGACATTTGGTCCGGCTCAGGACTTAAACCGAAGCCAACACAAGGACACTCCTGATGATATTCAGGTATAAAGTCATACTGGTACTGATGTTCGCCCTTATCGCAGGCGGACTAGTGGGGTTGGAGTTCCTCCGCGGAAACGGCCGTGGGGAAATACAACATGGCACCAGAACACCCACTCCCTCGACCGTGCCGGCCAACCTCTATCGCGGCTTTGCCCTGCAACTGCATAACTCAGCCGATAACATTCCCTATGAAAAATACATCAATGAAATCGCCACAACCGGCGCAAATACACTTTCGCTGGTGGTAACCGCCTACCAGGAAAATGCCGAATCAAACTCGCTGTTCATCGACGCACGAAAGACTCCACCGGATGAGCGGATTAAAAAACTCATCACCCACGCCCACAAAACGGGGCTCCAGGTTATCTTAGTGCCCATAGTCCTGCTGGAGGATGCCCGCGCAAAAGAATGGCGAGGTGCGATTGAGCCGCGGAACTGGGACGCCTGGTGGGAGGATTACACCAATTACATTACTCACTATGCCAAACTGGCCCAGAGCCGCAACGCAGAGGTGGTCATCGTCGGGGCGGAACTGCTATCGACCGAACACCAGGAGCAGCGCTGGCGGGAGCTGATAAAGCAGGTGCGAAAAATATACAACGGCTTGCTGTGCTACTCGGCCAACTGGGACCATTACCGGGCCGTTAAGTGGTGGGACGCCCTGGACATCATGGGCATGACTACCTACTACGACCTGACCGGCAAGAAAGAGCCGTCGCTGCAGCGGCTGATAGAGTCGTGGAAGCCCGTTAAGAAGAAAGTACTTGCGTGGCAGGCAAAAGTGAACCGCCCCATCCTGTTCACCGAGGTGGGCTGGCCCAACCAGGTAACAGCCGCCAAGTACCCGTGGGATTATTATCGCTCTCCTGATGAACCCGACCCACAACTGCAGGCCGACTGCTTTGAGGCGTTCTTCCGGACTTGGTACGGCGAACCGGCCGTTGCCGGTATGGTCGTGTGGGAATGGCGCAATCACCCCGGGCAACAAATAGGTCCCGAGGACACCTCCTACGTCCCCTGTGGCAAACCCGCCATTGGTGTTATCAGGAAATATTACCTCCAGGCCGCCTCCCGCTCAAAACCTGCCGACACAACCAAAAAAGAAAACCGCTTGCGGGCGGCACATCCGTGATATGTGCAATCAGCCGTCCAGGAGTCGCTTTATGAAAAACCTGAACAGGTCCCGCACTGAGCCGTAGACTACGCTCGGGTGGCCACACGTCGCCCGCCCCGCGAACCTAGCGTGATACTCTATGGGAACCTGCTCTACCACGAAGCCCATATCGCGCGCCCGAATGATTATCTCCGGCATGACAAATCCCGCACTGCGTGCATCCGGGCGCCCCACTGCATCGAGCACTTTTTTTTTGAATAATTGCGCGAAGTTGCAGTCGGAATAAGGCAGGCGGAACAACATTCGCAACAGGGCCACGTTCGTGTACGATAAAATCTTGCGATAAAATGTATAACCCGGCCTGCATGTTCGGGCAGCTATGACCACGTCCGCATGGTCCAGCAGCGGCAGCATCTTGGAAAGGTCGCGAAAGTCCAGCGGGTAATCTGCCCCGTTATGGACAACCAATTCATAGCATGCCTCGGAGAAACCAAGCAACTGGCAACCGCCCTGACCAAAATTCCGCGTGTTGTGAATTGCACGAATGCGCCGATCTCCGGCGGCCAGTTCGTCGGCAATTTGTCCTGTGCGGTCCGCACTGGCATCGTTAATGATGATTATTTCGAAATCGTCAAACAGTTCGCCTAATGCCTCGACGGACCTTTCAACGGTGTTGGCCAGAATCTCTTCCTCGTTATAGGCGGGGATTACCGCAGATATTTTCATCTTATTGTCCCTATCACAACCAGCGTTTATAAGATTTACGCCTCAGACCACGGCGCCAAATCATATATTTTGAAACAATCTTCGGATAATCAGGTTTCGCCTGCAAGTCTAAGGTTACGGAACATGTTATATGAGTGTGGATTACAAACCTCGCCCTGCCAGGATGAGACTACCTCAAATGTGTAAAATCGCATCTACTCCATACAGCGTCAGAAGAAATCGTCGAACCTAAAGTTCGTAGTCGTCGAGCACACGCGTTATCTCGTTAAGATCGTCCTGGGAAAGTTTATTTTCGGCAGCACGGGCGTTTTCCTCGGCCTGAATGGGGTTCCTTGCGCCCACCAGTGCGGCGGTGACGCCCGGGCGATTAATCGTCCACCGTATTACCAGTTGCGCCAACGTCATGCCGTGACAATCGGCTATGTTGCGGATTTCCTTCAGAAATTCGTTCACCTTTCGCACCTTTTCCGGCCGAAAGAGCGGATCGTCGGCGCGGTGGTCGCCGGGGGCGAACTCGTAATCTTCTGTAATCTTGCCGGTCAGTAGCCCCTTGTGCAGCGGGCTGTACACGATGAGTCCTATGTCGTTCTCGAGGCAGTACGGAACCATATCCTTCTCTATGTCACGGTGGACCATGCTGTACTGCGGCTGATTCGACGCCAGTGGGACGACCTTGCGGCATGCCTCTATTTCTTCAATGGTGAAGTTGCTCACGCCGGCCGCGAGTATCTTGCCGTCGCGCAGCAGTTTGTCAATCGCCTCCATTGTTTCCTCCACCGGCGTGGTGTGATCACGACGGTGGCACTGGTACAGGTCTATGTAATCGGTACCCAGTCTCTGCAGTGACTGCTCGCACTCGTATATAACGCTCTCTTTGTTGGAGACCTTGTAAACGTCGCTTTTCCGGCCGTTCGGCTCCGTCCACGTAAAATGCAGCTCGCCGTCAGTGCTGTCCCACCGCAGGCCATATTTGGTCAGTATCTGTATATCCTCCCGCTTAAAGTCGGCAACGGCCTGGCCCACTATCTCCTCGCTGAGTCCATAACCGTAGACCGCGGCCGTGTCTATGCTGGTCACGCCCAGTTCAACCGCTTTTCGGATGGCAGCAATGGAATCTTCACGGTCGGTACCGCCCCACATCCAGCCGCCTATCGCCCATGTGCCAAGCGTAACCTCGCTTATGTTCACTTCGCTCTGACCCAGTTTGCGGTATTCCATAATCTTCTTCCTTTTTTAAGATTTTAGGCTGCTTTTCCAGTAATTATACGTCTCACTGTCTGAAAAAACGGTAGGGGTGGGATTCGAACCCACGGTCCCGCGAAAACGGGACACCGGTTTTCAAGACCGGCTCCATAAACCACTCGGACACCCTACCAAAGAAAAATTCCGAATTTCAAAATCTGAATTCCGAAAAAAGAACAAACATCAGTATCGCCACTTCAGGAGCAATTTACCGCCGCGGAGGGCGATATTCAAGTGCCGCGCATATCTTCGTCACGTGACCTATTGCTTATTTATTATTTTAGCCGGCGGAAAATTCACCTGCCCACTGGACATGATTGTGAAAAATTCGTTAAATAACAATATCCCGGCCGATTAAATAATACAGATGTTGGCCAGGTTGCTTTTGCGGGCGTAATTCAGTGGCAGAATGCCAGCTTCCCAAGCTGGACGTCGGCGGTTCGAATCCGCTCGCCCGCTTTACTGGAAGTACTTGTATTGTGCCGGACTTACAAATCCGGCCTTTTTCTTAAAAGTTTCGTATCGCCAAGTTATACTGTGGCTTGCATCAAAAAAGGTGTAAATCTTTGAAATTACAGGAGGAATTTCAACTGGGAGGTGCTATGCGGAAAGGACTTTATTTGAATGTTCTCGACTGTCACAACAATAGCCATAATATCAGATTCGGCAATGTTTAAGAAGAGAGCGTTTAGAGAATCCGGCCAACAAGCAACTCATACGGGCGGCTTATTATTCCGATATAATTAATGTAACGGCAAACGGTTAGTATTCGCAAACAATCCACAGATATCGGGAAACAAAACCATGCATGCACAAGTTCAAAACAATGAGATACACAGGTGGTGGTATTACGCATTCGCAGCAGCGTTGGTATTGCTCATCGTCACACGTACGGCGGGCGCGGCCGGGGCGGTGGGAATAGTCTATTACCAGGCGACCTATTCAGACGGCAGGGTGCGTGACCTGAACGAACCGCCACAAACGAAGGAAAACATCCGCCAGGTGCTGCGCATAACGCGATATCAGAAAGGCCAAAAGGGCTATCACGTGCTCACCACCGAAGGGCCGGCCTACAGAAAGATCAACACCGGCCTGACTGAAAAGGTCCGGTTGCGATGGAACGGCCGGGCATGGGCCGCCCCGCGGCAAAATGGCGACGACGGCAACGACGAAACTTCCGCAAAGCATGCCAGCCCGGTGCAGCGGGAGATAGCGCAGACCGAGGCGGTCCTAGAGCGGCTTAAAAAGAAACTCGCAGAGGCAGACCACGCAGTAGAACAGGCGCGACGGGAAACCAAATCGACAGAGGATAAAAGAGCAAAGGCCGCCGCCGAAGTGCGCCTGAAAAAAACGCGTGCCGAACGCAAAGACATCCTGGCCACCATCAAACGGTACGAGACCTCACTGCGCGTACTGAAGTCGCTGCGGGAGGATGTCATGGGCCGGGTCGAGGAATTCGACAATCCGCCCGAAGAGGTGAAGAAGAACGAATCATCTCGGATGGAGCGTCGCCGGACGTTGCCAGGGCGTGTGTACGTTCACAAATTACCGGCCGCCGAGGGACGGCGCACATACTATGTCTCGGCCCCGCATCCGGAGGCGGGACAATACGGGGCATTCTATTTTGTGGTTTATGCAGACACCGACGACGACGGCGAGCCGGACAAACTAATCGGCTGTTCGCCGTTGGCACAGACAGAGCGGCCCGGCCGTTGGAGCCGATGGTCGTTCGAGACATCCCGTCGCAGACTTTTTATGGGCAGAGCGTTCGTTAACCCGACAGCCGGACTTTACTGCGCGCGATACACCGGCCGGGGCAGTCGCGGCCACAGAGGTGATTCAGGTTCAGAAACGACAGAGGTTTATGTGTCCGGCGGACTGGGCGTTGTACCCCACAAGCATTACGAATACTGGCCGTATCTGAGCAACATTCACATTCGCGTCGATGAGGGTGAAGATTCCGAATACACCGGCCCGCAGATTATTATCAGGTAACCTAACACTTATACGGCGGCGTTCATACGCCGCTGCGTTATACGTTTTCATCTAAAAATAAGTCGGCGACCTTCCCAGGTAGCCGATCGTTTTCGTGAGTGTGCCGGGCATGTCACAATGAATTATGCGATTGCTTTCCACCCTTCGTGGAGGTCATGAAGTATTCTGACGGCCTCATCTATCATCCGCGGGTCTTTCTTTATCTGCGCCTGGAGCAGGTGCTGTCTGAGGAAGCCGTAAAGCGAGCGGAGGTTAGCGGCCACTTCTCCGCCACGGTCCACATCCAGTGAGACATCCAGTTCATCGATAATGTCTCCGGTCCTTGACATACAGCGGACGAACTCGCTCATATCCTGCTGCTGCAGCGCAGACTTTGCGGATTTAAGAAATTTTATCGCCCCTTCGTACAACATGACGATTATCCGGCCGGGGCTTTGTGTGGCTACCGCGTTCTGTTGGTATTGTGTTATAGGATCCATAGTTTTTTCTCAATTATTGAACCCACCGCTTTTGCCGGCGCTGCTCATGCCGCTCTGCTGGACAAGGATGGCCACGGCTGATTGCATGGATTCGAGCTGGGCGAGTGATTCTTCCAGGCGGGCGTATTTCTGTTTAAGGTATTTGGACTTCTGCTCGACGCGTTTTTCCTCACGTTCCATGTTCTTTTCCAGCGATTCGACCCTGCTGTTGTACTGATCGAGCTTCATCTGAATTGTTCCGTCGTAGTCGTCGAGTATGTCTTCCAGCTCGTTATATATTCGAGTGGACAGGCCGTGCTGTATTCTTACTTGCGAAGTCTGCGTATGAGCGCTGCCGGCGGCTTCAGGATCTTCGGTTACCGTAACGGAAAGATTTTCTTCGGGTGTCTCTGCACCTCCGTAGATGGTATTGTCGCTGACGGTCGCCTCGCGCCAGTCATCTTCGCCTTCTCCATATGTGCGGAACCAGGCGCCGGTAATCTGGCCGGCGGCGTCGTACTCCACCTTCAGTTCGTACGTCCCGGCCACCGTGTTCTCATTTGCCAGGTTGAACTGGACGAATTCGGAATCGGTAATACCACGCGCCTTTGCCCCAATAAGGTCCAGCGCGGCCGTGTAATCGTCCGAAACGGCCTCGTCGAATATTGACGAATCCAAAGACAACTGGCCGGTTTTGTCTATCTCTATGCCCAGGTCAGTGGCCATGGTATAGGCATCGCTGCCGTATTCGAAACCATCCAGTGTTGTGGTAAATACGCCTCTGATTCCGCGAAGCATGCTGTTTACGGTAATGTCACCCTGGAATATGCCGCCGGTTTTGGTCTCCTGGTCGTACCCGGTGTCCTCGCTTATCAGCGTGGCGGCACGGTTGTAAATCTCAACAAGGTTGCTGACGTCCTGTTTCAGGTTGCCCGTGGTCCGTGTCAGCGATACGGTGGTAGTCCCTGTGGATTTGAGATCCAGTGTCACGCCGGGGATGACATCCGTAATGCTGTTTGCCGAGCGGGATATCCAGTCGGCGGCGGGGTACCCATCCACTCTGACCTGCGAATCCCTGGCGGTGCTTGTCTCCGTCCAGTCGGCGCCGGGGACGAAATCCGACAGCGTAGTTTCGGACTCTATGGTTATGCCGTAGTCGCTTCCGGTGTCCTGCCCTCTCAACACCAGGTGGTAACGATGGTCGGTATCCGACTCGTAATCCAGAATGCTTGCTTGAACGCCGGGATTGGCCGAATCATTATTTATCAGTTCCCGCAGTTCGCCGAGAGTGGTTTCTTCGGTAGTTGTCAGTGTCCGCGTCACGCCGTTATAGGTGTAAACGAAATCGCCGGCCCCGACGAGATAGCTGCCTTCGTCATCACCTGCAATTGTCTGGTTGAAATCGTCTGTGTTGTCGAATGCATCTACGGAATTATCGTCGGTTACGGTGAAATCCTTGCCTTCTCCGGCGGATTGGGCAACGAGCCGGAGTTTGTAACCGGCATCGGTTTCGGCCGCGGAGGCGGCCGTATAACCGGCGGTCGTGTTTATTTCACTAATCAATTGATTCAGCGTTATACCGGTGGACTCGTAGGCGGACAGGTCAACCTCGACCTGCGCCTCATCCCCGAACTGAAAGATGAATTTATAATTCTCGCCCGTTGCCGCGGATATATTTGCGGCCGAGATATACTCGCTGTCGGCGGTGTCGACCGGTTTGATGTGCGTCCACGTTTCTGTGGGCGTTACTCCGCCGTGCACTTCTGTCTCGGCGGCCGCCAGCTGGTTGACCATTACCTCGTGTGTTCCTGGCGTAACGCCAGCCCCTGTCGTGGCTGTGAGAATGTCTTTGTCTCCCACCGAGGCACTGGCCGAGCGGAGGGAGTCTCTACCTCGCATCTGCCCCACCAGGTCCTGCATTTGAACGAGCGTAGACTGTATCTCCTCGAGTGAACTGATTTTGTCCTGATATGAGGATTTCTCGGCCTTTATCCGATTCAGAGGCACCTTCGCAACGTTGAGTTCCGCCTGTATAAGTGCGTTCGTGTCAATGTTGCTGTAAACGCCCGGTAATGACAAGTCACTCATTGTCCAACTCCTGCCGCCCAACCGCCTGGGCTTGCCGCGGGCGAAAAATTCGCCCATCCGCAGGTTATTATCGTGTGGAATCGGACGGACTTTAGGGTTATTTACATAACCACAGAGAATATATAGAGCACAGAAATATCTTTAATAAATGGATTTATATTAAATAAATGCCATGCGCTCTTCATGGTTAATAAATTTTGCGCAGTAAAGAGAGAAGGGCGGTCCGCAAGTCGGAACTTGGGGCGGTTGGGCTAAGGACGGACCACCCTTCTCTGCACGATTGTTACGCTTGTTAGTATTTAATTTTCAGTTACTTATCCACCAAGCAGACTCAGTGCCATCTGCGGAATGGAGTTCGCCTGGGCGAGCATGGACACGCCGGCCTGTGCGAGCACCTGGTTCCGCGTGAGCGTGGACATTTCCGTGGCGACATCGACGTCACTGATGCTGCTTTCGGCTATCTTGAGGTTTTCCGCCTGAATGTCCACAACGTTGGTGGCCTGCTCGAGACGGTTCATGAGGTAACCGAGTTTTGCCCGGTATTCATCTTTTGCCTCGATGGCGTCCTGCACAGCGGTCAGGGCGCTTGTCGCCGATTCCACATTCGCCAGGTCGCCGCCGTCGGAACCGTCGTTCTGCTGGAAGTGAGTATCGGCGATGGTCGTACCATTTAGACCCGCAACGGCCGCACCCCATGTAATTCCCGTCGTCTCTGTGACGGTAACCTGTGTCTCGGCGGTCGTCAGATCTCCTGCCTGAGGCGCTTCGACCTTCAGGTGATACTGGCCCGAGGTGCCGTCATAAACGATGCTGGCCGCATTGTATTCGAACGAGGTCGCCTGCGACTTGGCGTTTATGGCGTTCTTGACCTGAAGCAGGGACATATCCGATGTGACATCGATTTCCATGGAGGCATCGCTTCCGTCGATGTCACCGCTGTTGTCGATATCGAAGTCGAACTTGATTTTGTCGCCGCTGCCGCCTGTTGCATATACACCCGACTTGCTGTTGGCGGCCGGTCCTACGAAGTTCTCCCTGCCGCCCAGACCCATCGTTGAGCCGGCTGTGGACAGATCGGCGCCGTCAATGGTAATTGTCGTGTCTGTGCCCAGGTGAATGTCATAGGTCGCCGAAGAATCGTTGAGCAGATTCATCTCATTATAAGAGGTGTTCTGCACGATTCTGTCCAGTTCGTTCTTTAGTGCGGTGAACTCATCATTCATCAGTCCGCGCTGGTCAGAGGAGTACGATTCGGTCGAGGCCTGCTCAGCCAGTTCTTCCATTCGAACAAGAATGTCATCCATGGCCGCCAGAGCACCTTCAGCGGTCTGGAGCATGGACACGGCGTCTCTTGCGTTTCGAGAGGCCTGTTCGAATTTCGCAACGTCCGCACGGATAAGTTCGCGGACAGCCAGGCCGGCGGCATCATCCTTTGCGGAATTAATCCGCATACCGGATGACAACCTCTCGACTGACTTGGACAGAGCGTCGTAACTCTTACCCAGGTACCGTGCGGCATTTTCTGCCATTAGGTTGTTCTTAATCGATAACATGTTTTAGTCTCCTGAAAAAGGGCCCAAAATTTACCGCCCCCGCCCAACTTGGGCGACGGCACGACTATACCGTAGGCCGGGACATCCGTCCGTCCCGGTCCATTTCCTATCCAAGTCGCATTATCGAAGGGATGCGGATTTACTTGAGGCCTTTATGCTATTTTCGAACCAATATTTCTAGGAATGAGCCGTAAAGCAGAAAATTAAAGCCGATAGCGTTATGATATAAGTGCAGTAATTGCAGATATTAAGCATTAACCAGAGGTGTAATATAAAGAAACTTGTGAAAATAGGTAAAATTTTTAAATTTTTTAAGATATTACTGCCGATTGCTTGGAAATGGCTATTATCAAGTGGAATTCACAGATGTGTTTTACAACCCCTTCTCGATGATGCTCTGGGCGGTTCTCATGGCGGCCTGATAATCCTGAAGTTTTCCCTCTGCCAGAAGGCGCTTTGCCTCGGCAACCGCCCGGCTGTTCACTTCGGGCGCATCCGAAGCCCGGCGGATGAACTGGTCGCAATCGCTTCGACTTACAGATGTTTTATCGGACTCGCCCTTTTGTGATTCTATCTGTGGCTTATAATCGCCTTCGGCGGGTCGGATATCGCGCTGCGGGTGATTGAATTCCACGTTTTCGGTTCCGCGTATTTCCATTTTAATGCTCCCAAGTTTCCTTACCCATTGCCATTGTCGCCACTGCGGGCAAGAACTTTAATTCTTTTCTGCGTTTTATCTGAAATTTTACTGTTTCTCTTAATAAAAATCATACGAGTCGGGCAACCATTATTTCTTTCCGACCTCTGCGCCTTGTGCAGGAAGCGTAGAGGCCACTTCGTAAGTTACGAATCTGGTGAACACTTTAGGGCTGATCGTGGCTACCTGCCAGTCCATCGGTTCATAGCCGCTGCGCATCCGGCGGTTGAAATAAGATCTTATCCGATGCTCGGTTTCCTTGTCGGCCGTTTCCCATACGTGGTCCACCGCCCACAGGCACCGGCCGTTCTTTAAATCTATCATCTTAACGAACATACCAACCTGCATGTGCGGATACGGACGGAAATGACGCACCTGACCAAGAATTATGCCGTCACAGTTGAGCGTCTTTCTTATTTCGCTCATCTGCGACATGCTCAGAGCTTCTCCGCCGTGGAGCGGAAGGTCCCTGCAGACCGGCTCCGACCGCTCCAGTAGATCCACGTGAAACAGGCGGCGGGACTGCACCGACTTGGAAAGAGCAATGCTCATCTGCCTGACGTAATGAACCGGCGTGTCCACGGGTTCAAGTTCCGCCACGACCACCCTGTTGAGATTGTGGAACTGACCGGCGTCGGCCACGTGAAAGGTTATCTCCGCGGCGGACGGGCCCTGCCGGCATCCGCCCGTCATCGCCGTAAGCAGCAATGATAATGTCACGATTATATTACGTATTTTCATTGTGCTTTTCTCCGGACGAATCGACCGAGGCCGGCATTGTAGTCGGTGTAGAGACGGCCTTGGGCACCTCGCCGCCGAGCAGTTTCAGTATTTTTATCAGCGCCTCCATCTCCGCCTGGCTGGCCTGGCGCATCTCTTTGCGGTAACCCAGCACGTTCTGTTTCCACTTGCCAAGTTCCTTCTGAAGGTCCATCAGCATTGCGTTGGCTTCGGAGAGTTCGTTTTCGGCCCGTCCGAGCTTCCCTTTTAGGGTTTCCACCTGCTTGACCAGTTGCTGATTTTCCTCGCGCAATTCGCGGTTTTCGCGCTGGATGAGTGCGAGTTGCTCGGATACCGCCGCGTATTTCTCCGCCCATTGCAGCGCGGTGTCCACGGCGGATTCGCTCTGCGATTCGGTCTCCTGCCTTATGGCAGTCTTATTGAGATACTCGGCATTGTCTTTTTCGGCGGCCTTATCGGAGTCCTTAGTGTCGGGGAGTATCTGCTTCTGATTTCCGTCGCGATCCAAATCACATCCGGCCGGCAGGGCCGCCAGCACCAAAACAACTACAAATTTAATCTTAGACATTTTTATCTCCTTAAATGTTAACGTTCTCTGTTTTCACCTGTCGCCTCAGGTGTCGTGCACGCAGTTCAGACGCATCTTCTGTCCGCACGCACAGACAATTTCGATGATCGTGCGGCCGTCATTTTGTTCGACTATCTTAGCAGCTGGTTCACCGCCCTTACGCGGAGTTGTTGATAACGATTTAGCACCGCCGTAACCGGCGGGCAGTTCCACGCTGCCTTCAATTCGGACATTTTCGGCCTTTATCATAGTTTTTCGTCTTTGCGCCATATTTATTCCTTAAACTGCGAAAGCGGATTCAGGCGTAGTAATCCACTATATGGTCGTCGTTACTATTGTCTTGTTGTTTGGAATCTTTCTGCTCGTCCTGTTGTTCTTGGAGGTCTTCGTCTTCCTGAAGGTTCTTGGCATTCTGCTGCGTATCTTCTTTTTTGTGTCGCCGGCGTTTTTTGCGATTATTCCTTTTCCGGTCGCGCGGATTAACCGACGCAGAACCGTGCGAATGATTGGTGGCCGTTATCCTGTAATCCACGTCACTGTTCATCGTCCGGGCCTTTCAGTTTTGCCGCCAGTTTGAACAATGCCGCTGCGTGCAACTGGCTGACTCGCGATTCCGTTATGTCGAGCACCTCTGCGATTTCCTTCATGGTCAGGTCGCGCTCGTAATACAGCACCACTACAACGCGGTCCCTCTTGGGCAGTTCCATAAGCGCATCGGCCAGCCGCCGCCGGAGTTCTTCCTTTTCCACTCGGCTGTGCGGTTCTTCCCGGGAATCAAACACACCCAGGGAATCCAGCGGCGCCGCCTCGTCGCTAAGGCCGTGTATGGACAGAAACTGCTGCGATCGCGCCTGCGTCATGACCTTGTACAGTTCCTGGACGTCGATGCCACAGCGGCTGGCGAGTTCCTCGTCGTCGGGGGATGAACCGTTTTGGTGTGTCATCTGCTGGTACATGTCCTGGATTTTTTTAATCCGCCCGTATACGCCGCTGGGCATGAATGACCTGCTTCGCAATTCATCCAGAATCGCGCCTCTTATGCGGATATAAGCGTAAGTTCCGAATTCGGCGTCTTTGGCCGGGTCGTACGCTTTGGCGGCGCGGACAAGACCGACCGTGCCGGCCGAAATAAGGTCGTCCAGTTCTATTTTTGACGGAAGGTTCGCCACCAGCTTGTTGACCACGTGACGAACCAGCGGAAGATTATCCAGTATCAGCTGGTGCTCCCGCGCGCTTCGCGATTGCTGCGAGTAGACCTCGCTCGCTTTGCTCTTTAGTGCCTTAGTTGGGGTCGGATTCGGCACTGCCATGTTAATCTCCAGTTACCTTTGATTACTTTCAGAATTATTCTTTTGTGCTATCGCGCTTGCTGCGGCGTCTGCGACTATGGTTATCAGCACATATCCTACCAGCGACACCAGCACGTATATTGCGCCCGCACCGATAATCGCGCGAATGCCACAAGTAAACGGGCTCACGCCGCAGGCCATTCCCACGGCCGCCAGCGTAAAAAATCCCAATATTGCGATTGTCGCCGATATACGTCTCATCTATTTTCCTATCCGGTCGCCGACGCTGTCTGTGGTAACCCCGCGGGCGCGTCGGCGGTAGAATCCTGCTCGAGGGCGAAAGTTATAGTTCCGGCCGAATCCACAGGCGTGCCGATGGCTATCTCGTCGTAGGCCAGCACGGGCAGTTGCGGTAACTGCCGGGCAAGCAAGTTTGCGATATTCGGCCTGAGTCGCGGTTCACAAAGCATCACTACGTTCTGTCGGCCCGCTTCCATCGCCTGTTTCCATTTTTCCGTAATTCTGTTTACAAGCTCCATCGCCTGCTGCGGCGGCATTTCCAGGGGCTGAAGTCCGCCCTCGCCGTCGCCGAGCGAGCCGCAAAGGTCGTATTCCGCCGCGGCATCCAGCGTTATGGCGGTAATACGGCCGTCGTTATCGGTGTGCTGCTCGGTGATGGTGCGGACAAGGGCCTTGCGAACCATTTCCGTAAGCGCCTCAGGGTCCTTCGTACGGTCGGCGTAGTCGCCGAGACTCTCCACTATCTGGCGAAGGTCCTTTATTGGTATGTCGTTCCGCAACAGGTTCTGCAGCACGCGCTGAAGCAGACCAAGTCCAACGCTCTTTCCGATAGTCTCCTCGACCAGGGCGGGCTCCTTCTGCTTCAGGCGGTCGACAAGCGTCTGGACGTCGTCGCGCGACAGCAGTTCGTGGGCGTGCCGCTTGAGTGACTCGGCCAGATGCGTAATCAGCACCGTCTCGGGATCGACGACGGTATAGCCGTTCAGTTCCGCCTGTTCTTTCTTTTCGGGGGTTATCCACAGGGCCGGAAGATTGAACACGGGCTCCTGGGCGGGCTCGCCCTCAATTTTTTCCTTCACCATGCCCGGATCCATTGCCAGGTACTTGTCCGAGCGGATGCTGCCGGAACTGATGACGTGGTTATAGAGGCGTATTTCGTAATCGTTGGGCGCCAGGCCCACACTGTCGCGCAGCCGCACCAGTGGAAGCACCAGTCCGTACTGCCGGGCGAATTTGCGCCGCAGAGGCGCGATGCGGTGTGAGACGCTCTCGTTTCTGCGCGGGTCCACCGTCTTTACCAGCCGGCTGCCGACCTGTATGGAGATACGGTCCACATCGAGCAGTTCCTCTATTGGCTCGCTCTCCTGTGTCGGCTGTGCCGGCTTTTTCGTCTCTTGTCTGACTTTTGCGCGTTCCTGCCGCCCCAGCGAACGGGCCGCAAGGGCCGCCCCGATAGACAGGACGATAAACGGCGTCTTGGGAAAGCCCGGAACGAAAATCATTGCCGCCAGCAGGAACGATACAATACCCAGCGGCCGGGACCTCGCCAGCATCTGCTTGATTAGGTCCTGTGAGATATTCTTCTTACTGGAACTCTTGGATATGAGAAAGCCCGAGGAGGTTGAAATTATCAGGGCCGGTATCTGCGTTACAAGCCCGTCGCCCACGGTCAGGATGGAGTAGGTCGTAATCGCTTCACCGAGAGTCATGCCGCGCGTAGTGCCTATTATGAATCCGCCTACAAGATTGACGGCCGTGATTATCAGACCGGCGATAGCGTCGCCGCGGATGAACTTGCTGGCACCGTCCATGGAGCCGTAAAATTCACTCTCCCGCACGATTTTTTCGCGCCGCCGGCTGGCCTGTGTTTCGTCTATCAGCCCGGCGCTGAGGTCGGCGTCGATGGCCATCTGCTTACCCGGCATGGCGTCGAGATTGAACCTTGCCGCCACCTCACTGATTCGCTCGGCGCCCTTTGTGATAACCACAAATTGTATTACCACCAGAATGAGGAACACCACCAGCCCGACGATAAGATTGCCTCCCACCACGAAGTCGCCGAACGTGTGGATAATCTGTCCGGCATCGCCCTGGAGCAGTATCAGGCGGGTGGAGGCCACGTTCAGCGACAGGCGGAAAAGCGTCACCGACAGCAGCAGCGAGGGAAACGCTGAAAACTCGATGGACTCCCGCGCCGACAGGACCACCACCAGCGTCGCCAGCGCCACCGCTATCGAGCAGGAGATGAGCATGTCCAATATCATCGTCGGCAGCGGAATCAGCAGCGTGGCCAGTATCACCGCCAGTCCAATGGCGAAAACAACATCATTGTTGCTCATCAGCCGGGCCACGGCCGTGTTTGGTTTGCCCGACGGCGCGGGCGTCGGATTGTTCTGCTTATCAGCCATTATTTTCCACCACTCTGCGCTGAAGCGCCTCTCTGCTTACGCATGCGGTAAATCATCGCAAGCACTTCGGCCACCGCCACGAAAAGGTGTTCGGGAATCATCTGTCCCGGCTCGACGCCATCATAAAGCGCCCTTGCCAGTTGCGGTCTTTCGACTATAGGCACGTCGTGCTCGATGGCGATTTCCTTTATTCGCTTTGATAAAAGGTCGGCGCCCTTGGCTATGACCACGGGAGCGGCGTTGTTTTCTGAGTCGTATTTAAGAGCCACGGCATAGTGGGTGGGGTTGGTGACAATTACGTCGGCCGTGGGAACCTCCTGCAGCATGCGCTTGCGCGACATGGCGGTCATCGCTGAGCGTATTCGTGACTTGACCTCCGGGGCCAGTTCGTGCTGCTTTCGCTCATCCTTAATCTCCTGTCGCGTCATTCGCAACTGGCGCTTGTAGTTCCACTTCTGGTATAGGAAATCGGCGATGGCGATTACTCCAAGCGCCACGGCCACCCTGGCGACCAGCCCCACAACCACATCGCTCATAACAGCGACCACGCCCCGCGGTGAGGTCCACTGCATCGCCAGCAAGGTGTCAAACTTCGCCCGCAAATACCACCAGGCGATAAGAAGTATGACTGCCAGTTTGGCCACGGATATCACCAGCTTCACCAGCGACTTGAGCGAAAACAGGTTCTTGAATCCGTTTACAGGGGATATCCGCTTGAGGTCCGGCTTGAGGCGCCCGCCGGCAAATGTCCACCCGCCCACCGCTACGCTCGAGAGGCACGAAACCGCAGCCAGAAGCGCCAGTATGGGCGCCATCGTAATCAGCAATTCCACCGTTCCGCTGGACAACGCCTCGGCGAATGCCGCAGAAGCCGGCTCGCCCGGAACTTTGGTCAAACCCTCGGTTATCCGCTCGGTGAGCCACTGCATAATCCGGCCGCCAAGAGCAAGCAGCCCCAGCAGCAACGCGATTATCGTCATTGCCGAAGGAACTTCCTTGCTTTCGGGAATCTGACCTTCCTTCCGCGCCTTTTTGAGGCGTTCGGGAGTGGGCTGTTCCGTGCGTTCTGATGCGGGCTTATCAGACATTGCGGTTCCGTAAAATCAGTTCACTAAGTTCTCTCTCATCCACCGGGCGATCATCACGGTGAAATTATCCAGCGTGGGCATTATGGCCGCGGCCATTATCAATCCCGCCCCCACGCGAAGCGGAAAACTGGCCAGGAGTATGTTCATCTCGGGCAACACCCTGGCCAGCAGCGCCAGCAGTATGCCTATTACTAAAAAGCCGGCCAAGACCGGCGCGGCAAGTTTCAACGCTATAAGCAGCATCTGCGAACCGGCCTTGACCAGCCCGCCGGCAAGTATATTGATTTCCACACCTCCGGCGGGCGGGAATGACTGGAAACTGCCGGCCATAATCATCACCAGCAGGCGATGTCCTCCGACCGACAGAAACAGCAATGCAAAAATCATCTGAAAGAAGGTCGAAAGCGGCCTTGCCTGATTGCCGGTGACCGGATCAAACACGCCGGCATCAGCGAAGCCCATCTGCCTTGCGGCAATCAGCCCGCCCTGCTGAATGGCCAGGTAAACAAACCGTGCTGCAAGTCCGAGTCCGAGCCCGATGGCCGATTCGGTAACGATGAGTATGAGGGCTTTCAGCCAGTGCACCTGCGTCGGGTTGTAATGTAGCGGAACAGTAGAGGCGAAGAACAGCGTCAGCAACACCGCCAGGCCCGCGCGAACCATCCGTGGAAGCGCATTCCACGAAAATATCGGCATGACCACGACGAAAGCGACCGTCCTGGCCATTATCAGGACCACCGGCAGCATTATGGCTATCCATTCGCTCATAGTTACCTTGCAAGTCCGACTGATTGAACCTGGTTGAAAATTTCGGCTGTGAAACTCACGGCCACGTGCATCATCCACCCACCGGCCAGCAGCAGCGTAATTCCCACCGCCGCCAGTTTTATTGCTATGCCAAGAGTCATGTCGCGTATGGAGGTTACGGCCTGTAGCAGCGCAACAAGCACGCCGACCACCAGCGTGACAGTAAGCACGGGCGCAGCCAGCAACATGGCGGTCACAAGTGCTCTTCTGCCAAGATGTAATATCAGTTGGGCATCCATAATTTTGTCACCTGAAACTCGTTACCAACGTCCGCGCGAGCAGCGACCAGCCGTCTACCAGCACGAACAGAATTATTTTGAACGGCAGTGAAATAATCACCGGCGGAAGCATCATCATCCCGGCCGAGAGGAGTATCCCCGCCGTCACCAGGTCGACCAGCAGAAACGGTATGAAAATCAGCGCTCCCATCTCGAACGCCTTGCGGAATTCACTTACAGCGAAAGACGGTATCAGCACCGTGGCGGGGATTTTCGAGACGGATTCGGGTTTTTCGGCCCCGGACATCTTCCAGAACATCTGCAGGTCCGCCCGACGGGTCTGGCGGTACATGAAGTTCTTCAATGTATTGTTTGCCCTGTCGCACATATTAGGGAACGTAATCTGATTATCCAGATAGGGCTGCACGGCGTATTTATTCATATCCGCCAGCGTGGGAGACATGGTGTATAGCGTAAGGAACAGGGCCAGCCCGATTATTGCGATTGTGGGTGGTATGTTCTGCGTGGTAAGCGCCCGACGTATGAACGCCAGGACAATGACTATACGCGTAAACGAAGTCATCATCACCAGTAGCGCAGGAAGGATGGCCAGCAGAGCGAACACAATCGCGAGCTTGACCGGAGCGGACCACTCGTTGGCGTCCTCGCCCGACTTAGGCGATGTGGCCTTGTCTATAAGGTTCACCACCTGGCCGGGCTCCGGCAGAGAATCGGTCGATGTGGCGGGCTTGGAGGACTTTTCATCCTGCGCCATGAGTATGCCGGCCGATGTTAACGGCAGGAACAGCGCTGCGAGAATTATCAGTCGGGATTTGCTCATATTCGCAGGTTAATTCTCCGGCGACTGTTTGGTGTTATCAGACTCGTCGTCCGCGTCTTTTGGGTTTTCTGCGCCAACATTGCGTGCTACCTGGCGGAAACTTGCGGCCTGTTCCGTCGCCTCGGCCTGAAAGGCATCCGTAACGTCGCCCAAAGGCGCAACGCCGTCTCGCCAGCATGCAACCAGTATCTTCCTGCTGCCAACCCGAAGGACGTGTGCGGTCTTTTTGGGGCCAAGATACGTCGAGGCGATTATCGAAATTCCCCCTTCGGGAGGCCTTCGCAGGCCGGGCACGAATTTTTTTATCACCACGTATGTCAGCACACCCAGCACCACCACTATGGCCGCGGCCACCAACATCTGGTAAACGATGGGCTGCCGGTCGTCGCCCCACTGGTCGGCGGGTATTGCATCGTCGAATTGCGGCGGCGGTGCAGACTCAGCCCCGGCGGCGGGCCTGCTGGCTGGTCGTGATGCTGCAGTGGATAATTGCGTAGCCGGTGCGGAAGATTGAGTCTGAGGCGACTGGCCGTGACACAGCTTAGGGACGAACAACACGGCCGCTGCAAACAGCATCCGGGCGGCTACCGTCACATCAGCGCGACTTTTAATTTTACATTTAGCCCTCATTGTATGTACTTAGGTGCATATTGCGTGCCAAAACAGATGTTTTTAACGCTTAAATTGGCCCTTTCTACCGATATGTACCGGATTTGCTGACCTGCGCGCCTCTATGATTGTATATGTTTTAATTATAGGGGTTTATAAGGATAGTATGCTCTTAACCTACACACGGTGGCGAGTATTTGCCGAAATACGACCATATACGCGCTATATCCCCCACCCGTCAATCCCGCCGGGGATAGAATTCAAACGCTCCGACACAAGATAATGTTGAAATATTTTACACTTTGCTAATCAGTTTTCCTGAGCCTGTTCTATCGGGGCAGCGCCGGAGAGTATCTCGGTAATTCGGACGCCGATTTTCTGATCCACGACGACCAGTTGCCCGTGGGCGAATTTCGTCCCGCGCAGAAACACCTCCACCGGTTCACCAACCTGCTTGTCGAGTTTCACCACCGCCCCGGGGCCCATTTGAAGCAATCGGCGAATCTCCATATCCACCTGCCCCAGTCGAACGGTAAGCGGTATCGTCGTGTCCAACAGAACGTCAATCTGTCCGCCCGGGCCTGCGGGGCTGTCCTGGGCTTCCGGCATCTGGGCTTCCTGGGCGGCCACGGCGGCCGAATCTTCTGGAGCTTCAGCGGTCTGGGTTGCGGTGTCTTTTTCTTTATCAGCCATGATTATGCCTCTTCACATTATTTGTTCGGGGAAGTTTTTTGCTCCCCGGACGGCGATGTCCAGTTAGTAACTTTCAATGCGTAAGAATCTTTGAACCGCGCAGGATAACCGGCCAGTATGGGTTTGTCGTCGGAGGTTAAATAGATGGGCTGGCCTGCACATGTATTTGTTATCAGCAGATCGCCCGGCGAGATATTCGCTGCTTCGCGCAGCGTTAGTTGCACGGTGCCCAGGAACACCTCTGCGCTTATGATAACATTCTCAAGCGCGTCGATTATCTGCTGTTTTATCTGCTGGGGTGATTCGTTTTGCCCGTCCGGACGCTGCTGTATAAACCCGGACGAAAGTATGAACCGTGCAATTTCGTCGTCGCCTTCGTTATATACAAAAACGAGCATTTCCTCGCTTGGCTCGAACGACCCGGCCACGTTCTCCGCGGCGTGTGAATCGCACTGTAAAGTATCCACACCCTCTTCATTTAATGCGGAATTGAAAGCGGCGGCGACCGTTTCGAACAAATCGGCTAATATCTCCAGTTCGAGTGCGGACATCGTCCGGCCTTCGGAGGGTTCCCCACCAAGCAGTTTTGCCACCCAAGCCGAAGCGTTTTCGGGCTTAATTCCCAACGCCCCCCGCGTACGCCCGTCAGCGTCGCCGAGCATCGCCCATTGCATCGCATTGTCGGATTCCTGCCCGAAGGCATCGGCAGCGTATATCTGCTCCAGTTCGGCAGCGGTTATTTCCGAAGTTCGGCCGAGCGTGTTTTCAAGGGCGGCAGCAATGGCTTCTGCAGCCCGGTTTGAAACCGTCTTTAACCGCTCCAGCTGGGCGGGCATAAATGCGTGTGGTCGAGTCCAATCATAATCTGTCGCCTGCTCGTTCTTTTCGGCTGCCGGCGAGGAAGCCGATATGCGGGCGAGCATCTGGTCCACGAGTCCTTCTGCTTGTGCGGCCTGCGAGGTCATTGCACCACCCACTGTTTGTAGTCCACTCGCTGTATAAGTCCCCTGCCACGGGGCCACAGACGATTATTCAGCGAATCCTGAATTTCGCGGAGTATTCTGTTGAGGTTTTCGGCTCCCCGAACCTCTTCCAGCGTCCGGTCGGACAGATACACAATCAGGCACGACTTCAACTGCGGCATTTTCTTTTCGACGGCCTGAGCGACCTTATCGTAATCTTCCTTGTTGACAACCAGCGTAAGCGTCGCGCTTATGTGTCGGGTAAGCCGTGGCTCGTTCAGGTTTACGGTTATCGGCTCAAGGTCATAATAACTATAGTTTTCGTCGGTCTGGGTGGGTGGAGGTGGCTCGCCTTGGCCGCCTTTGGCGGATGAGGACGTATCGGAGCCGAAATTCATTTGACTGACCAAAAAACCGCCCCCGGCCGAGAGGATCACCACCAGCGCAGGCACAACAAATTTCATCATACCCGCCAGCCCACCTTTTTCGTCATTGACCAGCGCATCGGTCACGGATTCATCCGTTTGCCGGTCATTCTGGTTCTGTTGTTGTTCTTCTTCTTGCTCATCGGCCATCTTATTTCTCCGTGTCTATCGCAATGCGAACAAATTCAACATCTTCAGAGCCGCCGACCCGTTTGGGGGTACAGGGCTCGGCCCAGGATACTATCCGCATGGAGTTGTATCCCTGCCGTGTACGAAGTTTGTCTCGCATGTATTGCTCAATTTCCCACGCCCTTCTGGCGGCCGTAAGCCACTGCTTTCGCCCGGAGGGCTGATCCGGCGCCCTTGCAACGACGTAAACGGTTATATTTTCAGACTCAACGCCGTAACGGATGTTGTTGCATACACCGTCAAGGAATCGTTTCGCCTCGACATCCGGAGATATCTGTAAGCGGCTGAAACTTATCGGTGTATTGATAATAGTGGCTTGATTGTTCCAGCGGTTGTCGGTTTTTGTATCCGCCGCCCGTTTTAAATCGTCAAAAAGCTGTCTTATCTTTTCATCTCGAGCGTCCAATACGCGTTTTTTTGTGGGTTTTTCGGACTCTTCTGTGGTGTATTTAGGTTTTCTGTCCCTGCCGATGGATTCCGGCCTACCGAAAAGCCAGTTCGGTATGCCGAATCCCGCGATTGCACGCCTGAATGCACCCTGTCCAACACGGAAAAGTTCAGGGTCTTGATTTTCGGCAAACGCCTGCAGCAAAACGAAGAATGCCAGCAGCAGAGTTACCATGTCGCTGTACGACACAATCCAGGCCGGAGTCTTAGGTTTGTCATCGTCTGAATTTTTATTAAATTCGCTCATTGTATTACCGGCGAGTTATATCCCGATTCACCAGGTCAATCTTTACCACATCTCTGCCGCGGTAACGCATGGGAGCACTTCCGAACCCGGCTACTACACGGAACCGCTGCGGGCCAATACCCGTGGAATTTATAATGTAACTAACCACCGCGTGTGCGCGTGTTATATCCTTATTATGCGAGTCGCCATGCTCTCGACCGGACGATATGTGGCCGGAAACAAGTTTACACGGAACCATTTTCATGAATCCGCCGATATTGGCGAGCAACTCCCGCCCACGGCTGTTCAATACATATCCGTCGCCGAGGAAAATATCGTCTGAAGGCAGATAAAATGTTCTTTTGTCCGCGTAAGCATCTATATTCAAAACTTCGCGGTAGGTTTTGGGACTTTCAACATCCTGGGCTGAAAAATCATCGGGTGTTTCCGAACCTTTTTTTGTACGGTCCACAACACGTTCTTGTCGTTTTATTAGCGAATTTTCCGGAGTGGTGGGATTTCTAAACACGCTCGAGAGCATAAGACGAGGCGGACATTTCAAAGCGCCTTTTAGTCGCGAATATTTCACCTTATCGAACGAAGAAAAACTCAGCAGCAGCACGAAAAAGGTCAGCAGCAGCGTCATACAATCGCTGAATGTTGTCATCCAGGCCGGGACATCCTGCGAATCGTCCTGGTCAGGTTGTACTCGTCTGTCAGGCATATTCAGGCCGCCTGTTTCCTTTCTTCAATCTCGGGTTTAAGTTCTTCTCGATTGTGGGCCGACAGGAACGCCTGCATCCGCTCCCGAACCTCGGTGGGACTTTGTCCGGCTGCGATTCCAAGCGTGCCTTCGAGAACCATTTCCCTTATCAGCGTCTCCTGCCTAGAGCGTATGCTGAGCTTTCCCGCCAGCGGTATGAAAATAAGATTCGCCATCAGCGCCCCATAAAACGTGGTGATAAGCGCCACTGCCATGCCCTGCCCCAGCCCTGATGGGTCGCTTAGACTGCTTAGCATGGCGATAAGACCTATGAGCGTGCCTATCATGCCAAACGCCGGGGCAGAGGCGCCCATGAAGTCCAGTATTTTCTTGCCGTCCTGGTGGCGCTGCTGTAGACAACGAATTTCGTTGACCAAGGTCTGTTCTATTTTTTCTCCATCCTGGCCGTCGATTATCATCTGCAGTGATTTGAGCATAAACGGATCGCTGACATCCTGTGTGTGGCGCTCCAGGGCCAGGGCGCCGTCCCGCCTGTTGATGGCCGAATAATTCACCATCTTCTGAATAATTTCCTCCATTGACGGTAGTTTGCAGAAAATGGTCTTTTTCACGATAGGTATAATTTTCAGCACTTGTCTCAGCGAGAAGTGAATAAGCGTGGCCGATATCATCCCGCCGGTGGTTATAAGCATAGAAGGGATGTGTATAAACATAGCGGGAGTACTGCCGGCGGTAATCGCCACCAGTATGCATGAAAAACCACATATTATGCCGATAATGGTTGCAACATCCATTGCTTCTATCCTTCCTGTTTCGAGACTTTCTTTAGTTTCTGGCATAGTCTCGCTGCCAGTTCCGTGTCTGTAATGGCCGCCAGCATTTTGGCGGCGTTGCGCTCCGACATGAAATACAGTATCTTGACAACATCCTCTTCCTGTTTGTTCTTGCACATGCTGGTAAAAATTTTACCGCCCTTACTTGGCTCCATGCTCTCGTAAATTTTGGCGGTGCGTTTGATGTTTTCCAGTTCACGCTGAGACACAGCCACCTGCATATTTTGGAGTTTTGCCTGTTCCTCGCGCAGCCGAGTCAGGGGAGTGACCAGTTGCACCCGGAGGTTTTCGAGTTCCTCGGCCTGCTTTTTCAGCAGTTTTTCGGCGAGTTTGAGACGCTTTTCGCGCTTTTCGATTTCATCTTCGCGTGCGGAGACTGCCTCGAGTTTCAGCCGCAGTTCTTTCGCAAGGCGGTCCAGTTCCCTTTCCTTCATATGTATGCCAGGTGAAGATACACCTGCCGGGATTGAAAGGTCAGACGGCTGCTCCAGTCCTCCGGCCGCCTGTTGTGATTGCTCCCTAGGCGCTTTGGAGGTTTTGTCACCTTCACTGGTTAGTTTGCTGAGGAAAAAGGAACCCGCGAAACTCAATCCAGCCAGCGCCACAAGAATTATGATTTTCATTTTACCTTTCATAACGCCACCTCATCAGTTCGTATTTTCACCCACTTTCCGGCGGTGCGGACATATACCAGCCGCGCACTTTCGTCGTTTTGTTTTTGTTCCTCGCGGTGGAGTCGGCGCAGATGCTTCTCCAATGCCCGCTGCCTGAGTTTGTCCAGCGCTTCGCGTGATTGCCTGGTCCGTTTGAACTGGCTCATCGTCTCACTGCGCCGACTCTGCAATTTGCTCAATTGCTCCTGAAGTTCATCCAGATGCTTTTTTTCCGCTCGCAGGCATTCGGTAAGTGTTCCGAAAACGCTTAATCTGTCGGCGGGCGACATTTGCGACAGCTCCCCCAGCACCGTGCGTGTAGCGGAGCGGCGCTGAAAAATCCGCCGATGGACCGAGGCAATCTGCTGCGAGATATTGAACAATTTTCCCTGCATCATACGCTCCTTCTGATGAGTAAGTTCCAGTATTCTCTGTAATGGCCATTTGAAACGTTTCATTTGACTGCCTCATGCGTCTTTTGTTTCTCAGCCGGCCCGTCCATGAGCGAATCCCAGCAGGCAGTAATATCCGTCAACTGCTTCAAAGTAGTTTCGAAAGGACAGCGGTCGCCCAGCGGCTGTCTCAGAAAATCGTTGACCCGGTCTATCAGCGAGACTGCACTGTCTATGCGCCGGTTTGACCCGGGTGAGAATGCCCCGATATTTATAAGGTCTTCGGCATTGGAATAGGTGGAATAAATCGCCCGTAGTTTGGCGGCGGCGTCGCGGTGCTGCGGTGATGTTACAGATGGCATAAGTCGGCTGACGCTCTGGAGGATGTCCACGGCCGGGTAATGACCCTGTTCGGCCAGGCGTCGGGAGAGCACCACGTGCCCGTCCAGAAGCGACCTTGCAGAATCGGCAACAGGGTCGGACATGTCATCGCCTTCGACCAACACGGTGAATATGCCGGTTATACTTCCGATATCCGTCTGTCCGAGCCGCTCGGTTATCTTGGGCATCATCGCAAAAACTGAGGGACAATATCCCTTGCTGGCGGGCGGTTCTCCGGCGGCCAGGCCTATCTCCCGCTGCGCCTGCGCGAATCGCGTCATGGAATCCATCATGAAAAGCACGTTCCTGCCCATGTCGCGGAAATACTCGGCTATGGTTATGGCCGTAAATGCGCCTTTGACGCGCTGGACCGGGGCGGCGTCGGCCGGCGCCACGACTACTACGCTTTTGGCCAGTCCGTCCGGACCGAGAGATTCTTCCAGAAAGTGTCGCACCTCTCTGCCGCGCTCGCCGATAAGCGCCAGGACGTTGACGTCCGCCTCACTGTCGCGTGCAATCTCGCCCAGCAGCGTGCTCTTTCCCACGCCGCTGCCGGAGAAAATGCCCATCCGCTGGCCCTTTCCGGCCGTGAGTATGCCGTCGAACACGCGTATGCCGAAGACAAGTGGTTCGGTTATCCGCTGCCTGCTCAGCGGCGGTGGCCCGGCGTTGTCCAGCGAGCGAGTCTGGTTTCCGCAAAGCGGTCCCCTCCCGTCCATAGGCCTGCCCAGGCCGTCTATGACACGGCCAAGTATATCCGACGAAAGACGGATATACCGCGGGCCGGACCTTGCGACAATTGTGTCGTCCGGGGTGATGCCTTCTATGCTGTCCAGCGGCATGAGTATCCTGTTTCGCCCGCGAAAGCCAACCACCTCCGCCAGTGCGCGCCGCCCGTCCCGCAGGCGTATCTCGCACAACTGGCCTATCCCCACCGGCGGTCCCTTGGACTCGATTCGCAAACCCGCCACGTGCAGGACCGTCCCGCGGTAAGGCGTCAGTTCGGCCTGTTTCAATCGGAGCCGGTATTTGTCCAGGTCAATCGCCATAAATCTTCAATCCTGATGCTTAAGTGTCCGTGCAAGTTCTGCCAAATGCTCGGCCGCGTCCGTCTGAATCAGCCCATCCGGCGTTTCTACGCGGCAGCCGCCAAGCGGAACGCTTGCATCGGCCCTGAAATCAATCTCACCCGCGCCGGCGGGTGGGTTTATCTGCCCGCACTGCTTCAGATCAGCGGGATTCAACAACACTGTAAGGGCCACCCCGGATGGAACCCTGTCAAGAACGTGGCGGACTATGGGTTCTATGTCGTACCGTCCGGCGCGTATTTCCTGCATAAGAACCCTGCCTGCGATTTCCACGGCCAGGTCCACCAGTTGCTCTTCGGCGCGGGACAGGAATTCCTGGTGTGCCTGCTGAACCCGCCCGCAGGCCTGCTCCAGCGCCGTGCGCGCCTTACCGAGCGCGTCCAGTTCGGCCTTAACCTGCTGTTGAAGACGCTGGTTTATCTGTTCGGCTTGGAACTCTTCCTGCTTACCACCACCGGGTCCTCCGCCGGTCACATCCGTGGCCAGCGAAATTTGTCCTATCGCTGAGGGAAGTTTTATCTCAAGTTGTTTCACGAATCAGATTCCTGTTGAAAATCCAGGTCACCACGCGCGTTCATATCGCGGAGCACCTTCAGTATGCTTTCTCTGGCACTCTCGATTTCTTCCTGCTTTGGTTTCGACAACAGAGATTCTTCCTCATCCAGCATCGCCCTTGCGCGCTCAGAAATATTTTTGCGAACCTTTCCGGCGATAGCGTCATCGGTTCCGTGCAGGGCCAGTGCGAGCTTGCCGGCGTCGGCGCTGCGCAGCGCCTCCTGCATGGCGCGGTCTTCGATGACCGTCAGGTCTTCCCACAGAACCATCATATTTATCGTTTTGACGGCCAAGTCTTTATCTCGCTCCTTAAGTGCACCGATAAGCGTCTCGCGCAGTTTGACATCCATGGAACGCAGGATAACAGCGGTTCTTCTGGCCTGTGCGTTAATAACCTTCTCGTTATCCTGGCCCGAAGATGTGCCGGATTCATCTCCTACGCCGCCGAGGCGGCGCTCAATCAGTGTAGCCACTCGCATGCGGGCCTCGGGCAGAACGCTCTGGCCCGAAATCATCGCCTGAACAACAGCGGAACGGGGCTCCTCGTCAAGAGCAGCCAGCAGTTTTGCACTCTTGGCCGATGGCAGCTCGGCCAGAACTATCGCTATTACATGAGGAGATTCATCCTTAACGGCCGCGGTAATATCGTCTACGTCAGCCGTGCGAATCCCGGCGAAGGGATCTCGCATCTTGACCTTTCGCTGCACATCCTGAAAAACATCGTCGAATTTTTCTTCGCCTAGAGACATCCTCAAAACCTGCCGGATATACTGGCTGGAATCCTGTGAGGATGATCCATTGCTCAGCATCCGGCAGAACTCCTCCACTGCGTTTTGTTGCTGGGGCGATCCGCTACCGGCTGAGCGTATGCACGCCAGTTCAGCTGCTATTTCAGTGGCGGTCTCGGGGCGGACAGACTGCAGCAGTTCCGCCGCCGCAGGAGCATCCAGCGTCGCCAGCAACATCGCAGCTTTTTGTGAACCGCTTAACGCCATAAATTATCCCTGAGATTCCGGTTCCGCCCATTTTCGGAAAAGACGCTTCACCTCGTCCGGGTTTTCCTGAAGCGCCTGCGAAATACGCGCCCGCAGCATATCGGGATTTTGCTCAGCTGTGTTCGGCAACATTCTTCCGGCTCCTGCACTGCCTTCCAGCGCCTGGGCGGATGACTGTTCGGCGGACTCGACCTTTTTCCTGGCGCCTCTGAGCATCCGCAGCAAAATCAGTGCACCTATGACCATAATGCCCAGAGAGAATCGCTCGGCCATCTGGAGCAGAAAATCGCTACTGAATAACCCCTCCGACTCAGGAGCGGGAAGTTGGGCCGCGGCGGGTTTGCGAAATTTCGTTTCCACGACCTTCAGTTTGTCGCTTTCCTTCAGTCCCAACGCGTTGCGGATTATTTCCTCCACGTCGGTCACGGCCATAATCTTCTGCGAGGCCTGGCCGCCGCCTTCTCCGTCCCCGCCTTCTTTTTTGGCCGGGACGGAAAGGTCAACCATTGCCGCTACCGACAGCGAGGTTATATCGCCTGGCAGGTCGGAAATATGTTTGGTTGTCTTAGAAACGAGATATTCATTTGTTATTGTTTCTTCACGCGTCGAGCCGCTATTTGAACCTTCCGCCTCTCCGGGTGAGGAGGAACTGCTCTGAATTTCTTCTTTCATCACCACCCGTTCATCGGGCGAGTAGGTCTCAATGGACTCATCCGTGCTATCCGTGTCAACAAGCGCGTTTACCCGCACCGACGCCCGGCCGGGCCCCAGGGCAGAGGCAAGCATTTGTTCGGCTTTTTCGGAAAGGTACTGCTCAACCTGTGATTTGTAATCCAGGAATGTCCCTGCCTTCGATGCCACATCGTTGCCGGATTCGCCACCGGCCAGCAGATGCCCTCCGCTGTCCACGACAACAACGTTTTTGGCCGCTATTCCTTCCACGCTGCCGGCGACCATATTAACTATCGCCGCCACATTGGATGAACCCAGCCGCCAGCCGGGACGTTTTTTAATAACAACGGTCGCCGATCCGCCCTTATTTTCACCGGCGAAAATATCCGACTCCGGCTGTACCACATGCACCCTCACCTGGGTGATGCCTTCCATCAACTGGATGGATTTGGCCAGTTCGCCCTCAACAGCACGGGCATAATTAACCCGCTGGGTAAAAGGACTGGCGCCGATTTTTTCCTTGTCGAGTATTTCATATCCGCCCTGGCCGCCCGTAGGAAGACCGGCCGAAGCCATCTTCAATCGTAGCGAGTGCACCTGGTCTATGGGAACCTTGATGGTGGTGCCGCCGTCACTCAGTTCATGCGGTATACCGGCGTCGTTTATTTTCTCGACGATTTTTGCGGCCTCTTCCCGATTCAGGTTGCTATAAAGAAGGGTCATTTCGGGTTTTCCGGCCCAGCTGAACAGCACCCACCCCACACCCACCAGCGCGAGAACAACCGCAACGATTATCACGCGCTGCAGCAAGCCCGTGGCCTGCCAAATCTGTTTGAGGTTGTCAATGCTGCCTGCCAATGCTTTATATCCTTATGAGCAAAGAACGGTCATACCTGCATGTTCATAGTCTGCTTGTAGGCCTCGATAACTTTGTTGCGTACGCCCAGCAGGAGTTTGAAGCTCGTGTCCGCCTCGGCCACCTTTGCAACCACCGGCAAAATTTCCTTGCTTCTTCCGGCCAGCAAATCCTGGATAGCAGCGGCCGAGGCCTGCTGCTGACCGTCCACCTTGTTTATGGAGTTGACCAGACTCTTTCCGAAGTTCTGTACCTTGTCCGAAGCGGGCTTGGCCTGTCCCTGTCCGGAAGTTCCGTATACCGAACCCGACCCGAGTCCCTGTACTGGATTTATACCCGACATATAATTTCTCCCTATCTTAGTAGTTCAATCGCAACGTCTACGAGTGCCTGGTAACGTTTTAACACGGCCGCGTTCGCCTGGTAGGCCCGACTGGCCTGAACCATATTCATCATCTCCATCGGAAGGTTCACGTTCGGCATCCGAAGGTAGCCGTTCTCGTCGGCATCCGGATGCCCCGGCATGTAAATACGCTTGAAGTCAGTAGACAGGTCTTCGAGTATTTTCTCGACCTTGACACAACCGGGCGCATCGCTGTCCGCGGCAAGCAGTACGTGCTTCTTGCGGTAAGGTTCACCCGTTTGCGTCCGGGTGGTTTTTGAATTGGCGATATTGCCTGAAATTACGTCCAGCTTCGCCGATTGCGCACGAAGGCCTGAGATGGCCATGTCTATCGTGTTGCTTACGCCGTTAATGCTCATCTTGGGTTCTCCGTAACAGTTATCCCTGCATCGCCAGTTCCATCTGCCTGTACAGTTTCGACAACAGCCGCATATAGGTCTTCGTCGCCGCCGAATTGCGGATGAGGTCGCCAATTTCCTTCTCCAGCTGTACGCTGGCCGAGGCGCCGGTAAGCCGTGAGAATTCGATTTTTAGCTTCTCGGGATCAACCTTTCCGGATGAGTCAATCGCCTCAGCCAGTTGTTTCTCGAACTCGACGACCTTCCGCCGGTAGCCCGGCGTGTCTACGTTGGCGATATTCTCGGCGATGGCGCTTTGCCTCATTTCGGAGGCCTTTATCGCCGCCTGGAGGTATTCGCTCATGTTTGTGGGCTTTATCATTTGTTCTCTCCCGATGCGAGCTCTTCGCTCAGTCGCCCCGAGCGGTTGTACTTGCGGAGTTTTTCCCGCAGCGTCCTGTCAGTTATGCCCAGCAGGCGTGCGGCCTTTGCCTGGTTGCGACGGGTGCGGCGAAGGGCCTCGAGAATGGCCTGCCGCTCCAATTCCTTCAGATGCAGCGTGGAGGAATCAGGTTCATTTTCGGTCTGCATGAGTTCGGAGCGTATAAGCGGGGTATGCTCCAGCGAGAGCACCGGCCCGCTGCCGAACAGCATGGCAGAGCGAACAACGTTGCGCAACTGGCGAACATTGCCCGGCCAGTCGTGGCGCTCGAACATCTCCATCATTTCATCATCCAAATGGCATATGCTCCGCCCTGCCTCCGCTGAGTACATATTCACGAAGTGCCACACCAGCACGGGTATGTCCTCAGGCCTGTTACGCAGCGGCGGCACATTCAGCCGCACTACGCCCAGACGGTAAAACAGGTCCTTTCGAAAACCTCCCTTGCGGACCATTTTGGCAAGATCGCGGTTTGTCGTAGCCACCACCCTCACGTTTATGCGAATGTCCTCGGTCCCGCCGAGACGTTTGAATTCCTGCTGCTCAAGCACTCTCAGCAATTCGGCCTGAAGTTTGCGTGAAGTCTCGGAAATCTCGTCCAGTATGATCGTCCCCCCATGCGCCTGCTCGAAATGTCCGGCGTGCCTGCGGCTTGCGCCGGTGAACGCGCCCTGTTCGTGGCCGAACAGTTCACTCTCAAGCAGCGAATCGCTGAGCGCCGCGCAATTCACCGTCACCAGCGAGTTTTCTTTTCTCGCGCTGTGGCAGTGGATAAGACGCGAAATCAACTCCTTGCCCGTACCGCTCTCGCCGGTGATCAGCACAGGCACGGATGTGGATGCAATGCGCCTGGCATGCTCGACCACCTGCACAAACGCATCACTTGCTCCGGCGATAGCATGGGCTTCGCCACTGCCGCCGTTTATAGTGGCCACTACGCCGCTGGCCGACGGTGTGTTGAAAGTTTCGATGAATGCAGCCAGTTCTTCCTGATTAATCGGTGATACAAAATATTTCACATTCTTCTGTTCAAAGTGATCATTTGAGTCGTTTTGGCCACCTTCCGGTAATATGAGTCCAAGCGGCATCTCGGGTCGGTCGCACAATATGTCTCTCACTAATTCCTCTGTGCCTGGAAGATCCGTTTCAGCAAATATCAGGTCACAGCAGTGCACGGCATCGGCGGCCTTGGCCGAAGCGGCATCAGTAAATACCGCCGACTCCACACCTTTCTCGACAACGGAAGAACCGCTACTGCCTGCGAGCTCGGCATGCAGCGCCTGCATCGTTTCATCGCGCCTTGCCAATATTATTACGTTGAGACTCACCTGTTTGCTATTCCTTCGGGTTTACGGGTATTCCCCATACTTTCCTGTGACACCGATTTCAAAAGTGAAGCGACCTTATTTGTTGCCTTCCACTGAAGTATCTTCATCTGCACCTGCGCCAGTTCGGCCCAGACAGTTTCACCGTATTGGGTAATCAGTTCCTCGTAACATTCAATGGCCGCGTCGGAATCACTTTGGCACAGACAATCGGCAGAGATGAAAAGCAAGTAAGCATTGCGGCCCTCATCGTCCGAACTCTGAATCGCCTGCAGATAGAGGTCGGCGGCCTGTTCTTCGTGCCCGGCCATGCGAAGTGCGTCTGCCAGAAGAACGGTATCAACCTCTCCCTGCATAGAGGCCTTTTTCAACTCGGCGATAACTTCATCGGATATTTCCACAGTTTGTGTGCGGGCCGGCTGTGTAGCGGGCTGGGTCTTCTCATCGGAAGGTTCGCCTACCCGAGGTTTGATAGTTTTCATTCTGACCGACTTTAGCGCTTTAAGTGTGCCGGTGAAACTGTCGCCTGAATCGCAGGATTCATCCTCAGGCGGGCTGATATGCGACCGCCACAATTGCTTTATGCCGGGGCTCAAACTTTGGAGATTTCCATCATTCGCCGCGGCGGATTTTGTCGAGGCATTTTCGGAATCAGAAGAATTTTCGCCGCCTGCGGCCCGATTGCACGCAGCAAAAAAGTTTATCGGGACGAATAGAACCGCCAGCATCATAATAATTACTGTAATATCGTTGAATTTCATCTTACGTTCTTCCCCCCACTTACCTTAGACAAGGTGTTCACTGCACGGCGATACTGCCCACTGTCGAAATATGCCTTCGCCAGCAGGTTCAGGGTCGTGGATTTATAGATAGTGTCAAATATTATGTGTAAGTTTTATTTTGTGCCATCTGGCGAGCTGGC
>CAYYMD010000031.1:0-37440 GCA_964472875.1 uncultured Planctomycetaceae bacterium
ATTGGCCATTTTCGCCTTTCGTATTTTTCATATTCCGAAATCCGAAATCATAAATCCGAAATTAATTCCCTCCATACTTGGACGAAACAACACCTTTGCGCGCGCAAACCGCGCCCGGAGGGCGTATCCGCAATTCGTAACCCACGGCCGGGAGAACACATAAAAAATTTTATTTTTTCCCCGCCAATCCCGAATTTCCCCGCGCCGCTGCGCGCGCAAATCAGCAGTGATACAGTGGATAAACATATTTCGAATTTCGGATTGCGGATTTCGGATTTGTTTCGTCATTGATTCGACATTCGACATTTCTTCACCAGGGCAACCGAATTTAAGTTTTCAGTTTTTAGTTTTAAGTTTTCCGATATATTATCCCCGCGTTCGCACCCGCCATAAAGCCCGGCGGGCAAGTGGAGGTTTTGCTATTTCCCGGAGTATGTCGGCAGGAGGAACGTGTCGGTAGGGTCGTTGGGGGTTTCGTCGCCGTCGTAATCGCGGATGCCGTCGGCCAGGAAGATGTGGTTTCCGTTGACGCCGATGGAGGGTTTCTCGGCCCATTCGGCGTGCATGTCGAGGTACAGGACGTTCTGCCCGGCGCCGTCGTGGTTTCGCCCGGCCGGTTTGTCGAGCCGGTCCGGATGAAAGCATCCCTTCTCGAACAGCGGGGTGCTGTCGGCCAGTATGGCCATCCGCTCAGCCACCCGGGACATCGGGGCCAAGTTAACCGAAAGCGGCGGGTTTCCGTCGCCTTTTCGCCCGCGGCCGTACGGGCCGAGCGTGTGCTGGTAGGAGTAGTGGATGCAGTCTTCGTTGGGAAAGTCGTTCATGTCGGCCGTGACGGTGAAGCCGGCCGGCTTTTCGCCGCTCACGCCCGGGCACAGGAACATCTCCGGCCGGGCGTATCCGGCCTTTATGAGTTTGAACAGCGCCGCGGAATTGCTGACCGCCTCACGGCCGTTCTGCCCCAGCCAGCGGAGGCGACGGCCGTCGCCTGCGGTGAGTTTCGCCGCGTGCGGCAGGTAGCCGTCGTTGCCGTTGGCGTAGAACATCAGCGCGTTGCCGATCTGCCCGAGGTTGGCCCTGCATAACTGTCGGTTGGTCACCTTTTGCGCCTCGCGGTGAGATACGAGGACCATTGTCGCCAGGATAACCGCCGCCACCGCCATGGCCGCCAGTTCGCGCAGCGAGAACGTCGGCCGCTCGTTTGAGCGGTTCATGAGTTCCTCGACGGGCAGGGATTTTTCCCCGGCCGCGGCGCGGTCCTCCACGGCCGAGATAATCCGCTCGGGCATGTCGGCGGGCGGGTCGCCGTCGGACGCGCGAGAGAGCGCGGCGAAGGTTTTTTCCAGTTTGCGGTAAAGTTCGTCGAACTGCGGGTCGCTTCTGCGGCGGGATTCAATCTGTTCGTCGTCGAGCGGTGTATCGCCGCGTCCGCGAAAAATAAAATATTCTATGAGAATTTGTTCGTTGCCAGTTGCGTCACTCATTTGAACCACTCCGGCCCCTTACGTGCGAAGCCCACCGGCCGGCAAAATTTTTCACCGCCGAGTGGAGCCGCGATTTGACTGTACCTATCGGAATATCAAGCATTTCCGCAATTTCCTTGTACGAAAAATCGTGAAAGTAGCACAACAGTAGAACTGTCTTCAAATTCTCCGGCATATCATGGACTATTTGTTTTACGGACTCGCTGGTCTCCGTGTTCGAAAGAACTTCGCCGGGTTCGGGCACGTCGGCGGGCATGAGGTCGGCGTAGGTGGCGCCGCCGGTGTCGTGTTCGACTGAGGCGTCGAGCGGGGCGGCGCTTCGGCGGGACCTTTTTCGCATCATGTCGCGGGCCTTGTTGGCGGCGATGGTGAACAGCCATGGCTTCAGCCGCCGGCTGGTGTCGAACGACCCGGCCGAGGTATGCAACTGATAAAATGTCTCCTGCAGAACGTCCTCGGCCAGACTTGCGTCGCCGGTGAACCGCGCCAGGAAGCCGTACAACTCGCGCCAGTACCGGCGCACCAGTTTGTCGAACGCCTCGCGGTCGCCGTCCAGGTGCCGCCGGATGAGTTCGGCGTCGGATTGTTTTGCCTTGCTTTTCTGTTTGGCCGGCATCGGTTGCCTCTTTTTTATCCGCGAATGAGGTGGTGATTATAACGGCAAGACGCCGCCGGTGCGCGGATGAAATCCCGCCCCGGCGCGGTTTGGCTTGAACCGGCGGTGTGTTTGCTGCTATTTTGTATCGTAATAAGTATAGTTACTTCAAAGGCGGTGGAACCGATGAAACGCGGAATAATTGCCGACAGGGATGAACTGCGGTCGCTCAAAAACCGGCTGGGCGCTGCGCCGTTCGACGATATTTACGACCTGCTGCAGAAGCGGTGTTCTCTGATACTCGAATCTGCGCCGGTGACCGAGGCCAAGTGGCGGATGCTGTGGCAGCAGGGCAAGTCCGACGCTGCGCTGTCTGCGGCCAGGACCGCTCAGGGCCGCATGCTCGACCTTCTCGTTGCGCATCACATCGACCCGAACACGGCCTTCAGGGACCGGGCCGTAGAAGAGTTGAAAAACCTGTGCAGCTGGCAAAGCTGGACGGACCCTGGCCTTCACGCCGGCAGGGAAGAGGCGCCGCAGGCGGACCTGTGCACGGCCGAGGCGTCGGTTGCGGCCGTGATCGCGCTGGACTGGCTGTGGGAGGATTTGGAGACCGGCGACCGCGAATCGATAATCGCCGCCTGCATGGACAAGGGCGTCAGGCCCTATCTCGCCGCCGTGGCCGAGGGCGCCTGGTGGAGCGCCTGCTACCACCACTGGAACGCGGTGATAAATTCCGGCTGCGCCCTTGCCGCACTGGCGCTTTCGGATGAGCACGACGAGGCCGCCCGGGCGTTCGAAAAGGGCGTCGGCAAACTCGCCCCGTTCTTCGACGCGCTGGGCAGCGACGGCGGCTGGGACGAGGGCGTGACGTGGTGGGCCTACGCCATGCGTTACCTGATGCTGCTGGCCTGCGGGCAGGACCGGCTCACCGGCGACAGGAAGATACTCCACGCACGCGGCATGGACGCCACGGGGCTGTTCCCGGTTTACTTTTCGCCCCACGGGCAGTGGGCCGGCTTCGGCGACATGATCCACGGCGCGCTGCCGTCGGCGCTGTATCTGCTGGTGCGGTACTTCGACCGCAGGGAACTGGGGTGGTGGCTGGATAAATATTCGTTCCAGCACGACGTGGGCACCAGCGGGTGGTCCATGGCGGGCCTGGCGATGCTGCTTAGGCCGAAGGACCTGCCCGCGCCGAAGGAAGACAAACCCAAACTCGAGCCGGTCAAGTCGTTCGAGACCATCGGGTGGGCGGCCATGGCCGACCACTGGCCCCGCCCGTCGTTCTACGCCGCCGTTAAGACCGGCGACCTGTCGGCTTACCGCTCGCACCGCGACATGAACTCCGTGCACCTTCAGGTGGACGGGGAGATGCTGCTGACCGGCCGATACAACCAGCGGTCGGAAAAATCCTCGTGGGCGCACAACACCATAACGGTAGGCGAGAGGGACCAGGAAATCATCGCCCAGGGCCGCATCGTCAAGACCGTCTCGCACAAAAATTACCGCTGGATACTGTGCAACGCCGACGTGGCCTGCGGCGAGCACGTGCGGTTCCTCCGCCACGTTGTGATGACGCTGGCCGACGGCGCCGCCGACGCCCTGGTGGTCGTGGACGAACTGACAAACGCCGCGGCGGAAAAAATCCAGCTCGCCTGGCACACGCCGGGCGAGGTCAGGACCGCATCGGCCGGCCCGTCGAAGATAACCGGCGCGAAGGCCTCGCTGTGGTTCGACGTGGCTTGTTCGCCGCAGGTGGAGATGGATGTGGAGACCGGCCGGGTCAGCACGTTTCGCCTCACGGCCGCGGCCGCGCGCGAGGCGATGTTCGTCAGCGCGTTCTGCCGCAAAAAGCCCGCCTCGCGGATTAAACTGGACCGCAAGGGCGGCGGGCTGCTGGTAAAGGCCGCCGGCCGCACGCTTCAGTTCAAGCCCTCGCCCGAGGGGATGATGCTTACGTCGGTCTGACCCGCCCGCCCGGTATTTCATCGCGCGGCGCGTGGCGATTTGCACTTAATCCGGATATTCTTAAAATACCCCCATGAGCAAGGACAAAATGCCGCTGTTTGCCGATTCGCCCGGCCGGGAGCCAAAACGAAAAAACAAAGCACCCCGTGCGAAGAAAAACGCGCCCGCCGAACCGTGGTCCGTCACGGCGCTTGTGGCGCGGATTAAGGGATCGCTGAACGATGCGTTCCCCGCGCGCGTGGCGGTGTCGGCGGAGATAAGCAACTTCAAGCGGCATTCCTCCGGCCATCTGTATTTTCGTCTCAAGGACGCCAACTGCGCCATCGACGCGGTGATGTTCCGCTCGGATGCGTCACGACTGAAATTCTCGCCCGAGGACGGCATGGAGGTCCTGGCCGAGGGCCGGGTCGACGTCTACGAGGTTCGCGGCCAGTTGCAACTTTACGTCGAGCGGATGAGCCCCCGCGGGGCCGGGGCGCTTGAATTGGCGTTTCGCCGCCTGTGCGAGAAACTCAAGGGCGAGGGCCTCTTCGACGAAGCCGCCAAAAAGCCCATTCCGCGTTTTCCGCGCGCGGTGGGGATAATCACCAGCGCATCCGGCGCGGCCATCCGCGACATTTCGCGGACACTCCGCGTCCGCTGGCCCGGCGTGCGGGCGTACCTGTTGCCCGCGCTGGTCCAGGGCGACGCCGCGGCCGACGACATCGTCTCGGCTCTGAAACTGCTCGACGCCAACGCCCCGCGCCTGGAGATAGACACGATAATCCTCTCCCGCGGCGGCGGGTCGCTGGAGGACCTGTGGAGCTTTAACGAAGAGGCGGTCGCGCGGGCGGTTTTCGCGGCGCGGACGCCGATTATATCCGGCGTGGGACACGAGATGGACATAACCGTATGCGACCTGGTGGCCGACGCCCGTGCCGCAACGCCCACGGCCGCGGCGCAGATGGCCGTGCCCGACGCCGAAGAGGCGAAGAAATACCTGGCCACGCTGGGCGGCCGCCTGGGACGGGCGGTCGGCGAGCGGGTCGCCTCCGGGCGGGCGGATTTGCAGGCCGTGCTGCGCAGTTCCGTCTTCCGCGACCCGCGGTACCGCCTGCGGACGCGGATGCAGCGCCTGGATGAACTGTCCCACCGACTGGCCGGCGGGGCGCAGCGGCGCGTGGCCGACGGGCGGCGGACGCTCGAGCCGCCGTCGCGGCGGCTGGCGTCGGTTCACCCGGCGCGGCTGCTGGAGCGGGCGAGGGGCCGCCTGGCCGCGGCGGCAAACCGCCTTGCCTGGGCGCTGGGCGCGCGGTCAAAGCGGGCCGGGGACGACCTGGCCGCACTGGGCGCAAGGTTCGCCGCGGTCCGGCCGCAGCATAAGCTCGACGTGGCGAGGCAGCGGCTGACGACCGCCAGGCGGCAGCTGGATGCAATGTCCTACCGCAGCGTAGTCAAGCGCGGCTTCAGCGTCACCCGCCGGGCCGACGGGTCGATAATGAGAACGGTTAAACAGGCCCGCAAGGGCCAGAACATGGAAACGGAACTGGCCGACGGTAAAATAAAAAGCCGCATCACCGGCGCCGAAGGCGCAGACGGGAAGGAATGAACATGGCAAAGCAGAAACAGAAAAAAACGTTCGAGCAGGCACTGGCCGAACTCGAGGAAATCGTCGAGGAAATCGAAAAAGGCAAGGTCCCGCTGGAAGAATCCATCGAGAAATACGCCGAGGGCATGAAACTGGTCAAGCAGTGCCGGGGGATACTCGAGGCGGCCGAGAAAAAAATCCAGGTCCTCTCCCGCGAGGAGGAAGGGCTCCTCAGGCAGACCGGCGAACTCGAAGAAGACGGCGGCGAGGCCGGCGAGGACGAATAGCCGCGTAGCCGCCCCGCGGCCGCAATCGGTATTAACAGTCGCCGCCGAATAATAAGAATTCTTAATCATGCTATTTTCGACGGCCGATGGTAAAATAGTGTTTTACGGACGGAGTATGGAATCGTCTTAATCGACTATTTTCATGGAGCGGACAGAGCATGTGCGGAATTGTCGGATACATAGGTTCTAAAAAGGCATGCGGCGTTCTGATTGAGGGGCTCAAGCGCCTGGAATACCGCGGATACGACTCATCCGGAATATGCATTTCGGCCGACGGCGCCCTGCGCGTACACAAGAGCCCCGGCCGGATAAACATCATGGAATCGCTGGTGCAGGAGGACAAGAGCATATCCGACGGCACGGCGGGCATCGCGCACACGCGCTGGGCGACACACGGCGCTCCGACGGAGGCCAACGCCCACCCGCACACCGACGCCACCGGCAAAATCGCCGTGGTCCACAACGGCATCATCGAGAACTACGCCACCATCCGCGAATTTCTCACCGGCAAGGGTTACAAGTTCGCCAGCGAGACCGACACGGAGGTGCTGGCGCACCTTATCAGCGAGTTTTACTACGACGGGGCCGAGTCGCTGGAGCAGGCGGTGCTGGAGGCGCTGGCCGAGGTCAGCGGAACATACGGCATTGCGGTGATGTGCGTCGACGAGCCGGACAAGATAGTAGCCGCCCGCAAGGGCAGCCCGCTCATCGTCGGCGTGGGAAAGAACGAGTACATAATCGCCTCCGACGCCTCCGCCATCATCGAGCACACCGCAAACGTGATATACATGAACGACAACGAACTGGCCGTTGTCACCCGCGACAGCATGCGGACAATGACGCTGGACAACGTGCCGGTGACCAAGGAGGTCCAGCAGATAGAGTGGACGCTGGACGAGATAGCCAAGGGCGGATACGAGCACTTCATGCTCAAGGAAATCATGGAGCAGCCGGATTCGCTGCGGATGACGCTCAGCGGCCGGCTCGACCTGCGCGACAATCGGATACGCCTGGGCGGCCTGACCGCCGTCAGCCGCGAACTGACCAAGGCGCGGAAGATTATCATCACCGCCTGCGGCACGGCCTGGCACGCCGGCCTGGTGGGCGAGTTCCTGTTCGAGGACCTCTCGAAGATTACCACCGAGGTCGAATACGCCAGCGAGTTCCGCTACCGCAACCCGATAATTGAGGACCGCACGGCGGTCATCGCCATCAGCCAGTCGGGCGAGACAGCCGACACGCTGGCGGCCCTGCGCGAGGCCAGCGACAAGGGCGCGATGTCGCTGGGGATTGTCAACGTGGTGGGCTCGACCATCGCGCGGGAGACCGACGCGGGCGTGTACCTGCACGCCGGCCCGGAGATAGGCGTGGCCTCGACCAAGGCCTTCACGTGCCAGCTGGCGGTGGAGACCATGATGGCCCTTATGCTGGGGCGGCGGAGGTTCATGTCGCCGCCGACCATGGAAGCGTACCTGAAGGAACTGTCGGAAATTCCCGACAAGGTCGCCGAGGTGCTTAAGCAGTCCGATGCGATAAAACAGTTCACCGAAAAATACGTGGACAGGGAGAACTGGCTGTTCCTTGGGCGAGGTTACAACTACCCCGTCGCGCTGGAAGGCGCCCTGAAACTGAAGGAAATATCCTACATCCACGCCGAGGGCCTGCCCGCGGCCGAGATGAAGCACGGGCCCATCGCGCTCATTCACGAGGGCATGCCCGTGGTCTTCGTTGCACCGCGATGCGCCACTTACGACAAGATTGTCGGCAACATCGAGGAGGTCCGCGCCCGCGGCGGCGAGGTAATCGCCATCGCCACCGAGGGCGACGACCAGATTAGCAAGTATTGCCGTCACGTCGTTTACGTTCCGGACTGCCCGGCGCCGCTTCAGCCGCTGCTGACGGTAGTGCCGCTTCAGTTGCTGGCGTATCACGCGGCCGTGGCGCGCGGCTGCAACGTGGACAAGCCCAGAAATCTGGCGAAATCCGTCACCGTCGAGTAATATATCCGCACGTTTATTGACGCTCGGGTCGGCGTCCGCACGCGGGCGGGCTTTGCCCGGCCGGGCGTTTTCACAGCGAAGGTGAAATATGGTTCTGCACCTGGTTCGAATTCTGTTTATCGTAGTCGTGCTGGCGTTGTCCATCCCCTTTGCGTTCCAGGAAGAGGTGGTCAACGAAGGCCTGCTTTACGCCGTGGGCGTTTATGCGCTCGGCCCGGCGGTGTTCGCGCTGCTGTTCGTGCTGGTCGACATGTTCTGGCGGAGCAAGCGGCTGGCGGGACTGAGCGGTCTGTTCTTCGGCGTTCTGGCCGGCCTGATACTTTCGTACGCGCTGAACAAGGTGGTGGAGATGTTCGTGCTGGTGTTTCCGGGCCTGGAACAGGGCCCCACGGCGCGGCTGGTGGTCTCGCTCATAGACGCGGCCGTGGTGTTCCTGTGCGTGACCATCGTGTTGCAGACCAAGGATGATTTCCGCTTCGTGATTCCGTACGTGGAGTTTTCGCGCCAGGCAAAGGGGCCGCGCCCGTGGCTGCTGGATACCTCGGTGATAATCGACGGGCGGATAGCGGACATGGCCGATACCGGCATACTCGAGTCGCGGATGATAGTGCCGCGGTTCATACTGGACGAACTGCAGGCCATCGCCGACTCCGACGACCGGCTCAAGCGCAACCGCGGCCGGCGGGGGCTGGACATACTCAACCGCCTTCGCGCCGACGAGAAACTCGACGTGGAGATTTACGATGCCCGCGTCCCGGCCGTGGAAAAGATAGGCGAAGTCGACGCCAAACTCGTCGCCCTGGCGGAGCACCTCGACGGGCGCGTGGTCACCAATGATTACAACCTCAACAAGGTCGCCCGCCTCCGCGACGTGGACGTGGTCAACATCAACGACCTTGCAAACGCCGTTAAGCCCGTGGTCCTTCCGGGCGAAAACATGCGGCTGAAGGTGATAAAGGCCGGCGAGGAGCCCGGCCAGGGCGTGGGCTACCTCGACGACGGGACAATGGTGGTTATCGAGGGCGGCCGGGATCATATCGGCCGCGAAGTGAATATTACCGTCACCAGCGCACTGCAGACCTCCGCCGGAAAAATGATCTTCGGGAAAATTGGATAAGACAAACCCCAAACCCCAAAACATAAGCAGGGATTAACGCAGATAAACGCGGATAAAATAATTCTCTATCTTTTGGGATTTGGGAATTAAAAACTTTTCATGCGGGGTTCAGTGCGCGGATAATTCTGCGGCGTGTTTTTTCGGTGAAGTGAAGCAGGTTGAAAAATTCCCGCGGGAGCACGACAAAATAGTCTTTGGGATAGAGGTAATCCTTTCCCGACTCGTCAATGACGCGGATCATGTCGAGTTCTTCATCCCCCTCATCCGGCAGCATTAGATAGAGTTTATTGATCTCCAGCGAGGCAGGATATTCCTCGTTGTCTATGCACAGACACAGCTGTTTTTCCCGTTTGTCCGTTTCAACGTTCATAATCTTTGCTTAATCTTGAATTCAAACTGTCCGATTCCATGCGCCTCGTACCAGTGAATTTCCGCCTCGAAAACCTTATCGCGCCTTCGAACTTTTGCATAACCTTTGCATTTTCTCCATCGGCCTTTCCCATATATTTTATTCAGCCGGTCCAACTCTCGAATTTGTTTTCCGGATGCGAAAGTTTGCCGATCACGAATATCACCGATAATCTCAAAATTGCGATTCATTCACCTTACCCGATTATAGCAAACTTTTATCGAATCTCACCACTATTTAAAATTGTCATGTGAGATTCCGTTTTACGCTTTACGCTTGGTTAAGCGTGTAACCAAGGCATATAGGAACGGATTTTAATCTTTTTACACCGATGGCCGA
Organism: uncultured Planctomycetaceae bacterium; assembly: GCA_964472875.1. Lineage (GTDB taxonomy): Bacteria > Planctomycetota > Phycisphaerae > SM23-33 > SM23-33 > CAYYMD01. The sequence continues at coordinate 9,770 of CAYYMD010000031.1, forward strand.
GACGCTGATTATTCCGCCTGCTCAAAGGGGCGGCACTACTCGAGATACTTTCTAATCAGCAGGTCGAGTTTTTGTTTTTCGTCGGCGGGGATTTTTTCCCTGTCGGACCAGATGGCCAGTTCCAGCGCGTTGTGTGCCGGGGAGGGTTTGTCGGCGATTTCGTCGAACCGCGCGATGGCGGTTTTTATAAGTTCAATGGCGTTTTTCGTGGCGGCCGTGAGGTTGGAGAGGATTTCCTTTAGCAGTTCGTGCTTGTCCACGTCTTTGGGGCTCGGCTGCCAGCAGTCGTAATCGCTTACCAGGCATACGGTTGCGTAGGACAGATCGGCCTCGCGGGCGAGCCGGGCCTCGGGCATGCACGTCATGCCGATGAGGTCGCCGCCCCAGTCGCGGTGCATGTGGCTCTCCGCCCGCGTGGAGAAGGCCGGGCCTTCCATGCACACGTACGTGCCGCTGTCGTGGACGGTCGTCTCGGCCGCCTCGGCGCAACTGAGCAGGTGCCGCCGCAGCACGGGGCAGAACGGCGAGGCGAGTTCCACGTGCACGGCCGCCATCTCGTCGAAGAACGTCGGCACGCGCCTGTAGGTCTTGTCGATGACCTGGTCGGGTATGACCAGGTCGCGCGGGGCGAGTTTTTCGCGCAGGGAACCGACGGCCCCGGATGCTATGACATGCGTGACGCCAAGTGACTTCAGCGCGTAAATGTTCGCGCGGTAGTTGACCTTCGAGGGGTTGAACATGTGGCCTTCGCCGTGGCGGTTGATAATGGCCGCGGGCGTGCCGGACCACTCGGTCAGGAGGATGTCGTCCGAGGGCGACCCGAATGGCGTGTCCACGCTGAGGCGTTCGCCGCCGCCTTCGCACAGTGCATCTCCCAGTCCGCTGCCGCCTATAATGCCTACTTTCGCCTTTGTCATTTTTGCTCCTTTGCTGTTTCGTTCATTCGTTGTGCGGTAGTGACGTTTCTTTTTCCTGTTCGGGGTTCACCAGCCGGCGGATTGCCTCGTCCAGCGACCGCAGCGACTGGGCCCTGGTGCGGGGCTTCTGCAGCGTGCCGGTGATGTGTATTTCCATTATTTCCCTGGCCAGCGACTGGATAATCTGGTCCAGCCCGGCGATGGGCGGCAGTTTGCCCGGCGGGCCGGTCAGGAAGTTCAGGTCCAGTTCGCCGGTCTTTGTGTTCATCCGCCCCGAGCCCACGATGGAGATGGCCGGGCCGGTCAGGTATATCTCGCGGAAGACGAGTTTGTGCCCCGTCATCTGGTAAGTCAGGTTTCCGCGCGTGAAGGCCGAGTCGCTCGGCAGCGAAAGATACACCACCCGCAGCAGGCCGAGCAGAACCGGCAGGCGGTATATGCTGCCCTTCGATATCCTCAGCACGCCGAAGGCCTGTCTTGACTCGGGCTTGCCCGCCACGCCGACCAGCTGGATGTTGCCGGCCAGCAGGCCCTTTACCTGCGATTCTTTCTCGGGTCGTTTTTCGTCCTCGCCCCCCACGGCCGAGTATAGTTTGTCCAGCTTGACCTCCTCGACCGAGACGCTCAGGCCGTACTGGAGTTTGTCCTTGAGTTTGATTTCGGCAAAGCCCGCCAGCCGTCCGCCGTAGGCCCCGCCCGAGATGTCCTCGACCCGCAGCAGGTTGCTGCCGGCGGCCTTGAGAAGGCGGGCGCGGAGATTTTCTATGCTTTGTCGGCCCCATGTTATCCCCGACAACTCCATGTCGGTCTCTATGCTCAGGCCTTTATTGCCGCGACCCATGCGGCCGGATATGCCGCCGGTGATTTTCCTGGCGCCGAGGCCCAGGTCGACTTTTACATCCTTGACCGATACATCACCCTCCATGTTCCAGTTGGCGATTCGCCGCCGCGGCCGCCTGGCCGGGACCGTGGCCGGGGCGGTAGAGGCGCTCGAATCGGTGATGTCTTCGGTAACCACCCGCAGGCGGGGCAGGTTGAAACTGACGGTCCCGCCCTTGTGAAAGTTTTTGGCCAGTTTGGACACGTCGCCGGGCAGGGCCTTTACCAGCATGGGCCTGAACGGCAGGTTCTCGGCGCTGAGGTTCAGGTCGGCCACGGTGCGCTTGCCGGCGGTGTTTATAGTGCCGTTGAGCGAGGCGCGCATTTTGCCTGACCTGGCCGATAGGTTTTTCAGCGTGGTCTTGTCGGGCGTGGTGATGATTGTTCCGGTTATGCCCTCGACCGTGTAAGGCAGCCCCCGCCATGTGACGGACATGTCCCTTGGCCTGATGGCCGCGCGGTAGTCCAGCCCGGGCGTGGGCACGTTGCGCGATATGTCGATGCTGAGGTCGGCCGCGCCGGCGGGGTCGAAACGCCTCCACACCTCCTTGAGCGAATCCGGCAGCGCCGCGCGAAGTTCCCGCCCGAGATCGATATTCTCGGCCTCGATGTGCAAATCCACACCGGGGTTCTTTTTCCGCAGGAACACCTGCCCGCTGATGCCGATTTTCGCCTCTTTGTGAGCGCCGGTAATTTCTTCGATGATGGCCCGGTCGGGGAGTATACTTAGCCGCCCGGACACGTCTTCGACGGGGTAAGGAAACTCCGCGTACCTGAACGACGCCCCGTCAAGCATGACCGACACGTCGTAGTCAAGCCGGCCGTCCGCTTTTCGGCCCACCTCGGCCACGACCTTGCGTATCCGGCCGGCGGGCGAGAACTGCGATATCGTTTTCCGCGTCCGCTCGCCCACCGCCGCCAGCAGTTTATCGTCGATGGGAACTCGGAAGGCCTCGACGGTCATCTCCGGCAGGGGCGACTTCGACCGCAGGCCGCGTATCCGGCCGTAAATCTGGCACCGCATCTGGCCCGTGGAGGCCATCAGCGGGCGTGCGCGGGAAATCTCCATGGAATCGTCGTCGAAGGCAACCTCGCCGACCAGCCCTCCCAGCGGATAGGGGAAGCCGGTGTAAGTGATTTCGGCCCGGCCTTTCAGGGATACGCCTATCTCGGTATGCCGCTTTTCGTCGCCTTTTTTGCGATAAATACGCGCCGTCGCGGCCGCCGCCCGCCCGCCGGGCGATACGGAGTCCCAGAGTTTGAGCAGTTCCTCCGGCATGGCGCTGCGAAGCGTGTCGTCCAGGGGCAGTTTTTCGGCGCGTATGCTGATGTCATATTGTTTGTCGTGGGGCCGAACCACGCCTGTTATCGTTACATCCGCGCCGTTGCCCCGGCCGGTTACCTTTTTGACCACAACGCGGCGGGAATCGAAATCTATGGTTCCGCTGACGTCGTGAAGGGGATACTTGAATTTGTTATACAGCATTTTCACGCCCCGCGGCTCGGCCGTGCCCTTGAACGTGGTTTTGCCGTTCTCGGGGCGGGAGCAGAGAACGGATATGTCGACAGGTCCTTCCGGGCGGAACCTGCGGCGTATTTCTCCCAGCACCGCCGCCAGCGGTGCGGGCTTTTCGTCCTCGTCGGTCAATTTTGAGACATCCGGAATATTCATGCCCCGGATGGAAATTTTCACCCGGTAGGGGCTGTGCTGCCGGTATCCCCCGTACTGCCCCGAGATATTGAATTCAGCGCGGCCGGACTGTTCAATCCGGCCGGTAATGTTTTTGAGCGTCACACCGTCTTCGGCGAAGAGCAGCGTGCCGCGGACGTCAGCGAGGTCCAGCCCGCCCTGTTCCTTCGGCAGCTCCAGCGATACGCCGTCCAGTTCGGTTTCGAAGACCACCTGGTCGCCGGCGAGACTCGTGCGGCCCTTGTAAAGAATCTTGCCCTTCACGCCGAACCGCCGCAGCCACCGGTGATGCTTGGGGGGCAGTGTCCTTCTTAATCCTTCTATCCTCAGTGAGCCCGAATGGACTATCTCGCCGGTGCCCACGTTCAGTTCGGCGGAGCCGTGGATGAACGATTCGCCCACTTTGCGCTGTCCCTCGTAAGCGATGGTGTATTTATCCGGCCCGGACGGAGTCATCGACACGTCGAGGATGTTTTCATCGACAAGTTGCCTCATGCCTTCGCCGACCACGACCTTCCGCAGGTGCAGCTGCCTTATTCGAACCGCAGCCATGAGTTCTTCCCACCTGGCCGGCTGCATTCCTCCCCCGGTTCCCATCTGGCTCAGGTAACCGTAGGTGAGGTTGCGGCCCGTCTCGGCGTCGTATTCCATCGTGAGCACGCTGTCCTGGCAGATGACCTCGGTGGGATCGAGCCGGCCTTTGAGCAACAGGTTCCACGGCTGGTGTCGCAGGTTGATGATTTTCGCGCGAAAGAACGGTTTGGGGCTTTCGCTGCCGGGCAGGTACACGCGCACGTTCCGCAGCGATATCTTGCCGAATATGCCCATGTGGGCGTGTTCTACTTTTGCCCGTCCGCCGGCCAGTTCGGACAGGAAACTCTCGGCGTAATGGCGAATCCGCCTGTCGTTGGTCATGTACCAGTAGCCGTAGACCATGACCACCAGCAGCATCAGCAGCAGCAGACCCGCGCCGTGCCGGCCGGTGGAAACGTATCTCCACCTCCGCCGGCGACAGTGGTCTTTGGTAAACTGGTACAGGCGCTTGAACATTAACTAAACCACCTTCAGGTTATAGTTCGCAGGCGCGGTTCAAAGGTTCGGGTTCCGCTTGGCCGCTCGCCGGCCGTGAATATAGATTATAAGTGATAGCCGCTTGTAAAACAGGAACAGTCGCCATTTTTACGGTTACATTGCTGATTTGTTGACTCGTTAATTAGTGGACTCGCAACTCAGGTGTCTGTCGCGGGCAGGTCGACCCTTTGGTTCCTTTTGCCTGCGGCGGGTGAAAGATATTTCTATACCCACATTCCCGTTATCCTGCCCTCGTAGACCATTTTCCCGTCCACGAATCCCTGCGTGTCGCCCGTGTAGCGGCGGGGCCGCTGCTCCACCATTTTGCCCAGCATGATTATTTTTTTGCCCGGCCTCACCGTGCCGCGGAACTTTACGTCATTGACGCCGGCGAATCCCATGAAACCACTTTTTTTGGCATGAGATATAGCATAATAACTTACCAGTTGTGCGGCCGCTTCTATCATCAGCACGCCCGGCAACAGAGGCCTGCCCGGTATGTGGCCCCGCACCCAGAACTCGTCGTCGCGCACGTCCCGGTAGCCGGCCATGATGTAGTTCTCGTAGTCTATGAAGTATATCCCGTCCAGCTGCTGAAACTCGAATCGATGAGGATTGACGCGGTAAATATCGTCTTTGGGTATGTCCACTTTGCTGGTATCCAGTTCGGCCAAGTCTATAATCGGCTTTGGAGGCACGGCTAATCCTTTCGCGTGATGATTTAGTTCGTTCCAATGGTATAAACTCCGCTGCTGCCGGTCAACGAAATCCGTCCGCGTTGGATTGCCCGATGAGGTTGGCCAAGGAACAGACAAGAAGAAACGTGAATTGATTTATATAATGCCTCATCTAAACTTGGAACTTAATAGACATGAAGGATGCAATAATCCGAGAAGTTGTGAAGAAAGGCCGAACGCCATGACAGTAACGGCATGATTGCGTCATGAGGTTGGAGTTATAAAGCGTAACAGTATTAGGTTCACCGGTCGGGCCGGACAACCGTTGAGTGCCCCAAACGAAAGGGCGTATAAAACACGATATTATCGGGTGATTTTGATGGTGACTGTTGGCGCTTTATCGGCGGCCGAAGGGCTGATGCAGGAACGCGGACATGCTCCAAGGCCATGCCCGGCTCAAAAGGCCACGAGTTCAGCGACATGCGCAGTTTCGCCCGGTGGCGATGCGATTATCTCAAGGTAGACTGGTGCAAATACCAAGGGGCAGGACATCGTAAAGACCTACACCAAACTGCATAAGGCCCAACTCGCCGCAGGACGGCCCATCGTGCACGCCATGTGCTCCAGGGGCGTCGGAAAACCATGGAAGTGAGCGTCCGCCCCGGCCGTTCTGAAAAGGGATCTTACCACGCACAGGTCAGACTGGACAACAAGGAGCCGATCTCGCACAGACCCCTGACGGCGTTTTATTTCGACGTTGACCTGGAAGTTGCCCGGGAAACGGCTCGTTAAGTTTGCGAATTCGCCGTCGGCCGAACCGACAATTATCTGGCGCCAAGAGAATCCTGAAAAGTCCCTAAAGGCAGGTAAGGGTTTGGTAGATGAGCGCATGTGGCGCCGGGTGAGGAAGTTCCGGCTGGAGTACAAGGCCGGCGACACGTGGAAAACCGTTCTGGAAGGCGAAACAATCGGTAAAAACTACAGCAGGGAATTCAGCCCTGTAAAGGCCCAGCACGTGCGGCTGAATATTCTCGAGGCGACCGAGGGCCCGACAATCTGGGAGTTTCATCTCTTCGGCCCTCAGGACAAGTGAAAACGACGGACTGTGGAACTGTCCGTCCGTCGCGCTGTAAGATTCACCTGCCTTAATCAAATTGAGGTGACGCTATGACCGAGATACACATCGAAAAAGGCGACCTGACGGCGTACGAGGTGGACGCGATAGTGAATGCGGCCAACAATGATTTGCAACTGGGCGGCGGACTGGCCGGGGCGATCCGCAAAAAGGGCGGCCCGGACATACAGAAAGAGTGCGACCGGCACGGGCCGGTCGAGGTCGGCCAGGCGGCCGTTACCGGCGCAGGCCGGCTGCCCGCCAAGTATGTTATTCACCAGGCCTCGATGCGCCTTGGCGGGCGGACCACGGCCGAGTCTCTGCGCGACTCCACGCGCGCGGTGCTGAAACTGGCCGCCGAAAACGACATCCGCACGCTGGCGTTCCCGGCCACGGGCACAGGCATCGCCGGCTTCGACATCCGCGATTGCGCCGAGATTATGCTCGGCGAGGTCAAAAAGCACATCGCCGCCGGCACGAAACTGAGAGACGTTTACTTCGTGCTCTTCGACGACGCGGCGCACCAAACGTTTTGTGAGGTTTACCAACGCACCTTCGGTAAATAGAAGAATTAGTCTTATCGGCGCGTTATAATTGGTGGTATGAGGTTTCGGATTTACACCAAGGTTTTTGCGATGGTGGTTGCGGCGGGGTTCGCTGTTGTGATGGCGGAAGAAACTGCGACACGGCCGGCGGATAATCTGCAGTACTGGCTGGACCGGGCCGAACCGGCCACGCAGACGGCCGAGAGCCGACCCGCCCGGCAGGATGTAAAAAATCCGCTAAAGCCCGGCGGCGCCAATCCCGATGCGGTCCCCGGCGTGGTGGAATTGTCAGACGGGACGGTCCTTGCCGGTGATATTTACACCACCACCGAGACGCCGCTGAAGGTATTCGTCGGGGCCGAGAGGCGCTGGCGTCGCGTGCCGCTGCCTGCGGCCCTCAGTGTCAATGCCGTGGTCGTCGAGGAGGAAATGCGGCCTCACTGGCGCTTCGGGGAGATGGGCCGGCCGGAAAAATTCTACACCGGCAAGGAATATCCATACCGCCGCTTCCTGTGGAAGATACACCTGGCCGACGACACTTACATCACCGGCGCCATTAAAGGCCAGCCGATATGGGTCGAACACAAGGGCGAAAAGCACGGCCCGTTCCTCCTCCACGAGCGGTCGCGCGGGCCGCTGGAGAGCAAACTCGAAGAGTTGGTCTACCTCAAGCGTATCGTTGTTTCCCGCCGCTGCATGGAACGATTGCTCGCGTCGCGCGAAGAATCGGCCGGCGGAGCGGACGGAAAGTCACGGCCGCCAGGTGAAAAATCTTCGCCGCAGGAAGGATAATAGGTTGCCATATTTGCAATTAGACGCAGATTTTGTATTTTGGCTTAATCCTGGCTTAATATGGTATATAATATCCGGGCGAGCGAAATGTGCCCGTATTTACGGAGACGGATGAGTTGCGAATTCTATTGATTCAACCCGAATGGAACTGGGGCAAGGTCGGGTTTTCTCTGGCGGCCATGCCCGAGCCGCTGGCGCTGGAGAAACTTGCGGCCAGTACCCCCGGCCACGATGTGCGCATACTGGATATGCGCTTTGAGGAATCCGATTCGGCTCTCGAGGATGAACTGCGAAATTTCTCTCCCGATATGGTGGCGGTAACGGCGCTTACCACGGAGGTGTACGCGGCACTGGATGTGTTGCAGCGGGTTCGCCGGTATTCGAAGGACATCTTCAACCTCGTCGGCGGCCACCACGCCACGCTGAACCCGCAGGATTTCTACGCCCCGCAGGTGGACGCAATAGCCCTGGGCGAGTGCGAAGCGGTCATGCCGAATATCGTGGCCGCTCTTTCGAAGGGTGAGTCGCCCGAAAACGTGGCGAACGTCATCTGGCGTGACGCGGCCGGTGAGTTTCACGGTGGCGAGCGGGTGTTCAGCCGCATCGACATGGACACGCTGCCGCTGCCGCGCCGCGACCTGACAAAAAAATACCGCGACGATTACTTTTTTCTGTTCGACAAGCCGGACACCTCCATCGCCACCGGCCGGGGCTGCCCCTACCGGTGCAACTTCTGCAGCGTGTGGGTTTTTTACGGCGGGCGGACGCGGCAGATGTCGCCACAGCGGGTCGTCAAAGAGGTGCGATCGGCCCAGACCGAACACATCACGTTCGTGGACGACAATTTCCTGATGAACTATCAGCGGGAGCGGCAAATCGCCGAGATGATAAAGGCCGAGGGCATCGACCACCGCTATTCGATGGAGTGCCGCACCGACTCGATAGTAAAGCACCCGGAACTGCTTGAGCAGTGGGTGGACGTGGGGCTCTACGCCGTGCTGCTGGGCCTGGAGGGCGCATCGGATGAGATGCTCAAAAACGTCAACAAAAAGAACACGGCCGACACGAACAACCGGGCCATCAAAATACTAAAGGACAACGGCGTGATAATCTGGGGCGCGTTTATCGTCGACCCCGACTGGCAGGAGGACGACTTCAAGCGCCTGCGCGACTACGTTAACCGCATGGAGATAACGCATACGCAGTTCACGGTGCTCACGCCGCTGCCGGGAACCAACCTTTACTCCCAGTGGCGCGACCGGCTGCTTACTCACGATTACACCTGTTACGATGCGCTGCACGCCGTGGTGCCCACGCGGATGGACCGCGAGGACTTCTACGCCCACTTCGCGAACCTTTACCGGCAGATGGACCTGGGCCCGTATTACGACCTGGTCAGGGAGGGCAAACTCTCCATAGAAGACTGCCGGCGCGGAAAGCAGATGCTCGACATCATGAGCGTGCCGGAATTCTACTTCGAGAAAGACCCCGTCCTGGGCGGCCGCAATCAGAAATACCGGGAGCACGGACGCAAGAGCGAACATCCGGGACAGGGCGGCCCCGCAGGGGGGCGGTCGGTCGCGGCCGAGCAGCACCCCGGCAGGCAAACTCAGCATAAAATTAAGTCTCAGCAATGAGGGGAAAACCCGAAATTTGCATGCGACGCAGGCAGGGGGCGTTAGAATACCATTCACGGCTCCGCCGCCTGAGGCGGGCCGAACGCCGTTGTTTAACCGAAGAGGTCTGATATGGAACTCCCGTGCCGCCGGCCGGGCGATGAATTACTGAAGACGGGCGAACTGACCGACATCCGCAGGCGGCTGCGGCGGATTGCCCCCGCCCACGACCTGACCAGCGTGATAGTCTGCGCGTTCGACCATCGCACGCGGATGCTCCCGTTCACGTACGCGGACATGCGCATGGTGCCAGCCGGCGTGCGGGCCGTCGGGGCGGCGCTGCTGGACAGCGGCTTCGAAAAGACACGCATCGTCCTTCAGCAGTGGAACCGCAATTTTCGGCCGTCTCAGATGCGGCTCGACGGCCGCGTGCCGGACATGCTGCTGATATCCACCATGTACATCCACAACAGCAAGTGCCGGCAACTCATCCGCGATGCCCGGCAAATCGACCCGCAACACCGTCCGCTGATTATCGTCGGCGGGGCCAAGATGATTTACGAGCCGTGGGACGCATTCGGCGCCGACCCGGACGACCCGTGGGGCGCGGATGCGGCCGTCACCGGCGAGCAGTACGTGCTGCTGAACATGCTGGAGGTGGTGCTTTCTGTCCGCGGCGAGAACGAGTCGCTGCGGGCGGCCTTCGCCCGCGCGCAGGACCGCGGCATGCTCGACGACGTGGCGGGGCTGGTTTACGCCCGTGGCCGGAAGGACGGCGTGGCCGAGGAACTCGTCGACACCGGCGTGCAGCGACTGGTGGGCAACCTCGACGAGCAGGCCCCGGTGGAACCGCCGTACGGCATTATCGAGCCGCCGGGCAAAAACGCCACGCTGTCGTCATCGCCGCTGCCGGCCGATAAGGTTAGCAAACTCAGCCCGATATCCTGCCTGGTGCTGACGCTGGGCTGCAGGTATCGCTGTCCGTATTGCCCCATCCCCGCCTACAACCAGCGGCAGTTCCGCACAAAAAGCGGCGGGCGGATTCTCGAGGACATAACCCGTCTGAATAAGGGATATGGCCTGCGGTATTATTTCGGCGCCGATGACAACTTCTTCAACGACAAGGACCGCGCGCTGGAAATCTGCGATACGCTCGCGCGGGCGCAAATCGACGGCAAGTCAATCCGCCACCTCGTACGCCTTGCCAGCGAGGTTACCGTCCTCGACGCCATGCGTATGAAAGATGAACTCCGCCTGGTGCGGACGGCGGGCTTCCGTGCCCTGTGGATGGGCGTGGAGGACATGACGGCCACACTCGTTAAGAAGGGCCAGTCCGTGGCCACCACCACGGAGATCTTCCGCATACTGCGTGCAAGGGGCATCATGCCCATGCCGATGATGATGCACCACGACAGCCAGCCGCTGCTGACCACCGGCAGCGATTACGGACTGCTCAACCAGGTGCGTCTGGTCAAAAATGCCGGCGCGGGCACGCTGCAGGTTCTGATGATTATCCCCTCGCCCGGGTCAAAACTCTACGTGCCGACGTACGAGTCCGAAATGGTTTTCAGCGCCGCCGGCGGCAAAAAAGTCCGCCCCTACATGCACGACGGCAACTACGTCGTCGCATCCGAACTCCAGCGGCCGTGGCGAAAGCAGTTCAACATCCTGGCCGCTTACCTTTATTTCTACAACCCGCTGCGGGTGATGGGCTTGCTGGCCCGGCCGCGGAACCGCCAACTGCTGTTCGACGTGGTGCTGCAATTTATCGGCATGTACGGGCTGATATGGACCATCAAGCGGACGTTCGGCTGGGGCCTGCGGCTGATGTTCGGCGGCATAAAGCGCCTCAGAAAGGCCCCGCACAGCGAAATCCCCATGAAAAGTCCCGACGGCGGCCGCTCCTGCCACGCACTGCCGGGCACGCCGGAGGCCGAAAAAAGCAACGGCGAATCTTAAACGCGCTGATTGCGACCGAATTGTCGTTTACTTCTCGACCAGATTCTTCAGTTCATCCTTGTGGGCGAGGACCCAGCGGACCTTGCGCCCTATCATCTCCAGGAAGGGGAAGCCCTGGAGGTGCCCGAAACTGCCCGTGGCCGCGATGGGCAGCACCGCCTCGGCTATCATCGCCTCGCACATCAGGTACGGAATCGCCTCCAGTTCCGCCGTCGATATAACCTCGACAGAATCGTATCCGGCGACAAACCGCCTGAACCGCGACTCGTCGAGGTAGTCCGGCCATTTGGACGGGTCGGGCGAGCCGCCGATAATCGAGAACTGAAGCGCCCCGTTGGCCAGGTCTATCACCCGCTGGTACAGGCGGGCGGAGTCGTAGTCAATCACGGCCACAACTTGACCATGGCGGAACAGCATGTTGCCCGGGTGCCAGTCGCCGTGGACTATCTGCGTGTCCCAGTCGCCCAGGCCGGTCTGATTGGATTTTTCTATGCAGGTCCTGTACGCATCCTGGATTTCATCGACAGTTTCCCTGACCTTTTTCCGGGAGGGTTTTTCATCCGACTTCAGCGAGGTCGGCACGTTGTCCACTGCGCGGGATATGGCCGAGGCCCCGTGATAACTGCTGGCCGGCGGGGTGTAATCGCTGTGGAAGTTACGCAGCAGTTTGTGGTAAAGGCCCAGTATCCGCCCGGCGGAATAGGTGGACTGTAGCGATCCGTCATAGCCCTTGCCGGGGATGTATTCGAACAGTTCGTATATGTCCGAGTCCAGCACCAGCATGGAATTGTTTTCGTAGCGGGTGCCCTCCAGGTGCGGCAGGGGGAAGTTCTGCGCGGCCAGGTGCAGCTGTATGCGGTGCGTGAAGGCCACCTTCTCGAGGTTGTTCCTTCCCCGCGCGCGGCGTTTGAACATGTACCGCCCCTTTTGCGAGTCTATCACGACCTTCGGCGAGCGGCTGGAGCCGCGGGGAAATTCCTGGATTTTCTTGATGATGCCGACGTCGTAGTGGCTCAGGCAGACAGCCAACTCTTCCGTTCCGAACTTCTCGCGTACTTTCGCCATATAGGAGATTCTGGACCGTTGCTTCGGTTTACCTTCGTACGAGACTAATGGGATAATAAGTGTATTACTCCACCGGCTAATGTCAAAGTCAAATATTGCTTTATATATAATATTATCACATTTGCTGCCGCTTTGCGTAATAAGTGCGGATATTTATAATTTATTTGTGAAGATACTCATCACAGCCGACCTGCACTACGACATCCCGCGGTCGCGAAAGCCCGCCGAGGAACTCGCCGCCGACGTCTGCCGCCGCAGGGCCGACGCGCTGGTGCTGCTGGGCGACGCGGCCGGTGCAGATACGAACATGCTGGCCGATTGCCTGGGACTGTTCGAGGCGTTCGAGGGGGCCAGGTTCCTCGTGCCGGGCAATCACTGCCTGTGGCGGCGCGACGGCGAAGATTCGCTGGACCGCTACGAACGCATCCTGCCGGAAGTCGCGCGGCGTGCGGGCTTTGAACTGCTGGATCACAACCCCCGCGTTTTGAACGGCCTGGGGCTGGTCGGGTCCGTCGGCTGGTACGATTACTCCTTCCGGCAGGAGTCGCTGAACATCCCGCTGCCGTTTTATCGGGCGAAGATATCGCCCGGGGCCGCCGCCAACCGTCCGCAATACGCCAAACTCGTGGAGGACCATCGGCACGAACTCGGCAAAGAGCAACTGAAACTGACGGCCCTGTGGAAGGACGGCCTGTTCGTGGAACTTGGAATGACCGACGAGCAGTTCACCCGCCGGCTTGCGGACAAACTCCGCCGCCAGTTGGCCGAGATATCGCAGAAGACCGACCGCATCGCGGTGTTCATGCACCACCTGCCGTTCGCGCAGATGGTCCCGCAGGACCGCCCGGCGCACTTCGCCTTCGCCGCGGCGTTTCTGGGGGCCGGGAAGTTCGGCCGCGTGCTGCTGGAGTGTCCGGCGGTGCGGTATTTATACTGCGGCCACTCGCACTGGCCCATGCGAATGAAAGTGAAGCACATCGAGGCGGTCAACGTCGGCAGCACCTACAAGGACAAGCGACTGGAAGTTTTGGAAGTTTAAATGTTAAATTATCTGCCAATAGACACGTGAGGGTCGATGGCCTTGCCAGGCCACCGACTTTGTGGCCGATGCTTATTACGCGGCGGCCCGCCAACGGGCGAATAAATTTTCTCGCCGCCGCGGAAATGACAGGATGGAGAACATGTACACGAAAAATATTGACGTCAAAACGCGCGACCGCGACCAGATGGTGGATATTACCGACCAGGTCCGCCGGGCCGTGGACGAATCGGGAATATCCGACGGGGCGGCTTACGTTTACGTCCCGCACACCACGGCCGGGACGACCATTAACGAAAACGCCGACCCCAGCGTGGTCCACGACATACTGGCCGCGCTGGATGCGGCGATTCCCTGGCGGCAGAATTTCTACCGCCACGGCGAGGGCAACTCTGCCGCGCACATCAAATCGTCGCTCGTCGGCTGCAGCGCGATGACGCCGGTTATCGACGGGCGGCTGGCACTGGGAACGTGGCAGGGAATTTACTTCTGCGAATTCGACGGTCCCCGCTCCCGCCGCGCGACAATCATCGTCCAATGACGAATCTGCGGCGGAAGGTGTCGTTTATTTTCAGAAGTGGCGGGGGAAGGCGGCGGGTCTCGGCGGCGATTTCGGCCGGGATGCCTGACGGCCGTTACGGCAGCAGTTGCTTGGTCTGGCCGACGAGGTAGAACGAGCCGGTTATGCAGATTATGTCCTCGGGCGTGACGGCGCCTTCGGCGGTGCGGATGGCCTCGACGAGATTGTCGGTGACCTGCGCCGTGCGGTCGCAGCGCTGCTCGTAGATTTCGGCCAGTTCCGTCGGCTCGGCGGCTCGCGGGCTGTCGGCCGCCCGCGTGAACACCACCTTGTCGGCGCCGGTGGCTATCTGGTCCATCATGCCGTTGATGTCCTTGTCGGCCGCACAGCCGAATATCATCACCATCGAATCGTAAGGTATGTGCTGCCCGATGGCCCGGATAAGCGCCTGCATGGAGGCGGCGTTGTGCGCGCCGTCCACGAGTATCCGCGGCTCCTGGCGTATCATTTCCATCCGCCCGGGCAGGTACATTCCGGCCAAGCCCTGCACCGCTTTCTCGTCGTCTATCTCTATACCGCCGACCTTGAGCTGATCCAGCAGCGCCAGCGCCAGGCCACAGTTGACCGCCTGGTGCTCGCCCAGCAGCGGCACCGGAAGGTGCTCGAATTTGCTGCGGGGCGTGGTCAGGCACACCCGCGCGTGGCAGCCGGCGCGGCGAGACGACTCAACGCGGCAGGAGAATTCTATGTCGTCGCCGGTGAACGCCAGTTCGGAGCCGGCCTCGGTGGCGGCCTTTTTGAGAACCTTGACGGCCGCGGCGCTCTGGGGGGCGCTGATTACCGGCACGTCGCGCTTGAAGATGCCCGCCTTTTCGGCGGTGATTTCTTCCAGCGTCTTGCCCAGCTGGTGAGTGTGGTCGATGGATATACTGGTCAGCCCGCACACAAGCGGCTTGAGCACGTTGGTGCTGTCGAGCCGGCCGCCCATGCCCGTCTCGATTACGGCGATGTCAACGTCTTCCTGGTTGAAATAACAGAACGCCAGGGCGGTCAGTATCTCGAAGAACGTCGGCTTGTCGTCGCCCATCTTTTCGATGTGCGGCTCGGCGTTGTTAATAAGTTCGGCCAGGGCCGTTTTGGTTATGACCTGCCCGTTGACCGATATCCGCTCACGCAAATCGCAAATGTGCGGGGAGGTGTACAGGCCGACCTTGTAGCCGCAGGCCTTGAGCATCTCGGCCAGCATGGCGGCGGTGGAACCCTTGCCCTTGGTGCCCGCTATGTGGACCGCGCGGATTTTCGTGTGCGGATTTCCGAGTTTCCGCAGCAGCCCGCGCATGCGAGACAGACTGAACGTATCGCTGTTGTAACGCACACGCAGCATACGTTCATAGTCCGTTGCGGAGAAGAGGTATTTAAGCGCCGACTCGTAAGTCCTTGTCGATTTACGATTTATACCACTGCTCCGAGATGATTTTGTACCTGTCGCCTGACCCATGTCTTATCTTTTATTATGTTGATTTTAACGCTTCATAAGCGGAAAGTCAAGGAAATTGGGCCAAAAATGGCGAAAATTAATTATGTCAAGGGGTAAATCGTGTTTTTATTCCATACACAGCGGCGCGCTAAAGGCAAAGTTGCGTTGCATTAATCGTCAAAAAATGTTGCAATGTTGCCTGTCGGTTCGAATACCCGTGATTTTACACATGAAAGGTGACAAAAATGGCATATTACGTAGGCATTGACGTAGGCACTTCCGGCACCAAGGCCCTGCTGACTGATGCGAAGGCGAAGGTCCTGGCCACAGCCACGGCCGAACATCCCATCTACGCGCCCAAACCCGGCTGGAGCGAGCAGAAGCCGGACCAGTGGTGGGCCTCGTCGAAGAAGGCCATCCGCGCCGCGATTAAGAAGGCCAAGATTAACCCCCGGCAGGTCGCCGGCATCGGGCTTTCCGGCCAGATGCACGGGCTTGTGCTGACCGACGATGCGGGCAGGCCGCTGCGGCCGGCGCTGATATGGAACGATCAGCGCACCGCCGCCGAGGCCGAGGAAATCCACCGCGCCGTCGGCGGCCCGCGGAAACTCATCTCGCTGGTGGGCAACGTGGCGATGACCTCGTTCACGCTGACGAAACTGCTGTGGGTCCGCAAGCACGAGCCGAAAATCTACGAGAAGGCCCGCCACCTGCTGCTGCCCAAGGACTACATCCGCCTGCGCCTCACCGGCGAGTACGTCGGCGAGGTCTCGGACATGTCCGGCACGCTCATGCTCAACCAGAAGACCCGCAACTGGTCGCCCAAGATTATCTCCACGTTCGACCTCGACGCCGATTACCTCCCGCCGGTGGTCGAGTCGCGCGACGTCACCGGCAGGGTGACCGCCTCGGCCGCCAACGACCTGGGCATAGCCGCCGGCACGCCCGTGGTCGGCGGCGGGGGCGACAACCAGGCCGCCGCCGTGGGCAACGGCATCGTCCGCAGCGGCCTGTGCAGCGCCAGCATCGGCACATCCGGCGTGGTCTACGTCCACAGCAAAGATTACGTAACCGACCCGCAGGGCCGCGTGCAGACCTTCTGCGCGTCGGTGGCGGGGCAGTACTGCCTGTTCGGGTGCATACTCTCGGCCGGCGGGAGCTTCCAGTGGTTCCGCAACACGCTCGGCGGACCGGAAGTCGCCGCCGCGAAGAAAAAGAAGGTGGACCCCTACGAACTGCTCACCGACGCCGCGGCCGAGGCGCCTCCCGGCTGCGAGGGCGTGTTCTTCCTGCCGTACCTCACCGGCGAGCGGACGCCGCACGCCGACCCGGCCGCGAAGGCCTGCTGGGTGGGCATGCACTCCCGCACGGGACGCAACGAACTCATCCGCTCGGTCATGGAGGGCGCGACGTTCGCCATGAACGATGCGGTTACGATTATGCGCGACCGGGGCCTGCGGCCGCGGAGCATACACCTCACAGGCGGCGGGGCGCGGAGCGAATTCTGGCGGCAACTCCAGGCCGACGTGTACGGGGCGACGTGCGTGACGATAAACGCCGAGGAAGGCCCGGCCTACGGCGCGGCCATACTTGCGGCCATCGGGACCGGAAGGTTCAAGAACGCCAGGCAGGCCTGTGATGCGGCCGTGAAGATTACGCGCAAAATCCGCCCCAATCCGAAATCCAAACGCCTGTATAAGAAACTATACGACCAGTACCGCCGCCTCTACCCGGCACTGAAAGATGAATTCGCCCGCATAAACGAACTGCCGCTGTAGCGTTGCAGCATGGCCGCTTAGACGGCAGAGGGAAATTTTTAAAACTTAAAACTGAAATCTTAAAACTAAAACTCTCCGGCTGCGGTGACGGCGGGAAAAGACCGGTTTACCGTTTTGGCGACATGGTGGTATAATGCACATATAGACAGGGAGTAACCGGTTATGGAACGCTCGGAACTGTTAAATGCCATAGGTTGTTCCTTCGTGTCTGTTATTGATCGCCTTCCTGCGACAGGCGGCGGTAGAACTGTTCCAGGGCGGGGCGGTATTGTTCGGGGAGTTTTCCCTTCATGGCGTCTGCGACGTCGTTGCGGATGTGCTTGGGCATGGCGGCCGAGGTGTCGGCCGTAACGTCCACGCCCTCGTCCAGCATGGTGTGCGTTTCCTTCAGCGCGCCGATGACCTCGTCGCGGGCGCGCAGCGCGTTATAATAGCGGTTGTTCTCCAGGTCGCGCCGCACGCGGTCCATCAGCGTGATGGCCTGGAGGAAGCGGAAGTTGGAGTAATCGCCGGCGGAGAACTGCGCGCGGATCCGTTCGGCCCGGTTGTGCAGGGCGGCCTGCTTCTGCGCCAGGCGGGGCATCTCCTGCTTCAACGGGGCCGGGACGGGCCCTTCCAGACCCTCTGCGCCCGCGCCGGAGAGTTTCCCGCCGCCGCTTGCGCCGCCGGGCGGCTGGGTTGACGTATCGTCTATCTGCCCCTGCTGGAACGGTTCGGGCGACAGTCGCGACGGCGTCCGCCGGCCGCCTTTGCCCACGGCCTCTTTGCCGACGAACTCGCCGGTGCTCTTGCCGGTCCTGCCTTCGCCGCTGCGGCCGCCGATTTCCGAGTTGTTGGGCAATTGGTTGCCGGTGACGCCCTGCGCGCCCATCGAAGACATCGGCCCGTCCTTGGCGTCCCAGCCCATGCCCTCGCCGGCCATGCCCGCACGGGCGCTGACATCCTGCATCTCCTCGAACAGGTCTTCCTCCTGCTCCAGCAGGTCGCCGACCATGTCCACCAGTTCGGACGACAGTTCGGGCATCTCGATGTTATCCTGCCCGCCGGTGGGCGTTTCCATCGCCCACTTCTCGCGGTCGGGCACGTCGGGCAGCCATTTTTCCAGGTTGGATTCCAGTTCCTCGGCCTTGTCCACGGCGGACTCGGCCGCGGCGACGGCTATTTCGACGGCCTCCCTGCTAAGGGCGTCTTTGGCCATGGTTATGTCGGCCTTGACGGACTGGATTTCCTTGAGCATCGACGGGTTGGAGAAATCCTGCTTGAGCAGTTTGGAGAAATCCGCAATCGATTCGTTGAAGAATTTTTCCCACTTGTCCTCCAGTGCGGCCAGTTCCTTCAGTTGCTTCATGTCGGCGGCGGTGAGGTCGTCCAGCGGCTTCTTGGCCAGGCGCTCGCCGGCCTCGATGACCTTCCGCTGCTGCTCGATGAATTTCTCCAGGTCTTTGGCGAGTTCCTCTTTTTTCTGCTTAACGCGGTCGGGCAGGTCGTCGCCGGCGATGTCGGATTTTTCGCCGATGTCGGATTCATCCAGCGACGGCAGCATGGCCAGCAGAAGTTGCAGGGCGTCTATTATTTCATCCTGCGTTCCGGCCAGGGGGCGGCAGGCGGTCCCGCGCGAGGACACCGACTCCAGCGCCGCGACAACGCCGGCCTGTTCGACAGCCAGCGGGGCTTGGTTTTTGGCAAGTTCGGCCAGGGCCTTCTGAACGCCTGCGGTGTCGGCGCTGAAGTCGAAGTTCTCGACCACGTTCACCATCTCGCCGCGTATTTTTTTCTGGGCGGCCTGTATTTCCGCGCCGGCGGCGGCGATTTTCTCGACGGTTTGGTAACTTTTGAGGCAGTACTCGGTACTTCGCCGCTGGGCCTCCTGCATGCGGAGGATTTTCGTCAGCAGGCGGCGAAGTTGCTTGTGCAGGCGCGCGTTCTCGGCCGCGAGTTTGTCCCCCCGGCGGATGGTGATTTTGAACCGCGGCGTGGCCGTGGTCTGCGGGCCGCCCACGCCGGGCAGGTTGCGGTTGTCCGTGGCCGCGGCGTAATAGGTCAGCACGTCGCCGTCGACGTAGTTCGCCAGGTCGAACGTGTAATCGAACCGCCCGCCCTGCGTGCCGGCCGCGTCGTATTTGTGGACGGGCGATAGTTGCCCGCCTTCCGGGCCGGCGTAGAGCGTGGCGGCTTTAAGAGCGTATTTGTCGTAGATTTTCACGCGCGTGGGCAGTTCGTCTCCGGGCGCCGCGGCCGCGTCGCGGTTGGGCGTGAGGAACTTTATCCGCGGCGGCGCATCTTTGACGGCCGTGATGGAGAAATATTTTTCTCCGACAGGCCCGCCCGCCGCGGCGTCTTCGTCATCGGGTATCTGCTGAATGGTGTGGCCGGAGGCGTCCTTGAGGATAATCCTGTAGGCCCCGTCCTCGTTAACCGCCAGCGTCGTGGTGAATCGCGTGTGGTCGGTCGAAGCGCTCATCAGCGCCGCGTCGCGGCCGCGAATGTCCAGCACGGCGGAATTTACCGGGGCCGCCAGGCGGACGGTAATGTCGGCCCGCGAGCCCTGGGGGGCGCGGACCATGCCGTCGAAGTTCTCCACCGTCTCGGGCGCCTTGCCTATGTAGCCCGGGTATTCGTAACGGGCGTCCAGCCCCTTCACCTCGACCTGCTTCAGGACGGTGACGGTGTAATACGGCCGATCGACCGGCCAGCGCGAATCGCCCACCTGCACGGCGTAGTGCAGCGTTTCGTTGACCGAATCGAGACGGTGGGTGTAGGTTCGCCAGTTGTAATCGGCGTTCATGCGGTGTGGCTTGTCGCGGCCTTTTACCAGCACCCGACCCGCCGGCCGCAGGCCTTCGTCGTTGCGTATGGTTGCGCTTATCGTCAGCGGCTCGCCCGCGAAGCGGGTCGTGTCGCCGGGTGATATGCCGACCAGTTCCACGCTGCCTCCGGTGGGCACGTAACGCCACGGTAGAATGCCCGACAGGCCCCGGCGGAATGGCCCCGGCTGGAGGAATATGAACCCGCCCAGCAGCAGAATTGCCGCGCCCGCGGCGGCGGCCCATCGCTTCAGGGGCGCCAGCGGGATGCTTTTGTTGAGGTCCACGTTGCGCGTGCGGCGGAGCGACTCGCCTATGGCCATGCGGACAAGTTCGGGGCTGGACTGGCGGGTGTCGTCGGCCAGAAGCACGGAGTTTATAAGGTCGTTCCTGACCTGGGGTATGCCCTGCTCGACGTAGCGGGCCACCTGCGCTGGATTCTCGCGCAGCACAAACGGCCTGGCCACGAACCACGCCAGAGAACCGACCGCCGACGCGGCCAGCATAGACAGAGCAATCCATCGCAGCGCCTGTGGCGGCTGGCCGCTCCAGTAACCCAGCAGAACCGTGGCCGTTAACAGCACCGCCGCTATTATCGTAACGGCGGCAGCCGAGCCCGCCAGGACGTTGAGCATCCATCGCCTGGCGCGCACGTCATCCAGGCGTGAAAGAATCTGTTCGAACTCGTTATAGCGCGGTAGTGTCGTCATGGCCCACAATTACATTATACGTGAGTTTTGCGGCGGGCGGCAAATCCCGCCGATGCTCTATTTTATATAACGTCCGGCGCGGCCGAAAGATTTGATATTTTTCGGATTCTCCCGCCGGCAGTTGCGCAAATAACGAACCGCCCGGCGAGAATTCCGGGCGGTTCCGTTGCCTGGTGCTGTTGGATTTTATCTGCGGCGCGGCCGGCGTGGCTGGTAACGGTCCCGCCGTGGCGTCATCGGGCAATAATCGTAATTCCCGCGCCGTCGGGGTCGCGGTGAGACATTCATTCCGCATGGCGGGCGAAAACCGCCGCGCATGCCGCGAAATTGCATTTGCGGCCCGTCAAAACGTCCGCGATAAGACTGCTGTTGCGGTTGAAATTTCCGCCCTTCGCCTCGCCTGGAGTGCATCTGTCCGCGAGGCCGAAGTCCGCGGCTACTTTGCCGGCCGTAAGGCGTTGTGAAATACTGTCGTCCGCGTCCCTGCGGCGGGCCCCACTGCCGGGGTTGGAATTGTTGCCGGCGGCCGTCTTGTCCGAATCCCAAACGCGGCGACGGACAATTTAACTTTCTGCGATCTTCACGGGGACGATTACGACGGATGTCGCGGCTGCGGTCGCGGTCATTGCGCCATAGGCGGCGATCCCCGCGCTTGTCGCGGTAGCGGTCCTTGCGGACCCTGTCGCCGTCGCGCCTTTTCCGATCCGCCTGTTGGCCGGCCCACTTCGGGCGAAGGTCGTCGCCCCTGATACGCATGGTCTTGTCGCCGTCATTGACGGTGATGGCCACGCAGTGGCCTTCGGGCATCTTCCTCGTTCGGAAGGCCTTTACTTTCACGCTTTTGCCCTGTTCAAGACGCTTGGCGAGTTTCTTTACCTCAGCGGCCGGGCCCATGTGCACGTTACGGACTCCGTCACGGGTCTTGAGCAGGAAGTGGCTGCCCTGTGAATACCTTCCGGTGGTGTTCTTGCAGGGTTCGATGATGACCTTTTTGACTTTCCCTTTCAGCGTGAGCCGTTTGACATCGGCCCCGCTGCGGACGATTCCCTGCTTGTCGCCCATGCCGCGCTGCGTGGGGACCTGCGGCCGTCTTGTAAAACGCCGTCGATCCTGCGGCCGGGTGTCGAAATCTTTTCGCGCGTAAGGTCTCCCCTGCCGACGCGCCGTTTCCCGCAGTTGCCGGACTTGTCTTTCCAGTGTGTTTAGGCGCCGCTGGAGGTTTCTGATTTGCTCGGGTGACATGCGCATCCGCGGGCTCTTGTCGCGGCGTTCATAACGTCGTTTGCGCATTTCTTCGATCCGTTTTGCCCGCAGTTTGCGCCATTTGTCGCGATCGAATCGGCCGCGGTCCCTGTCCTTTTTGGACAATTTCCCGCGGTCATGTCGATATTCGCCGCGCCGGGAGGACCTTTCTTTGTCGTCGTCGCCAAGCGCAGCCACGGACAGGAACAAGGCCGCCAGCACCATAGTTACGATTTTTGTCTTCATAGTTCAGCTCCTTATGGCTAAGTTTTTGGGAACACGGAATTGCGTCCATAAGTGTATAACGCAGGCGCGCGCAGCGATATTGCGAAAATTTTTAAATAATTAAAATTGCCGCGGCCGCGGGATGCGGGTCGCCTTGGCGAGACTCAGGCCTTCTCCTTCTCGAACGCCTCTTTGCACCAGGCGTGCATTTCCTCATCGCTGATGGCGGTGGTTCGCCCGCCCTCGTAGGCCTTCTCGACTTTGGTTTTAATGGCCAGCAGTCGCGGGTCATCCTTGGCCAGGTCCGTGCCGTAGTGGGCGTCAATCCAGTGTTTCAGCCCGGCGGCGCCGGACTTGTCGGTGATGGCCACCTTGATGGGGCGGTTCAGCAGCGCGCCCGTGTCGAAGCAGTTGTAGACCTCTTCGTTCTTGAGCAGGCCGTCAACGTGGATGCCCGCCCGCGTGGTGTTGAAGTCCTTGCCCACCAGCGGGTAGTTGGTCGGCACGTCGAAGCCGATTTCGTTGCGGAAGTAATCGGCTATTTCGGTGATGACCGGGTAGTTGACCTTGTCGTTCTGGCCCATAATCTCGGCCGCCTGCACGACCATGCCTTCCAGCGGCGGGTTGCCGGTCCGCTCGCCGATGCCCAGCAGCGAGCAGTTGGCGGCGCAGCAGCCGTAGAGCCACGCGGTGGTGGCGTTGACCAGCACCTTGTGGAAGTCGTTGTGCCCGTGCCATTCGAGCATCTCGCTGGGCACGCCCGCCTCGTGGCGGAGCGTGTGGATAAGTTTGGGCACCGACCGCGGAAGCGCCGCGTTGGCCCACGGCACGCCGAAACCGAGCGTGTCGCACACGCGGATTCGCACGTCCAGGCCGTACTTTTCGCGCAGTTTCATCAGTTCCGTTGCGAACGGCACGACCATGCCGTAGGTGTCGGCGCGTGTGATGTCCTCGAAGTGGCACCGCACTCGCAGGCCCGAATCCAGCGCCGCCTCGACCACGTCCCTGTACATGTCCATGGCCTGGGAGCGGTTCTTTTTGAGTTTCAGGAATATGTGGTAATCACTGCAACTGGTCAGGATGCCCGTTTCCTTAAGGCCCATATCTTTGACGAGTTTGAGGTTGTCCTTGCGCGGCAGTATCCAGCTGGTCACCTCGGGCCATTCGGCGTCCATCGCGAGGCACTTCTCGACCGCCTCGCGGTCCTTGGGTGAATAGAGGAAGAATTCGCTGGTGCGGATGAGCCCCGCGCCGTTGTCGAGTTTGGCCAGCAGGCCGTAAAGGTCGGCTATCTGCTGTGCGGTGTAGGGCGGGCGGGCCTGCTGTCCGTCGCGGAAGGTGGTGTCGGTAATCCATACTTCCTGCGGCATGTCCTGGGGGACCGACTCCTCTTCGAAGATTATTTTCGGAAGCTCCGTGTACGGAAAAACATCCCGCATCAATACGGGTTCATCCACGTCCTGCAATTTATATTTTTCGTTTATCTGTGTCATAATTCCTTATCCCTGTCAGTGAGCGTTTGGTTCCTTAATAGATGCAAATAACCGCAGTTTGAGTTCTGCGGTCTGCCGGATTATTCTACCCGAAAGGCCGTGCTAATTCAATTCATTTTGCGGCCGATAATTATGCCGGGCGGAATTCGCCCCTTGGTTGTAAGGAGTTAAATATATGTGAAGTATAGATTTAAGGCCGACTTTCGGCGCGTCGGCCGGAACTTCAAGACATTGCTGTTATATTGACGAATAACAAAGAATAAAGGTTCCCGCATTCCATGTTCGACGGACACAGACCGGGATTTTACGTGTGGATTTTAATCACGGCGGCCGTGGCGGCGTTCGTGCTGTATTCGTTTGCGCCATACGCGGGGTGGGCGTGGCGGCGCGTAACAGGCGGGTCAAGCGTGCAGGAGCGGCTGCAACAGTACGGCCCGGCCGCGCGCAGGCGACTGAAGCCCCATTTCCGCAGGGCGGGTGTGGAATATCCGCCGGATGAACTGGCCTTTATCGGCATAAAAGAGCAAAAGGTGCTGCAGGTCTGGGCCCGCCGGGGCGAAGACGAGTTCGTGCGGGTCCGGCATTATCCCATCGTGGCCGCCAGCGGACATCTCGGCCCGAAACTGCGCGAAGGCGACCGGCAAGTGCCCGAGGGCCTGTACCGCATCGAGTCGCTGCACCCCAACAGCATGTATCACCTGGCGTTGCGTGTGAATTATCCCAACGCCTTCGACCGCCGCCACGGCCGGGACGACGGCCGGGAGAACCTCGGCGGCGACATCATTATTCACGGAAGCGACGGGTCGGTGGGTTGCCTGGCGATGGGCGACCAGGCGGCCGAGGACCTGTTTGTCCTCGCGGCCGATACGGGGGTAGAAAACATCCGACTGATACTGACGCCGGTGGATTTTCGAACTTCCGAGATGCCCGGCGATGCCGGCGAAATGCCGCCGTGGACGGATGAACTGAACTGCCAAATCCGTAGGGTGCTCGAACAGTTTCCGCTGGAATGCATCCTGCGGAAGATTATCTGTCGGCGGCGCGTGATATCCGCAGATGCATATAGGTCGGTGGCGTTCCCGTTCCCACGCCACCGGCTATTCAATGCGGCGGCGTAGGAACGCAGCCGCGCATACACCACATTATTTTTTTATCCGCACGACGTTGCCTTCGATTTTGAGCCGCCCTTCGGCGAAGAGGCGGATGGCCTCGGGATAGGCGATGCATTCCTGCTCGAAGACGCGCTCGGCCAGCGAGTCGGCGTCGTCGCCTTCTTTCACCGGCACGCATCTCTGGATGATTATGGGTCCGGCGTCGTATTCGTTTGTCACGAAGTGCACGGTGCAGCCGGAGACCTTGCACCCGGCCGCCAGAACCGCCTCGTGGACGTGATTGCCGTACATGCCCTCGCCGCCGAAACTCGGCAGCAGAGCCGGGTGTATGTTCATCACCCGCCCTTCGTACTGCGGGGGGATCCGCCACAGCGAGAGGAACCCCGCCTGGACGACCAGGTCCGCTTCGGCGGCGTCGAGTTTTTCGGCGATGGCGGCCGAATAAGCCGGGATGTCGGGTTGTCCCTGCGGCGTCCTGAACGACTTGTAAGGCGCCACGTGCACATCGAGGCCGGCGTTGCGCGCGCGCTGGACGCCCTTGCAGTCGCGGCTGGCGACGACCACGGCCACCTCGGCATTAAGCCGCCCGCCGCGTATCTCGGACAGGATATTCATCAGCGTCCGCCCGCCGCCGGAAAGCAGAACGCCCAGGCGAACTGGTTTATCGGTGGAGTTCATGAATTTAGAATTTTAACCCCGGCAGCGCAAAAGTAAAGAATCAGAGAGGATTTGCAGGCGGCCGCGGCGGGCGGGGTCTATGAACTGGTATGCGGCACGATGCGGGGAGTGAGGAAGAAGTACAGGTCGTTTGTCTGCTTCTGGGAGCGGTGGTTCTTGAAGAGCCATTCCGTGATTTTGATGTCTCCCAGGCCGGGCACCTTGTTTTCGCGCGTGACGGTGCGGACCATTTTCATCCCGCCGATGACCAGCGTGCTGCCGTCGCCGACGGTGACGTAAGTTTCCGCCTCGCGCGTATCTATGATGGGATTGATGATGGCCTCATTCGAGGAGAATCCGCTCTCCAGCGTCGGCAGCGGCGAGAAGCCCGATATGGCCGAGACCATGGTCACCACGTGCATTTTTACGGTTTCCGGGCCGACCGTGCGGGGCGTTATGTGCAGTTGGACGCCGATGGGCTTGTAGGTGAGTTTCTGCGTGATGAACTGGTCGTTCGAAATTTTGGCCGACTGCACGGGCAGTTCCTGCCCCGCCAGCATCGACGCCGTCTCGCCCGAGGCCACGGTCAGGCGCGGGGAGGCGACGACCTTGACCAGACCTTCCTTGGCCAGGGCCTCGAAGGTGGCGTCGAGCGTTATTCCGGCGTCGGAGAAAATCTGCATCAGGCGAAGCGCCCCGCCCGGGTCGGCGACGTTGTTGTCCAGCGGGTTGACCACGGAATTCACGAAGTCCTTCGCGCTGAAGGCGGTGGCCATTCCCTGCTTGTTGTCCGATGATATGTGCTTGATGAGCGCCTTTGCGCCGTACTGGAAGTCGAAGTCGTGGCTGACCTCGAAAATCCTGGCCGTGATTTCCACCTGCGTCTTGGGGCTGTCTACGTTGTTGAGCAGGTCCAGCACGGAGTCCTGAATTTCGTGTGAGCAGTTTATGACAAGAGCATTTTCACTGGGCAGGCCGGTGACGTTGCCTTTTTTGCCGAGGTGTTTGGAGATAAGGTTTTCCAGCGGCTTCAGGTCGGCGGGGATTACGGTAATCTTTTTCCGCTCGGTGCCGCTGTTGTGCGAGGCCTTTATGTCGGACCCGCCATAGTGCCTCAGTTTATAGTAAATCTGCACCATGCCGTTGCCCAAATCGGTTACGGGCACATCCCGCGGTTCGGGCAGATAAGGTGCCGGGATTTCTTCCTTTTCGCTTCCGTCGCCCTCGTCTTTTGCCGGGCGCGTGGCCGGTTTTGTATCGCCGCCGGACTGCTGCATCTCGGCGACACGTTCCCATATCGGCCGCGGCGCGATACGCTCGAGAACCTCCCAGTCGGCGTTGCTCAACTGGTCGAAACTGTTGGCATATGCCTCGGAGTCCGCATCGGAATCGCCGGATATTACCATCGGCTTCTTCGGCGAGCGGTGCCAGCCGCCCAGTTCCACGTATTTCCGGATGCTCTCGGTGCAACCGGTCAGCATAGCGCAGAGCATTATCCCCACCGACAACAATTGTCGCAGGGGTTTCGGTTTTCCGGCAATGCTGTGATTGCGTGTGTTCATGACGTAGCCCGATTTTAACTTGCCGGGGGTATGTTTCTTTTAAATAAACACGGATTTACGCCGGGGGTTTCTGGCGGATTGATATTTTTTTGCTCGGCCGCTTTATATATATCGGCGACAAGCGATTATTGTTTGAATTTTAACGTTAAATTTATGCTGCAGGGCAACCGACGAGCCGCTTGCAGTTGCCCAAATGCCCGTTTCGCAAGGATAATAACGCCAAATATTGGGAAAACTAAAAACTTAAAGCTTAAATTCGGTTGCCCTTGTGAAGAAATGACGAATGTAGAATATCGAATCAATGACGAATGAACAAATGACGAAACAAATCCGAAATCCGAAATCCGAAATATGTTTATCCCCTGTATCCCTGCTACTTTCTAATTTGCGCGCGCAGTTTGTCCGCCGAAGCGGCCACATCGCCTGAAAAAATAAAAAAATTTATATCTTCTCCCGGCCGGGGGTTATGAATTGCGGATACGCCCTCCGGGCGCGGTTTGCGCGCGCAAAGGTGTTGTTTCGTCCAAGTATGGAGGGAAAAGTAAAAACTTAAAACTAAAAGCTGAAAACTTAAATGCTGCCGGAGGCCCTGGTGAAGAAATGACGAATGTCGAAAAACGAAACACGAAATGCGAAACAAATACCAAATCTCAAATATTCAAAACGCCGCCGCGGCAAGCCCCGCATGTGAATGCGGGGATAATAACGCCGCTTATCGGAATAATAT
>CAYYMD010000032.1:0-35066 GCA_964472875.1 uncultured Planctomycetaceae bacterium
CCAGCTCGCCAGATGGCACAAAATAAAACTTACACATAATATTTGACACTATCGCGCGCGGTGATGCTCTTGTGGGCGTGGGGCGGGTGATGTAAACTTCATCCCTTAAACATTATGCAAAACGGAATTATAAACGGACTGGAAGCGACGGATTCATCCCTGCGCGGCTGCGTGCTGGCGGTGGGCAACTTCGACGGCGTGCACGTGGGTCACAGGCGAATACTGGCCGAGGCCACCGAAATCGCCCGCGCCGAGTCGCGCAAGGTGGCGGCCATGACGTTCGAGCCGCCGCCGGATTTGGTGCTGCGCCGCGATGACGTGCCGAGGCGTATCACCCCGGCAGACGAAAAGTGCCGCCTGCTGCGCGAGGCCGGGGCCGACGCGGTCGTGAAGGTAACCGCCACGGAAGATTTGCTGAAACTGTCGGCCGATGAGTTTATCGAGCAGGTTGTGGTGGAACGCTTTGCGCCGGCGTGCGTGGTGGAGGGGCACAACTTCCGCTTCGGGCGCGGCCGCAGCGGCGATGTGGAGACGCTACGCGCGGCAGGCAGGATTCGTGGCTTCGACGTGCGGGTTGTCGAGCCGGTCATGGTTGAGATATCGGGTTCGCAGCGGCGCGTATCGAGCACGCTTATTCGCGACCTCATCGCCTCCGGACGCGTCGAAGACGCTGCCCGCTGCCTGGGCCGAAATTTCGTGCTGTTCGGCGACGTGATAGGCGGCAAGCGGCTTGGCCGCGTGCTGGAGTTTCCAACCGTCAACGTCCGCACGCATGAGCAGGTCGTCCCGGCCGACGGCGTTTACGCCGGATTCGCAAAGGTGGAAGGCGGTGACGGACCGGCGGCCATCAGCATCGGCGACAGGCCGACCTTCGACGGCCGCGAGCGCCAAATCGAGGCCAACCTGCTCAAAGGCGACGGTGATCATTACGGCAAGAACGTTTCGCTTATTTTCATCCGGCGGCTGCGGCAGCAGCAGAAGTTCCCCTCCGCCGAGCAGTTGAAGCAACAGATAGCAAAGGATGTGCAGCGTGTCAGAGAAATCTGTCGAGAATCGGCCGGAAAATTTTGAGCGAATCCGCGACCGCATATCGGCGGCGGGGCGGTTGCTGCTGCTTACGCACGCCCGCCCCGACGGCGATGCGCTGGGTTCGATGGTGGCGCTGGCCTCAGCCGCGCGGGCCGCGGGCAAGTCCGCCGAGATGCTAATTCCCAACGGCCACGTGCCGTGGCGTTACGAGTTTTTATACCCGGGCGACAGGCCCGCCGGCCCGAAAAAATTCGACGAACTTGCCGCCGATTCCGACCTGGTGGTCATACTCGACACGTGCGCGCTGGCGCAACTGGACGGGCTGGAAGATTCGCTGGAGAAATTCAGGGACAAAATCGTCGTTGTCGATCACCACCGCACCGGCGACGACATCGGCTCTCTGCGTTGGGTGGACATCTCACAGGCGGCCACGGGCATGATGGTCCGCCGCCTGCTCAAGGCCCTTGGCTGGCCGATGGAGGCCGAGACGGTAGAGGCCCTCGCCACGGCCGTGGTCTCCGATACCGGCTGGTTCTCCTACGGCAACACCGACGCGGACTGCCTTCGCGCCGCGGCCGAACTGTTCGATGCGGGCGTAAAAGCCGACGTGCTATACCGTAAAATCTACCAGTCGGACCGGCCACAGCGGCTAAAACTGCTGGCCCGCATATTGGACGGCATGGAACTTTACTGCGACGACCGCCTGGCCGTGATGTGCGTTACCGATGAGGATTTCAAAAGAACCGGCGCAAAACCCTCCGAAACCGAGAACCTCATCAACGCGGCGCTGAACCTTGCCACGGTCGAGGTGGCCGTGATGCTTGTCCAGAACGATAACGGCATCCGCGTGAGTCTTCGCAGCCGCGACGGCGTGGACGTTTCCGGGATTGCCCAGAACTTCGGAGGCGGCGGACACGCCCGCGCCGCAGGCGCAACCATCGACGATGACATCCGCAACGCCAAAGACCAACTCATAACCGCCTGCTGCCGCGAGTTAAATTCCTGAAAAAATTTTAAGACTTGATTGACATGGGGCTTTGCGATGGGTAACATTCTTTCGTTACAGGTAGCCCGGCTGACGTCGGGCTAAGAGGGAAGGCCGTGAGATTCGGCCGCGGACGCGCCGCTGTAACCGGCGACGACCGTCGCAAAGGCCACTGCCCCGATGTGGAGTCGGGGCGGGAAGGCGCGGCGGAAGATTGACCCGGAAGCCAGAAGACCTGCCTGCAACCAACCTGGCGGACCATCGCGCAGTTTGGGCCTGCCGGAATCGCCTGCCAAGCGATTGCCCCGGAAGCCCGATGTGCGGGTCCGGGGTTTTTCTGTGCCGTTCGCGCCCCGGCGGCAGGTGCTCACATCCGCCGGCGGCCCTCGGCCGTCGAATTTCCCCCACAGGTTGCCGGCCGGTTTCGCCTTGCGCCCGGGCGTCTCGGCCACCGTGGACGGGCTCGTAAGGAATCAGAGAGGAGACAACAAGGCAGTTCCCTGAAAGCACGCAGTACGCACGTAGCAGAAGCAGTTCGTTTGTGCCGCCGTTGCTTGCGGCGGCGAGTAAAACCAGACAAGGAGATAGCTCATGAAGAAGGATATTTGTATATTTATGTTGGGTTGTTTGATCACTGCGCCCGTGGCGTCGGCAAGTCCGTACGATAATTACAGTAATCTGGAATATTTGGCCGGTGATACCGACAGTCCCGAGAATCGCGCTACACTCGTGATAGATTTCAGAAACGGCAATCATTACGGGTTCGGATACGGATGGGACTCGGCCGCACCGACCGGATGGGACATGTTGCTTTCAGTGGAAAGCGCAGGCGGGCTGGAAATAGATGCCAATTGGTATGACTTCGACGGCGATTTTATACCGGAGAGCCCTCAGGTTATGGAGATAACCTACGACGGTCACACAATGGTCAACAGCACGAACTGGCCGGCCGAGCCGGGCGACACCTTCCTGTCGTATTGGGTCAGCACCGACGGTAATAACTGGAGCACCACGTTTACCGGAGTGGCCGGTACTGCACTTAATGACGGTGACTGGAACGCCTGGACCGTATACGACGGTTACAACGAGGCATGGCCGGGCGATGCGCCATCCGCTCCCGAACCGGCTACGATTGCCCTTATGGGCATCGGCGCGGCAGGTATTCTCGTCAGGCGCAGAAAGAACGCATAGGCAGAGAGTTGTTTCGGCGGGGTTCGCAAGGTTCGTTAATGGTAAGGTTTGTCGCCACGATCCTTCGTTAGTGCGGACCGATGCGGCCCCGCCGAACGGGAATAAATCTGAAATGTGAAATCAATATGCACGCTGGCGATAAAAAATCCGGCTTTACGTTAATCGAATTACTGGTTGTTATCGCGGTGCTTTCGGTGCTGCTGGGCATTGTGGTTCCCTCCGTAACCGGTGTGCGGGAGCAGGGCCGCGCCGTCAAGTGCAGGTCCAACCTCCACACACTGGCCGGGGCGATGACCATGTATCATAACGAGAATAATGGTTTCTTCTGGCCTTACGTCATCTACAATCATCCCGAAAATGGCGTGCACACTTACTTCTGGGGCTCTAACACAGATCCGGTGGATACGCGCCCCAGCCCGTTCATGAAATATGTAGGTGGCGACCTTGCCTACCTGTGGTGCCCTTCGCTGAAGTGGGGCGAGTATATCCCGCAGGGCGGAGTCAATGAGCCGACCACCACCTACGGTTATAATTCGTGGTGTCTCGACCCGGTGGCCTGGGGCAGGCGAGACGATGACGGCAATGTAATGAAACGCAAACGGACGGCCGATCTTTCCAAGCCGTCGCAACTGTTCGTTTTCGCCGATTCGGCCATGTATTGGGCCCCGGGCGGGGTGGATATTTTGCAGAACAGCACCTCGCTGGACCCGGTGAAGCTCGGCTCGTGGGGCCAGAACACCACGCCGACCACGCACTTTCGCCACGACGGCAAGACTAACGTACTCTGCGCCGACGGCCACAGCGATACGTACGGGCCCGAGGGCGGGCCGATACTAAAGCCGAAGCATAATCTCGGATTTGTCGGAGATGAAAATGTTCCCCATTACGATTGCCGATAAACGGATTGTTTTGCTGGCATGGTTGCCGCTGGCGGCCGCGCTGGCGGGCTGTTCCGAGGAGTATCACAGACGTGATTTGTCGCTGGATTCGCCCGAGGCGCGGCAGATACGGCAGATGGTCCGCCGCCTCCGTGCGGCCGGTGAGGACGGCCTGGACGATTATATTTCGGCCGAGGGCGCGGAGAATCTTACCGACCAGCAGAGGCGGGGACTGCGGGCGGCGCTGGGTGAGATAATCGCGGCCGAAAAAGTCGAACTTGTCCGTCTGGATACTTTCGGCGAAAACGTTTATCGGGCCGGCTTCGATTTGACCGGCCGGAACAGGCAGCGGGTCTTCTTCCTCATAATCGACAAGGGCGACAAACTCCTCTGGGCGGGGAAGAATTAATTGACTGCGTTGAAGACGGCCAGGCAGCGTTTAAGAAGTTTTTCCATTTCGTCCAGCGGCACCTGGCAGGCGGCGTCGGACTTGGCGTTTTTCGGGTCGGGATGCGTTTCTATGAACAGCGCATCGGCGCCGGCGGCGATGGCGGCCATCGCCAGCGTCGGGGCGTATTTGCGCTGTCCGCCGGAGGCCGCACCCAGCCCGCCCGGCTCCTGCACCGAGTGCGTTGCGTCGAAGACCACCGGCGCCATCTCGCGCATCTGCGGTATGCCCCGCATGTCCGTCACCAGGCGATTGTAGCCGAAAAAAGTTCCCCGCTCGGTCAGCATGATTTCCCTTCCCCCCGCCATGCGCACCTTTTCAATCGCTCCGGACATCTCCCACGGCGCCATGAACTGACCCTTCTTGATATTGACGGCCCGGCCGGATTTGCCCGCCTCCGACAGCAAATCGGTCTGGCGGCACAGGAAGGCGGGTATCTGAATGCAGTCCAGCGTCTGCGATGCCGGACCTACCTGCCTTACCTCGTGGACGTCGGAAAGGACCGGCACGCCGGTTTTGCGTTTGACTTCCGCAAGCCATTCCAGCCCCTTGGTCAGCCCGGGCCCGCGGTAACTGCTGATGGACGAGCGGTTGGCCTTGTCGTAACTGGCCTTGAATATGTACGCGATGCCGGCGGACTCGCATATTTCGCCCATGCCCTCGGCGACGCGCATGCACAAATCCAGACTTTCGGCCGCGCATGGTCCGGCGATAACGGCCAGTTGCCCCGAGCCGATACTTACCTGTCCGACCCTGCAGGTGGTAAGTTTTGCCATACTCATTCTCCTGAAAAGCGCGACAGAAGCCCGTGCCTCAACCGCCGCCGCGGCATTATCAGTTTGACCTGATGGTCAAGCACGGATACATCCAGCGGCGTGCTGGGGCCCATCTCTCCGTCAATCTGGCAGGGCACGGGTCTGTCGGTTTCTATTTGAACGTTTCTAACCTGTTTGTAAATAACGTTTCCCTTCAGCGGGTGCCGCCGCAGCAGCGTCCAGGCGGCGTGAAGCAGCAGGTGCGCCTGTTCGCGGCAGGTGAAGATTACCAGGTCCAGCAGCCCGTCGTCGAAGACGGCGTCGCGGCAGATGCGCAGGCCCACTGCATAGCGGGAAACGTTCCCGATAAACGCCAGGGCGTAATCGTCGAAAATCTTCTCGCCCTCGGCGGTGATTGTCATTCGCGGAAAATTGTGCTCCCAGAAAGTGCGCCATATCGGCCAGAAATAACTCAGGTGAGATGTATGCCCGGTACGGCCGGCGGTAACACGCCGCACAACCTCGCCGTCGAAGCCCACGCCGATTATCATCATGAAATTCTGATCGTTGATGCGGCCGACGTCGCAGGCGACCACGTCGCCGCCGGTGAGCACTTCGAGAAGTTGCCGTGGGTTGGAGGGTATCTGCAACTCCTTGGCCAGGATGTTCTCGGTTCCCACAGGGCACGGCAGGAGGGGCACGTCGCTTCCGGCCAGTCCGTTGATTACCGCGTGGACCGTTCCGTCGCCTCCCCATACCACGGCGGCTGCGGCCCGCCCGGCGATTGAAGCGGCGTATTTGCTTGCGCCGGCTGCACTTGTGGCCGTGTGTTCCACGAAGTCCAGCCCTGCGCGGCACAGCAGATGCCTGAATTCGCCCAGGGCTATAACCTGACCGCCATAACCGCACTTGGGGTTAATTATTATGTGAACGGGTTTTCCGTTGTCTATAACTGCCATTGTCCGGCGAGGGGATTGAATTTTATGCGCCGATGTATATAATACACATTCTTTTCCCGGAAAGCCAAAGTCCGTCAGGACAATATCAGGAGCGAAAATATGACACAGACTGATGCGCAGTCCCTCGAGGAAATTTTCAGCAGGGAACCGTGGTCCGAACAGGAATACCACGAACTGCTGAGTTGCCTGTATAAAACCGACCGTGCCCCCGAAAAGTTGCGGTCTCAGCTCGGTAAGTTCCGGTCCGACAATCCCAAGCCGAGCGGCGCGGCCGCACTTAAAATCGGCATGGCGCAGTTCATGCTGGGCTGGTTCGAGCAGGCGCTGCAGATGCTGTCTTCCGCCACCGACAATAAGGAGCGGAGATATTTCCAGGGCCTGTGTTTCAAACACATGGGCAAGTGGGACGATGCGGTGGAGGAACTTCAGCGGGCAGAGGACCGCGGGTGGGATTCGACCGAGATAAAAAAAGAACTCATCGAGATAAATGCCCTCAAGGGCGACTTTGAAGCCGCGAAGAAACTGCTGAAGGAGGCCGAATCCAAAATCGCCGATACGGCCGATTTTTATTATCTTCAGGGACATGTGGCCGAGCTTGAGGGTTTTTATGACAAGGCCGTCGAGTCGTACCACGAGGCGAGGGACATTAACCCCAACCATTCCGGGGCCACCTTCCGACTGGCGTATTTCTATGACCTCCACGGCAACGAAGAGGATGCCATCGAACTTTACAAGGAATGTGTATCGCATCCGCCGGTGAACGTCAGTGCGCTTTTGAACCTGGCGGTGCTTTATGAAGACCACGGTGAAAACGAGCTTGCCGCGGAGTGCCTTAGGCGGATTCTTTCGGCCAATCCTAATCACCGACGCGCCAGGATGTTCCTCAAGGACGTTGAGGCCTCCAGGACGATGTTCTTCGACGAGGAACAGGAAAAGCTGCTGGCCAAGCGCAACGCCATTCTCGAGACGCCTGTAACCGATTTCGAATTATCGGTGCGCGCCAGAAACTGCCTTAAGAAAATGAACATCAGGACACTCGGCGACCTCGTGCGGACCACCGAGTCGCAGTTGCTGGAGTATAAAAACTTCGGTGAAACTTCCCTGGAGGAAATAAAGAACATGCTGACCTCCAGGGGGCTGCATCTGGGCCAGGCGCTGGAAGAGCCCGAAGAGTTCTCCCTGAAGGGATTCGAAGATACCAAGGTGAAAAACGAGGGCGTGCTGGCCACGCCGATAGAACAGATCGGATTCTCCCAGCGTGTCAGCAAAGCGCTGGAAATGCTCGGAGTGAAGTCACTTGGAGAACTGGCCGACAAAACCGCCGAAGAACTCCTGGCCTGCCAGAATTTCGGCCAGACCTCGCTCAACGAGGTGAAACAGCGGCTGGCCGAGTACGGACTTACACTGAGGGAAAGCGAATAGTTACCCCCCGGCGAACGTGTTTTGGAATGTTTCCGGGTAAACTTGTTGTTTTGATGCGGCACGGCAGTTATAAAACGGTTAACGTCCTTGTGATTACGGCCGTTGATGCCGGTTATAGCCGATGCGGTGGCTCGATAAATTGAAAAACTCTCGCCTGTCAATATTTTTAACGCCGAAGGCGCTGGTGGTAATCCTGGTTTCGGCCCTGGTGGCGGTTGTTCTGTTTTCCTCATGTCGTCCCGAACCGGTCACTCGCCGAGATGTCAAATTGATGAAAGCGCCCGTGGTCCGCGTGCGGTTAACCGGCAAAGGGACTGAGTCGGTCACACTGTCCACCACCGGCGGGTATCGGCTGTCGGCCGACGGCGAAATTATCACCGAATCTTCAGCGCCGTTGCCCGATGCCGAGATCAGCCGCAAGTATTCCGGCTGGCGGATCAATGAAATGCCGGTAACTGGCAGGGTGCTCGAATTGGAAAGCACCGGCGACGGGCTGGTCCGACTTGGCCATACGACGTACCGCGGCAAATTCGTGATTGTCCCCGAACGCAATTCGCCGGGCCTCATCGTAATCAACCACCTTGACCTGGAAAGTTACCTGGCGGGCGTGCTGGCCAACGAACTATATCATTCATGGTCGCCGGCTACTTATCGTGCCCTTGCGGTGGCCGCCAGAACGTTCGCGCGATATCACATGATGACCTTCGGCGCCACTCATCGCTTTGACCTGGGCGCGACGCAGGCCTCGCAGGTTTACAAGGGTGCCGACTCCGAGACGAGCAAGTCGTGGGATGCGGTAAATTTCACAGAAGGCATAGTCCTGGCCGCGGGTCCCGACGGCGATGAGCGGATATTCATGGCACAGTATTCCTCCTGCTGCGGGGGCAGGGTGAACCCGGCCGAAGTTTTGCGAAACGCCCCGGACCTTGCCCCGCTTCGTGGCGGGCAGGTGTGCGAGGATTGCTCGGCCAGCCCGCAATATCGATGGTCGCCGGTGAACATATCCTCATCGCAGGTGCTGCAAGCCGTGCGGGCGGAGTACCCCAGCGCAGCCACTCTGGACACAATAGCGGATATTAAAGTCACATCGACCACGGATCACGGCCGGATGCTGTGGCTTGATATCGTCGGCGAAAACGGCGAGTCTGTTAGAATCCGAGCCGATGATTTGCGCCTGGCGCTGCTCTACAACGGGCCGACCGAGGCCAACCGCCTGTATTCCATGAACTGTAAAATACGCGTAAACGGCGATTATATACAGTTTTACGACGGGAGGGGCTTCGGCCACGGAGTCGGGCTGTGCCAGTGGGGCGCCGAGGGCAAGGCGCAAAAGGGCTGGACCGGCAGGGAAATCCTGGAGTTCTACTATCCCGGGGCGAAATTCTTCAGAATCTATTAAACAGAGACAGACTCATTTATTAAACCTCCTTTGCCCTGTAAGTTACGAGCATTTACTAAAGCCGCCCCCGCCTCGTGACGATGAGTTGGAAGGTACCGGCTGAGCAAGTCGAAAAGGAGCATTCATGGCCGGAAAAGCAAAATTATTATGGACAGGCGAAGGCGATATACCTTCCAACGTTCGCCGTGCCGCCGGCGATAACTGGCAACTGACGAGACTCGACGTGACCCGTCCGGTGGAATCGCAACTGGCCTCGGCCGCGCTGGTAGCCGCCGAAGCCAACGGCAAAGATGAGGATCTTCGCCGGCTGGTGAACCTGCTTCAGTCGATGGAGCGAACGTCGGCGGTGGGGGTGATTATGCTATCGGGCAAGTCCGAGGCGGCACGTCAGGTCCTCGCCCGCCGCAACGGAAGATATGTGTGGGTGGATCAGAATGCTCCGGCGGATGAACTGTCGGCCAAGTTCGCAGCAATAGGGCAGTTGCGAGGCGCCATCGCCCGTTTGCAGGATCGTATAACCGGCAGGGAGGACGGCAACGGGGACGATCTGAGCGAGCAGGTGCGACTGGCGGGTCGGCTCCAGCGGGATTTCCTGCCCAGCACGCCTCCGGAGGTGGGCGCGGTTCGGTTCTCGGTACTGTATCGCCCGGCCAGCTGGGTCAGCGGCGATATTTACGACATTACCCGCCTCGACGAGACTCACCTGGGCTTTTACGTCGCCGACGTGGTCGGCCATGGTATGCCGGCGGCGCTTTTGACGATGTTCATCAAAAAGGCGCTCCAGACCAAGCGCATAACCGGCCATACCTACAGCATCATCCCGCCCGACGAGGCGCTGGGCGAACTGAACGCCGACATCTGCCGCCAGGACCTTTCCGGTTGCCAGTTCTGCACGGCTGTATACTGCGTGGTGGATGCTGCGGAGCTGACACTCACCTACGCACGCGCCGGACATCCCGAGCCCGTGCTCATCCGCTCGGGCCGCAAATCCCGCAAACTCGCCGCACCGGGGACGCTGCTGGGCGTATTCGAGCAGGAACAGTTCCGCTCAAAGCAGGTAAAGCTCAAACTCGGCGACCGGCTGGTCGTTTACACCGACGGGGCCGAAGATGTTATCAGGGACATGGCCGAGGAGGGCAAATCAAACAAGATCGAGGATGTGCTGGTCAGTCACGCACATTTGCCGCGCGAAGAACTGCTCGGCCGCATATCGGCCGCCATCGAGGCCCGATACGGGCGCAGCGGCCTGGCCGATGACATCACCGTCATGGTTACCGACGTGGAAGAGTAGCTGTCGGTGAGTCAGCTGATCTCGCCGGCGCCTTTTACTGCGTGCGTGGCGAAGATGGGGCACCTGCGGCCGTAGGCGTCATGAAAGCCATTCGCGACTGTTTGCTTGACGTTTTCGGCCTGGTCGGAGGCGGCCAGTATGATAGCGCAGCCGCCGAATCCGCCGCCGGTCATCCGTGCGCCGTATACTCCGCCGCATTCACGCGCCAGGTCCACCACCGAGTCCAGTTCGTCGCATGAGACCTCGTAATCGTCCCGCAGCGATTCGTGCGAGGCGTACATCAGTTCGCCGAATTTCGTGTAGTCGTGGTTTTTGAGGACCTCAGCCGCCTGTATCGTCCGTGCTATCTCGCCGACAACGTGTCTGGCCCGCATCAGTTCCTTGCCTTCCAGCGTGCCGTCCTTCTCAGCTGCGGCGACGGAATCGGCGTCGGCGTCTCGAAGTGATTTGAGCCCCAGTTTTTCCGCCGCGGCGTAGCACTGGTCGCGGCGGGCGGCATATCCGCCGTCGGCGATGTCGTGCTTGACCTGCGTGTCGGCCACGAGGACCACCACGTCAGGTGAGTCGAACGGTATCTGCTGCACCTCGTTGCTGCGGCAGTCCAGCAGCAGGGCCCGCCCGGCCTGTCCCATCACGGCGATGGACTGGTCCATGATGCCGCACGGCGCGCCGGCGAATTCGTGCTCGGCCTTCTGGCAGATGAGCACCAGGTCCTTGTCGGAAATCGTTCCCGTCGCCCCGGCGGCCGACAGAAGCGCCATCGCGGTTGAAACCTCAAGCGACGCCGACGACGACAGTCCGCCGCCAAGCGGAACGTTGGATTCGAAAAACACATCCAGCCCCGGCAAATCCACGCCGCGTGCGACGAGACCGGCGGCCACGCCTTTGCAGTAGTTGGCCCAGGCGGGCTTGCCGGGCGTGATTTCGGCGTCGAGGTCGATTTGGGAGGTTTCGGTCATCTGAACGGATGTAAAATTGATTTTCCTCTCGTCGCGCCGGGCAAACGCCGCCGCCGTGCGGCGTTCGATGGCTATGGGCAGCACGAAGCCGTCGTTGTAGTCGGTGTGTTCGCCGATGAGATTGACGCGGCCCGGCGCCTGGACCATGCCTTCGGGGTCGCGGCCGAACGTCTGCTCGAATTTCAGCGCCAACAGATTCTTGTCAATATCCTGGGTCATTGCATTTGCCTTTCTGTGAATCGCATTAAAATCATATGCTTGCGAACGGATAAAATACCACCTGCGAGGCCGTCGGACAAGACGGATTAATCCTTTGCGCGGCCGAGATTGATTTTGCTTTCGTTGCCTTTTGCCAGGCGCGCGATGTTTTGCCGATGCCGCGTGATTATCAGCGCCGCCATCGCCGCGGCAAACGCCAGCAGCGGCCAGTAGTCGGCAACCGGGCGGTTGAACGCCACAAAAAGCGGCACGAACGCCGCCGCGGCCGTTATGCTGCCCAGCGATATGTACCGCCACGCCAGCACTAAAACCGCCCACAGTGCGAACGCGCACAGTCCGGGGAACGTGAAGTAAGGATATATCCCCAGCACCACGCCCAGGGCCGTGGCCACGCCCTTGCCGCCATGGAACTTCAGCCACACCGGAAAAATATGCCCGGCGATTGTCCCGAAACCGGCCGCCAGCCATGCCGCCTGGTGGGCGGGTGAGGGAAAGCCCTCCAGTCCGCGCAGCAATGCCCCGGCCGCCAGCACAGGCGCCAGGCCCTTGAACATGTCCAGGAAGAAGCAGGCGTATCCCCATTTTCGACCAAGAGCGCGGGCGACGTTCGTGGCCCCGACATTGCCGCTGCCCACATTGCGGAGATTTATTCCGCGTGCCCGGGCGATAATCACGCCGAACGGCACCGAGCCGACGAGGTATCCGGCCAGCGGAAAGGCCACGTACATTATCAGCGGATTATCAGTCATGTGCGGACGATACCTCCCCATACGCCTTCAGCAGGTCGTCCACGTGCCGTCCGATGCTCAGGCCGTCGGCGATTTTGCGACATGCGGCAGCGGCCGCCTCGTGGCGGTCCGGCTCCGTCAGGTGGTTCATCGCCTTGACTATCGCCTGTATGTCGTCGGGCGAGTCGACCACAGCGCCGGCGCCGCCGGTGAGGATTTCGGCCGCGCCGTTGTAGCGGGTGGTGATGGCCGGCAGTTCCGACCGCACCGCCTCCAGAACGGTGCGGCTGCACGGGTCGTACCAGGTAAGATGCAGCATCACGTCGGCGGCCGCGTACCAGTCGAATATGTCATCCGTGTGAGGGATAAACTTCACCGCTCGCTCAAGCCCGCCCCCTGTGGCCATGCGCTTGTATTTTTTCGTCCGCGGCGAGCCGATTATCGCCATGCGACCGCGCGAACGGCTGCCGCGTAGGGATATCCATCTTTCGAACGCGCCGATAGTCTGCTCGACGCCCTTGAGGGTCGCGTTTTTGACCACGGCCACGAACAGCACGCCGTCGCTGCCCAGTGAGAGCTGCCTTCTTATTTTCAGCCGCTTCTCGGCGCGTTGCCGGGGTGAGATATCCGGCGTTTTTACGCCGTTAAAAATCACTCGCACGCGCTGGCTGCGGTTGTAATAGCGGTCGAATTCGGCGGCGACCATTTCACTCACGGCCAGGCACACGACCTTTTCATCGTCCACAAGTTCGCGCTCGAACTGTGCCATTTCGCAGCGGGTCAGGTTCAGCGGTTCGACGGCGCGTGAGATTATCTTCATAAGTCCCCTGCGCTTGCGGGCCGAGGCGTCGCGCTGGGCCGGTACGGTGCCGCCGCGGGGCTGGTACACGCCGACGCCGGGAACCGGCAGCGTGGCGTGGACCACGTGGAAACTTCCGCTGTGCTTGTGAAGGTGCGCCCGAACGTCGTTCACGAAGTTCTTCGTCCTGCGGAACCGCAACGAGCCGCGTCGGCCCAGTTTGTGAATCTTTATCTTCGCCGAGGGAGGTTCCCATCCGCCGCTGCCGCAGATAACGGTAACATCGTGGCCTCGCCAGGCCAGTTCCTCGGCCGTCTCGGCCACGGATCGCTCGCGCCCGCCGCGGGACGGGTCCATGTTTTCTATAATCAGGGCAATCTTCATTTTTGTTTTCCGGCGGCCTTGGCCGCGTGTCTTTTATTCATCCATCGTACTTTTTTGTCAATCGCCCGGTTGAAGGCGTCGGCCCGTTCGGCGGCCTCCGGACCGAGATAGATGTTCATAAATTCATCCCAGTATCCATCCGTCCATTCGCCGGGCATGGAGAATTTCAGGGCGGCGAGGTCCTTTACCAGCCAGCGAAAACGTCTCCACCGCGGGCGGAACATCCGGGCCAGGTCTATCATATATAATTCGACCCGCTGCGACGAGGTATCCATAAATATGTGCGAGGCGTACAGGTCGCGGTGGACGAACCCGGCCGCGTGGAAGTTTCGCACGAACTCGGCCAGTGTTTTGGTGAATCGGGCCATATTTTCCCGGCCGGCGTCCGCGGCAAAATCGTCGAAGCGCCTTTCCATCGCATCGCCCGGCACGGCGGTCACGATGAGGTAACTCCGCTGGAATGCCGGCGGCACGTCGTCGCGGCCGAGGATGACCGGTCGCATCGTCGCCACGCCTGCCGCCTCGGCGGCCAGTATATTGCCGAACTCCACCTCCGCGGGGCTCAGGCCGGGCCCGTATGTTATCGCCCGGCGGATGCGCTGGGCAAGGCCCTCGGGCGCGTAGCGCTTCAGGTAAAGCACGTGCCGGCGGTCCTGGGCGTCGGTAACGTCCACGCGCGTCCGTCGCCGGTTGGCAAGGCCGGGCTTGTCCAGGTTTTGCCCGCCGGTGTAATCGAACGCGCCATCGACGCTGTCCAGGCCCATTTGCTCCAGGGCGGCCAGCAGTGTTTCGTCGCAGCAGACCTGTATACTCATCCTGCGGCCTCCTGCGGTGCTGCGTTCAAGAGTTCTTCGGCGGCGGCCAGAACCATCTCGGGCGTCACGGCCGTCATACACTGGTGATATCTCGGCCCGGGCGGCTGATTGCATATCCGGTTTTTGCACGGCGAGCAGTCCACCTCAACGCGCACCTGCCGCTCCCGCGGGCAGTGAATATCCGCCCATCGCGGGTCGGTGCAGCCGAAAATCGTCACCACCGCAGCGCCCAGCGCCGCCGCCAGGTGACGCGCGCCCGTGTCGTTGGTTATTATCAAACGGCAACGGGCCACGAGGGCCTTGAGCAGTTCGATGCTGTTGTCAACTTTTCCCATATTCACGGCAGGTTCGTGTTTCATGGCCTCGGCCACTCGGCGGGCAACCGTCCGCTCCGACGGGGCGGCGTTTATTATCACATCCGCGTTGTGGCGTTCGATGAGCCCGTCGGCCACGGCCGCAAAACGCTCCGGCAGCCACATCTTGCTCGGACCGTAGTTCGCCCCGGGATTCAGCATGACCGGCATGTCCGAGTTGCCCGCGCCTGCGCGGGAGAGAATTTTATCCGCGGCGGCCCGGCCGGCGGGCGTGGTGGCCAGTTCCATGCGCCGCG
Organism: uncultured Planctomycetaceae bacterium; assembly: GCA_964472875.1. Lineage (GTDB taxonomy): Bacteria > Planctomycetota > Phycisphaerae > SM23-33 > SM23-33 > CAYYMD01. The sequence goes on from CAYYMD010000032.1 coordinate 14,872, forward strand.
ATTTGCACCTCGCCCCCAGCGAATCGACAAGCGCGATGTAGTAATCAATGGCCGATATCGGCGCGAAAGAGCCGTCGCCGAGGCGGGGGGGCTCGATGCGGCCGGTGAGCATCCAGCCGCGGCCGTCGCGGTTGTAGCCCACGATGCGCTGAACGCCCGCCAGTTTGGCCAGCAGGGCGGTGCGGAAACTGTTGGGCAGCAGCAGGGCCGCATCGCACCGGCTCGAGCGGATGCGGCGGACCGTCTCGTTCAGGTTAGCCAGGCGGGGCTTCTCGCGGCTGCGGTCGACGATGGTTTTGTCGGCCAGGTTCGCGCCGCAGAGCACTTCGTGGGCCAGTCGCCTCCCTATGTGCACTATCTCCGCCGAAGGAAAATGCTTACGCAGCCCCCGCAGGGCGGGCGTTGCCATCGTCACGTCGCCCACCCAGGTGGGCAGAAAGACCGCTATTTTTTTAAATTCAGAACCCGTCATCGGAGAGGTATTTTAGCCCCGCGCGGCGATTAATGCCAACCTGCAGAGGCAGAGCCGCCCCGGTTTTGTGAGAATTACAACTTACACCGCCGGGCGGGTTTACTTTTTATCGCCCAGTTCCAGTTTCAGCGGGGCCACCCATATGTTGCGGAACCGCACCGGGTTGCCGTGGTGTTGGAGCTTGAACGGCTCTTTGGGCGGGTGCTTTTTATATTTGCCCACTTTTCTCCAGGTGGTGCTGCCGATAAACGCAGCATCGTCCTGGACAAGCACGTTGTTGAGGTAAACGGTTACGCGGGCTTTCCTGACGGGTTCGTTTTTGTCCTCGAAGAGAGGTGCGGCGAAGTGGATGTCGTAAGAGTTCCACTGCCCGGGCTTTCTGCATGCGTTGACGAGCGGGGGCTTCTGGCCGTAGAGCGCGCCGACCATGCCGTCGGGATACGTGCGGTTGCCCCAGCAGTTGAGTATCTGGATTTCGTAGCGGTTCATGAGGTAAACGCCGCTGTTGCCCTGTTTCTGGCCCCAGCCCTTGAGACTGTCCGGCGGCACCATCCACTCCAGGTGCAGGTGCATGTCGCCGAATTTCTTCTTGCTGACCAGGAAACCGCCGCCGGCTATCAGCACGCCGTCCTTTTCCTTCCATTTCTTGTTGGGGCGGAAGCCGTCCTTGCCGGTTCCGTCGTAAATCACCTCGGCGTCTTCTGGTGCGGGCACGGGCTTGCCGTCGTATTTCGGCTCGGCCACGGGCGGCTGGGGGCGGTTGGGATCGTGAACGTGCCACTTCTTCTCCGGCGGCAGCATGGGCGTGTTGGTGTAGCCGTCGATTTTCTTCTGCGCCTCGAGACGGATGTTCTTATCGGGAACCTCAATCTCGCCCGCGAACAGCTGCGTTACGACAACAACGGCCGTTACGGCCAGCATAATATTGATGAATTTTGACATATTATTATCCCTTATAATCTTTGTTTCTAACGCGCTCTCGCCCGCCGCCGAATTAACTTTTACTGCATAATTATAGTAACCTTTTTAAAGGGCAGGAAAAGTCATTATTTTACTGTTTCTTTCATACGCAAACTGGTGGCCAGGTAAACGGCCCCGCTGACGATGGTGAGAATAAAAACCACGTGCATGCCGGCGCGCTCGGCCAGCAGCGCGCCCGCCAGCGGCAGCAGCGTAAGCGGGCTGGCGACGGTGTTCAGGAAGCCGGCGTACGACGAGCGGCGGTGCTGCGGCGCGCAGCGGACCAGGAAGTAGTTGCCGCCGATGACGCTGCCCTGAAGCGCGAAGCCCATCAAAATCAGCGCCGCCAGGTACACCGCCAGGGGCAGGTTTATCTCGCCGCCCAGGGCCACGATACGCCAGCGAAAACCTATCGGCAGTTCCGGCCCGATAAGGGCTATCGCCGGCGCCAGCACGAAGCACACCCCGGCCGTCACAAGGCACGTCCTGAAGCCCGCCCTGTCGGCCAGGCGGCCCCAGAAGCCACTTGCCAGCACGCGGCTTATCTGGAGGCACGCGACCATTATTCCACCAAGTATCGCCAGCGAGGCAACGCCGCGGTCCCGCAGTTGCTCCGTGCCGTAGGGGATGAAAAAGGCCAGCGACAGGTAGTTCATACGAAAGGCCATGCGGGTGTAGAGAAACAGGCGGTAATTGCGGTCCTGCCTGAGCCAGATAAAGCCCCGCCGCAGCGACTCGCCCACCGTGGTTTTCTGCTCGGCGCGGGCGCCGTCGGTTTCGTGGCAGCGTGAGAAAAGCGCCATTCCGCCTACCAGGAACACGGCCCCCATGGCTATAAGCAGCGTGTAGTTGGTCGGAACGCCCACGGTGCTGAGTATTGGCTGGATAATCGCCACACCGGCCGCGATGGCCAGAAGGTTGCCCAGCATCTGACGCGCGCCCAGGAACGTCCCCAGGCCCGACGGCGGTATTATCCGGCCGATCATGTCCATGAACGTTACGTACCCGGCCCCGCCGCAGGTGCACATTATCAGGTACGCCCCGAAGAACATCGTCAGCGAAAATGCATTGACGCCCCGGCCAAGCAGCCACGTCGAGAATATCAGCAGCGCGAAGCCGCCCGTCATCATGACCGTGGTCAGTACGAAAAACGGCATCTTTCGCGGGTGGTGCTCGCAGCGGCTCGACGCCCACAATTGCGGGGCGAGGAACCCCGCCTTGTTGATTATGGTCACAAGCGCCACCAGCATGGGCGAGCCGGTCAGCGTGTAGATGAGCCCTGCGATAATCAGTTCCGGATGAAGCATCGCCCGGCCGACGCCGCTGATAGCCCCGGCCGCGATGCCAAGGCGGTTGTTCCGGCGCAGTGACGCCGGTGGGGGTGTTATATTTTCCGCCGCCGAAGCGGCCCCGTCGGTGTTCATAAATACCTCCACTATTAAACATACCCACACCGCCGGAGGTCTTCAAGAAAGCTGCCGGCCGGATAAATGCGAGACTATCGACGGGCGGATGTGTTACATTGTGAGGAAACGCGAATTTAATCTTTATATAAGGAGCTATTGGCTATGAAGGATAAGCAGGATGCAAAGCGGATGCGGCCGGACGAACGAAAACTGGCCAGACGCGAATTTTTAAAGAGCACCGCCGTGGGGGCGGGACTGGTTATATTGCCCTCCGGCGTGCTCAGCGGCGCCGACGCGCCCAGCAACAAGTTGAATATCGCCATGATAGGGGCCGGCGGCCGGGCTAACGCCCACTTCGGCACCGCCTCGAAGGAGAATATCGTGGCCCTGTGCGACGTGGATGAGAAACACCTGGGCAGGGCGGCCAAAAAGTTTCCCAAGGCCAAGACCTATGTCGACTGGCGAAAGTGCCTCGAGCAGAAGGACATTGACGCCGTCATCTGCTGCACCACCGACCACACGCATGCGTTTGTGTCTTCATGGGCGATGGACCGTGACCTGCACGTGTACTGCGAGAAGCCCATGGGCATCACCGTCAACGAGGTCCGACTGCTTCGCAAGAAATACCTGTCCATGAAAGGCAAAATCGCCACCCAGCAGGGCACACAGCGGCATTCGAACCCCAACTTCAACCGCGTGCGTGAACTCATCCGCGACGGCGCCATCGGCGAACTTAAACAGGCCTGGGCCTGGGGCAACCGGAAACTGCCCCGCGACGGATACCCACCGGCCAAGGGAACCCCGCCCGAGTATTTGCACTACGACCTGTGGCTCGGCCCGGCCCCGCATCACCCGTACAACCCCAGCTATTTTGCCAACAAACGCCCCGGCTCAAACTGCCTCAGATGGAACATGTACCGCGACTTCGGCGTCGGACAGATAGGCGACATGGGCGCACACACCATGGATTTGGTGTGGAACGCCATAGACGCAGGCCCGCCCACCTCCGCCAGGGCCGAGGGCGAAGAATACAACCCCGAGGTCGTGCCCGTCCGCATGAGGGCAACGTGTGATATTCCGGCCAACGACTGGCGGCCGGACATAAAAGTCACCTGGTGCATGGGCGGTGAGATGCCAAGGTCGCCGATGGGTTGCGTTAACCTGAACCGCATCGGCCACGGCGCAATGTTCAAGGGCGACAAGGGATACGTGGTTTGCGATTTCAGCAGGCGGCTGCTCATTCCCTGGGGCGGCAATGCGGACCTGAGTCACTGGGACAGGCGGCCGAAGAATGAGATGATTCCCGACCTGGGCCACTTCCAGAAGGACTGGATAGACGCATGCAAAAACCCCGCCAAAAAAACGGCCTGCGACTTCGAATACTCCGGCAACATGATGGAGATGATGCTTCTTGGCCTGGTCGCTTACGACACGGGCGAGGAACTCAAGTACGACCCCGAGGCCGGAAAGGTGACCAACGTCGCAGAGGCCAACAAACACCTTACCAAGAAGTATCGCCAGGGATGGACGCTTAACGGGTAAACGCCCGAAGCGACATGGCATCCGTATTGGATGCCCGGCGTGTTACGTTAACTTCGGCCGGCTGCAAACCGTCTCTGATGTTGTAGCGCATGACGTCAGACACGGCAGCGATTGGCATGGATATGGGATTGGTTGAAATTTGAGGTTAGAATGGATATCGATAAAAAAATTACTAACAGGATCGGCGTAATTTTGCTTGTTGCATTGGCCGTTTTCGAATCTACATGTGCGGCCGAGGTTCGAACTTCTGCCGATAAGCCGGTGGGCTTACATCCTGTCCTTGAAACAGGCGCGCTGCGGAAATACGTCGAAAAGTTTAACAGCGAGGACAAGATTTATTTCGGTCAGGCCATCAGGAACGACCGGGCCGCGGACTGGATGGTCGCCAACGTGCCGCTGTTTGAATGTCCCGATAAGGACATCGAGGAGATATACCACTTCCGCTGGTGGACTTTTCGCAAGCATATCAAGAAGACGCCGGTGGGATTCGTGATTACCGAGTTCCTCCCGGACGTCAGCTGGAGCGGAAAGTATAACACGATTTCGTGTCCCGCCGGCCACCACTTCTACGAAGGTAGATGGGTGCGCAATACGAAATACCTCGACGATTATGCCGTATTCTGGTTCCGCAAGGGCGGCGAGCCGAGGCGTTACAGTTTCTGGGCGGCCGATGCGATATATAACAGGCACCTGGTTCGCCACGACGAGAAATTCGTCACCGGACTGTTGGGCGATCTTATCGAGAACTACAAGGCATGGGAGAAATCGCGGCTCGACCCGAACGGCCTGTTCTGGCAGGTAGACGACCGGGACGGAATGGAAGTTTCCATCGGCGGCAAAAATCATCCGAGGGGTCAGGGCTACAGGGCTACGATAAACTCTTACATGTACGGCGACGCCGTCGCGATAGCAGTTATTGCCGAAATGGCCGGAAAGCCGGAAATAGCCGGGGAGTATCGCGCCAAGGCCAAGCGTATCAGGCGGCTGGTCCTGGAAAAACTCTGGGACGAAGAGGACAAGTTCTTCAAGGTCATCCCCCGCGGGGGTACCGAGAAGGTGGACGTCCGCGAACTGCACGGGTACACGCCGTGGTATTTTCACCTGCCGCCCGAAAATGAGGGCTACGAGGCCGCATGGAAGCAGTTGACGGACCCGAAAGGTTTTTACGCCCCCTTCGGGCCGACGACAGCCGAGCAGCGGCACCCGGAATTCAGAGTTTCATACAAGGGCCACCACTGCCAGTGGAACGGGCCGTCGTGGCCATTCGCTACATCCGTCACGCTGACCGCTTTGGCAAATGTCCTGAATGACTATCCGCAGGAAGTCGTGACCAAAAAAGACTACTTTGAGACGTTCAGGATTTATACAAAGTCTCATCGGCTGAAACGTGAAGACGGCACGGTCGTGCCATGGATAGACGAGAACCTCAATCCCTTTACGGGTGACTGGCTCGCACGTACAAAACTCGGCGAGGGCAAAAAGCAGGAACGCGGCAAAGAAAAGCAGGAACGCGGCAAAGACTACAACCACTCCACCTACTGCGACCTGGTTATCTCGGGGCTGGTGGGGTTGCGTCCCCGTGCGGACGACGTGGTCGAGGTGAATCCGTTGCTGCCCGAGGGCGCGTGGGACTGGTTCTGCTTAGATGGCGTGCCTTACCACGGGCGTGTGCTGACAATCATCTGGGACAAGACCGGCCGAAAGTATGAAAAAGGCAAAGGCCTGCGAATTCTGGCGGATGGAGAGGAAATAGGCGCCTCAAAAACGCTGGGGCGTTTGACGGCCTTGCTGCCGCCGCGAGGGAACAAATCCACCGTAAATGCCGATAAATAGCGGCGGCTCCTGTTAAAAACAGGCCGTAACGTCGGCATTATGGGTGTATGCAACCAGCCCGCCTGCGGCGGATGCACTGGTTGCGCTATTTTTCTATGACGTTGTCGAGGCACCACCGGACGGAGCGGCGGATGCCCTCGTCGTAGGAGACGGTCGGCTGCCAGCCGAGTTCCTTCCGCGCCTTCTCGCAGGAGAAGAAGCACCGCCGCCCGATGAGCCACACCGAGTAGCGCGTCACCAGCGGGGGCTTTTTCTTGCCGAACATGTGGCCGAACAGTTCCATCATAAACGCCGCGCCGTAGGCCACCTTGTAGGGCACCTTTTTTGTCACCGGCTTGGCGCCGACGCATTCGGCAATTTTGTTGAGGTATTCTTTCTGGGTGATGACGCCGTCGTTGGAGAGGTTGTATGACTCGCCGGCGGCGTTTTCGTTGGTGGCGGCCAGTATGCATCCCTCGGCCTCGTTGCCGGCGTAGACGAGGTTTAGGCGGTTTTCGCCGTCGCCGATGAGTTTGCCCTTGCCGGCACGGATGGCGCGGATGAGCCGCGGCATGGACGCCCGGTCGCGCTCGCCGTAGAGCCAGCTGGGCTTGACGACCGTCACCGGCACGTCGCCGCGCTCGTGGGCGGCGCGGGCGAGTTTTTCGGCCTCGACCTTGGCCCGGCTGTAGTAGCTCCACTTGTGCAGGTTGACGCCCAGCGGGGCGGTCTCGTCCAGGATGAGCCCCTCGCCGTCGGGGTGGCCGTAGGCGGAAATGCTGCTGATGTGCAGAAATCTTTTCACGCCGGCGCGGCGGGCGGCCTCGAGCATGTTCCGCGTGCCGTCGATGCTGATGGCCACGAACTCCCGCCACGGTCCCCAGTCGCCCACGCGTGCGGCCGCGTGGTAGACGGTGTCGACGCCCTCGAGGGCCTTTTCCAGCGAGGCGGGGTCGGTCACGTCGCCGACGGCTTTTTCGACTCCAAACGAATCAAGCACCTGCGTGTTGCTGGTGGGGCGGACGAGCGCCCGCACCGGCTCGCCGGCGGCGGTGAGTTTTTCGGTGATGTGGCTGCCGAGCAGCCCGGTTGCTCCTGTTACAAGATTCATATTTATATCCCTGTTTTTCTGGTTAGTCGCGGCGGAAAACACCCATAAATTACCATTTTTCGCCGGGTAGGGTAAAAATTTTATTTTAAAAATCCGAGAAAATTATTTTGACATCTGTTTTTTTGCCCCTATACTTTCGTACTAATCATCGGTCAGGGGCAGGCCCGGCCGGGATTTGAATTAATGTTAAGCACGCACTCCGAAAAGGCCGATTTATTACAAGATGGCCCGGCAAGGGCCTGACCCGAAGGCACAAGAGCTCAACGATAAAGCTTGCTTATGATTAAACGCGGCTTTTCAATCATTACGCTCATCCCCCGAAACCACCGCATCCGGTTGCTGGTTGGTGTATTTCTGGCCGGACTGTTCTGCATCCACTGCACGCACAGCGAGGCGGTGAAAAGTGCAGACGAGAAGGTCGTGCAGATATCGGGCAGGTCCATAGGCAGCAATTCTCCTGAAGTTCTCGAAAAAATAGACAAACTCGCAAAGTCGAATCACGTCGCGCTTCTTGAATACTGCCTGGATAATTACGAGGGCAGATACGCCGATTACACCTGCACGTTCATCAAGCAGGAGCGAATGGGCGGCAAACTCGGCGCCCCCCAGGTTGTCGAAGTCAAATTCATGGAAGACCCATTCAGCGTCTTCATGAAATGGGTGGAAAACATTCCCATGGCCGAGCGTATCCTCTACGTGGAAGGCGAATACGACAACAAGATGCTGATTAAGCTCAAATCGTCATTCCTCCGCATGCTCGCCGGCACAGTCAAGCGCGACCCCGCCGGCAAGGAAGTAATGGAAAAGACCCGCCGACCCGTGACCATGTTCGGGTTCAAGCGGGCCATGAAGGGTCTGCTGGATGTATACTCAAAAGCCGCCGAACGCGGAGACCTGAAGCAGAGCTTCGGCGGATACGTGAAGATAAACGGCAGGGAGGCCGTCGTTCTGGTCCGCAATCTGCCGCCGGAAAAGGATTACGAAACGGCCGAGACCAGAACATACATCGACCTTCAATACTTGGTTCCGATAAAAATCGAAGGAACCAACTGGGACGGACAGCTTACCGGAAAGTACGTCTACAGGGATATAAATTTCAACGTAGGTCTGACCCAGGATGACTTTCTTCCCGAAGCGTGCGGTATAGAAGAGCCCCGATAGCCCCCTGCATACGATAAACGGACGATTCACAATTTCCCCCGCGAAAATAGCGGGGGTTCTTGTGCGCGGACAATTCGGCCGAAAGTTGCTATAATTACGCAACATGGCAACCAGCAACGATACGGACAGACCGGCACTTTCGGAGATAGGTCACGAACTGCGGCACCACGCGCCGTTTACGCTGCTTGGGGCGGCCAGCGGTATCGGGCTGTTCCTGGTGTTCGTACTGGGCGACATCGACCCGACCATATCAAGGGGCCTGTTCTGGACGCTGCATCCCTTCCACGTTTTTCTAAGCGCGATTGCCACGGCCGGCATGTACCGCCTGCACAGCAAAAGGTCTTTGCTTACGGTTGTTGTGGTGGGCTATGTCGGGGCGATCGGCATCGCCACGCTTAGTGACTGCGTGATACCGTTCCTGGCCGAGACGCTGCTGGACTGGCCGCACAGGCAAATACACCTTGGCTTCATAGATAAGTGGTGGCTGGTGAACCCGCTGGCGGTTGCGGGCGTGGCCGTGGCGCTCGTGAGGCCGACGACGGAATTTCCGCATTTCGGACACGTTCTGCTGAGCACGTGGGCGTCGCTGTTTCACATGCTGATGGCCCTCGGCGCCGAGAAGGTGATGGACGTCGGCTCGCTGGTCGCCGTCGCGCTGTTTTTGTTCCTGGCGGTGTGGATTCCGTGCTGCACTTCGGATATAGTTTTTCCGTTGGCGCTGGCGGCGCCCGTCAAAAAGCATAAGCACGGACATGAAAATGACCAACACCACGAAGCAACGTAGGCCCGCGGGCGGGACGGATTCATTTCGATTCGCCGCTTTTGCGGCGGCGATTATTTTTACGGCCGTGGCATTGCTGGCCTGCGGCTGCGGCGTGCCCGGCCCCGAGCGGCCGGAGGGCACCTACGGACTTGATTTCTCCCTGCCCGAAGACGCCGAGCGGACCGGCGCGCTGGTTTTCTTCGTCGACGGCCTGAACGCGGAAATTTTCGAGCGGATGCTGGCCGACGGCGAACTGCCGGCCATAAAAAAATATTTCGTCGACCGCGGCCTGTATTTCCCGCGTGCGGTTGCCAACGTGCCCTCGGTTACGCTGGCCAACGAGACGAGTTTCGTCACGGGCCTGTTTCCCGGCCATCACGGCGTTACGGGCATAAACTGGTTCGACCGCAACCGCCTAATCTGGCGCAATTACGAGACCATCGCGCAGAAAAACACGCTGGACTGCGATTACACGGCCGGCACGATATACGAGCGCCTGGAAGGGCGGACGACGTTTTCGATTTTTTACCAGGCCCACCGCGGCGCCACGAAGTTCGTGGAGAACTGGACCTCGGCCGGCCCGCCGTATTTCTTCGGCTGGTACGAATTCGTCGACCGCCTGACGCTGTTGCGCCTTAATATAGTAGCCGACGTGGCGCGGCAGCGGGGCGAGTTTCCGGCGGTGACGATATGCTACATGCTGGCGCCGGATTTCCGCGCATACGGCGAGGGGGTAAAATCCGAACCCTACCGCCTGGCCGTAAAGCACACCGACCGCCAGATAGGGCGCGTCCTGGCCGACGTCGAAAAAGCGGGCCTGCTGGATGATATTTACATATTGCTGACCTCCGACCACGGGATGATTGAGGTGACAAAACACTTCGACCTGGAAAAATACCTGGCCGAAAAACTCGGGCTCCACGTGGCGAAGAAACATCTCTGGGAGGAGGTGCCGTTCGAGAAACGGCTGGCGTATTACAAGGATTTCAACACGGTGGTCTACGGCAGCGGCGAGCGTTACTGGGCCGTGTGCCTGCGGAAGCCGTCGCGCGGCGGGCGGGCCAGTCCCTGGCCGGTGCGGCCGTCGGCCGAAGACATGCGCCGTTACCCGGTATCGTCCAAGGGCGCCGAGGTCGATTTGATAGATAACATCGTCGGCCTTGAGGCGGTCGATGCCGTATCTTACTCTCTCGGCGGCGAGCGTGTCCGCGTAGCGACAAAAGGCGGCGAGGTCGAGTTTGCACAGCCCGGTGGGCGGGGCGGGGAAATATCATACAAGGTCATATCGGGCCGGGACCCGCTTGGCTGGGAGGGTACAGTCGCGAATGAACTGCTCAACGGCGAGCCGGCCCTGTCGCGCACGTGGCTGGGCGAAACCGTGGACACCGATTATCCGGACCTGCCGGCCCAGATAGTGGCGTATTTCCGCGCGCAGCGAGCGGGCGACATCGTCGTGTTCGCCGCGCCGGGCTGGGACTTCGGAAACAAGCACAGCGCCGGCCACGGCGGCTTGCGGCCGGGCGAGATGTTTTTCCCCCTGCTTATCGCGGGTAAAGGCATAAAACCCGGCCGGGGCGAGGCGGCCCGCGCCGTGGACGTGGTTCCGACACTGCTTTGGCTTCTTGGCCGTGACGTGCCGAAAAATCTGGACGGCGACGTATTGCCGCAGTTTAGGCCCGCCCGCTCTCGGCCGGCTCCACGTGAACGATGACCTCGGTCACGTCGTGGCAGGTCTCCATGACCCGCCGGCGCACGTCGCTTGCGATGTCATGTCCCTGGCGGACCGTCAGTTGCGGATCTACCTGCACGTGAACGTCGGCGGAGATTTTGCCGCCGCTTCGCCTGGCGCGAAATTTGTGATAACTGCGTACGCCGGGTGTAGATGAAATCGCGTGTGTGATTTTCTCCAGGACGTCGCCGCCCGGTGCGCGGTCCGTCAGTTCCGAGGCCCCGCCGGCGATTATCCGCCACGCCACCCCCAGCAGGAACGCCGCCAGCACAGCCGCCGTGAGCGAGTCCAGAAACTGCCACCGGGGCCCGCCTATCGCCACGCCCGCCAGGCCCGCCGTGGCCGCCAGCGATGTGAACACATCCGTCCTGTGGTGCCACGCGTTGGCAAGCAGCGCCATGTTGGAACTTCGCCGCCCGGCGCTGCGCGAAATGCGAAACAGGAACTCCTTGCAGACGACCGACAAGGCCGCCATCGCCAGCGGCATATATCCGCGGACCGGCTCGTAGGGGCGGTTGAAAGATATAATGGCCGAGTACGCTATCCACGCGCCGGCGCCCATTATGGCCAGGCCTACGAACATGCTGATAAGCGTGGCTATTCTGCGGTGTCCGTAATGATGCGCACCGTCCGGCGGTTTTTCCGATGCGCCTACGCCGAACAGCACGGCGACGTCGGTGACAAGGTCGGAGGCGGTATGCAGGCCGTCGGCCAGGATGGCCCGGCTGGCGAAAAACACACCGGCCAGTATCTTGGCTATGCACAACACCAGGTCAATAAGCACGGCGGACCAGCCGGCCACCCGTGGCGAGTCCAGGCGAAATTTGCGTTGATATGTCATTTAATCAGTATCGCACACTGAAGTTGTCGAAGCCGCCGCTGTAGGGGGCGGTATCCCGGCTGACATCGCGGATATACGGGCCCATGGCGCCGGTGAGTTCCTGCTCGAAGGCGTCGATCTGGTCTTTTTCGCCCTCTACGACGCATTCGACGCTGCCGTCGGGCACGTTGCGAACGTAACCGGTAATGTCGTAACCGCGCGCGATGCGCGTGGCCGTGAACCTGAAACCCACGCCCTGAACGGTTCCTGTAAAACGAAGTACCCTTTGCTGTAATGACATATCGTGTAATTATATACACGCCGGATACGGGCCTCAATAACGCAATTAACCGCGGACCCCGCTGGTCGGCGGCCTGTTGCAAGTGCGTTGATAGCGGTTATATGCGGCGAGGAGGGCATAAAAATCTGCATAAAAACAGGCATTTTGTCTTGGATTATTGCTTGACTGCCGCCTCGTGTGCGTGCACTATAAAGGGCGAAATTGGCTGTTTTGTCAGTTTATGTAAAGCGGAATGCCGGAAGATGCCGGCATATAGTCATGGGCCTTATCGGAATTATTTAACCTTTTTGTAAGGAGATTTAAAATGGCGAAAGCAATGACTAAGTCGCAAATCATGTCAGCCCTGGCCGAAAAGTGCGACCTGCCCAAGAAGAAGGTCGCCGAAGTGGTAGATGAACTGGTGAACATGGCCTACGATCAGGCCGAAAACGGTTTCACCGTTCCCGGCCTCGGCAAACTTGTCCTGTCCGATCGAAAGGCCCGCTGGGGGCGAAATCCTCAGACAGGCGAGAAGATCTGGATTCCCGCCAAGAAGACTCTGAAGTTCCGCGTATCCAAGGCGGCCAAAGACGCCGTGCTCGGGTAACGGCCGATAAATAAGCATAGTGCTACAAAAAGCGGGTCGGCCTGAAAGGAGGCCGACCCGCTGGGGTGGTCTTGTCCGAACTGCGGGGATTAATAATCCTTCACGTCCAGCTGCCGCAGGAACTCATCGTTAGAGGAGAACTTGCTCAGTGCGTTGAGCAGTTGCGGCATTTCCTCGTCCACGCTCAGTGACGAGAGGTAACGCCGCAGCAGGTGCAGCTTGGGCAGTTGCCACGGTTCGACCAGCAGTTCCTCTTTCCGCGTGCCGGTCTGAGGTATGCTCACCGCCGGCCAGACACGCTTCTCGGCCAGTTTCCTGTCCAGTTGCAGTTCCATGTTGCCGGTGCCCTTGAACTCCTCGAAGATGAGGTCGTCAATACGGCTGCCGGTTTCAATCAGCGCCGTGGCCAGTATGGTCAGCGAACCGCCGTCTTCCAGCCGTCTTGCGGCGCCGAAGTGCCGTTTGGGTTTTTCCAGCGCCCGGATGTCCACGCCGCCGGTCATGGTCCGCCCGGAGTTCTCCACCGCGCGATTGTAGGCCCGGCCGAGGCGGGTGAGACTGTCCAGCAGTATCACGACGTCCTCGCCGCTTTCGGCCATGCGCTTGGCGCGCCCGAGCGTGAACTCGGTCACGCGGATGTGGTTGGAGACCTCCTGGTCGTTGTTGGAGGCGACGACCTCGGACTCGGGACACTTCCGCTTGAAGTCGGTGACCTCTTCCGGACGCTCGTCCACCAGCAGGAGTATCACGTGGCATTCGGGGTTGTTGGTGGTTATCGCATTGGCGATCTGCTGCAGCAGAATCGTCTTACCCGAGCGCGGCGGGGCCACGATGAGGCCTCTCTGGCCCTTGCCGATGGGGCAGATGAGGTCCAGCACTCGCATCTCCAGCGGGCCGTCGGGGGTCTCGAGCTTCAGCTGCGGGTGAGGGTCCACCACGACCTGGTCGTTGAACGGGACAATGTCGGTGTATTCGTCCACCGGCTTGCTGTTAACCTTCTCGATTTCCAGCAGTCTCGGCCCGCCTTTTCTCTTTGCCGGCGGTGCGACCTTGCCTTCTATGTGAAGCCCGGTCCTGAGCCCGCCGTGGCGGATGAAATCCTTGCCGACGAACACGTCGCCGGGCGTGGGGCGGTAGTTGTTCTCCGCCTGGCGGAGGAAACCATAGCCCTTCTCGGTGACTTCCAGCACGCCGGAACCGACGCCCTGAACTTCCTGGTCTTTCGCTTTTTTGTCATTAGTAGTTGAGATCTGATCCATTATTAGCACCCTTCCTGTAATAAGTCCCACATGGGAATTTAGTTTATAGAGTCCCGCGATTCCTTCGCGAACATTAACGATATCTCCACGCCCCTCTCATCTATTATCATACACATCTCCGTAATTAATTCAATAAATTTTCCACTTTTTTCAGCCGTTTTTGCCGGACGCCACTTCAACGGCCTCTTCGATTCCTATCCGGCGCTCGTAGTAGGCCAGGCCGATAATCAGCCCGGCGCAGCCGGCCGCCAGGCACTGCCGAACGTCGTCCATATTTCGCACGCCGCCGGAGGCGATTACGTCGACGTCCGTGGCGGCGACCATCTCGCTGACGCCGTCGATGTTGATACCGGTGAGCATGCCGTCGCGGCTGATGTCCGTGTACACAATGGCGCCGAGGTTCGTGCCGTTTACCCGCCGGGCCATCTCCAGGGCCGTGGTGGAGGTCTGCTCGAGCCAGCCGCTGACGGCCAGTTTCCCTTCGCGTGCGTCCAGGCCCAGCGCCAGACGTTCGGCCGTTTGCGGATCGCTCAGGAGGCCCTCGAACCAGTCGAAATCCTTTATCGCCGCCGAGCCGATGACCAGGCGGTCGATGCCCTCGGCGAGCATCATCTCCACCGTCTCGGTGTTGCGTATTCCGCCGCCGAGTTCGATTTTCACATCCACCGAGCGGCGTATGTCCAGGACGCGTTCGAAGTTGGCCGGCTCGCCGGTTCGCGCGGCGTCGAGGTCAACCACGTGAATCCATTCGGCGCCGGCTTCGGCGAATTCATCCGCCACGGAGGCGGGGTCGTCGCTGTAGACGGCCTTGCGGCCGTAGTTGCCCTGACGCAGGCGAACAACCTTTCCCAGGCACAGGTCGATTGCGGGTAATATGTCCATTGAGAGTCCTTCTCCGGGAGCGGCCGAAAATAGGGCCGTTGAGTTACACCCGCCGCCGCACCGCAATTGGGGCGATTATCATGCGAAGACGGGTGTCCACCGCGTGGGATAATACACGGCCAGCCCGCCGCTGTCAAACCGAATTTCGCATTTGCCCCGGGCGGCCGCGCGATTTACATTTTTGCTTGCTTCACGGCCGGGGTGCGCATATAGTTTTGCGGCAATCGCAGGAAGGCGTTTTTCAAGGTAAATCAATCGAGTAACCCCACACCAAGGAGATCGACATGATTGGTTGTAGTTTCGGAAGAATGGTTCAGTTAACGGTGGCCGGCGGGTCGTACCAGGACGGCCTGATGTCCGTCGTCCAGGGCATCCCGCCGGGGATGGTCATCAGCGAGCAGGAAATCTATGGCGACACGCTCCTTCGCAAGCCCGGCGCCGACGAGCTGTCCAGCCCTCGCAAGGAGCCCGACCTGCCGATTATCTACTGCGGCGTGAACTCGGCCGACACCGTCGTCGACGCCGGCAACAAGGGCCACACCAACGGCACGCCGCTGGGAATACTCATTCCCAACCTCGACCGGCACTTCATCCACATAAAACAATACCAGGACACCAACCGCACGCCGCGGCCGGGCCACGCCTCGTATGCGACATTCCAGAAATACGGCCCGGACGACGACGCCATCGGCGCGGGACTATTCTCCGGGCGATACACCTGCACCATCGTAGCCGCCGGATACGTCGCCAAGCGCGTGCTTCAGTTGTGCGGAATCCGCGTGTTCTCGTTTATTCGCGAGATGGCCGGCGTCCGCTGCGACGACGTGCCGCACGATGAGGCCGCAAAATATACCGACGACTACAAGCGGATGCGGCACGACCACGACCCGTTCTACCAGGAGATTTATGTAAAAGGGCGGATTAAGCCCGAGATGCGGTTCCTGGAGAAGATGGGCGTTCTGGCCGAGGTCGAGAACGAAATCGAAGACATTCGAGGCAAGGCCCCCGAGATGAACGCCGATGAAATCCGCGACAAGTACGGCGTGCATCACATCGTCAACTGCCCCGACGTGGAAACGTCGCAGGCGATGCTCGAGGCGGCCAACAAGGTAACCGCCACCGGCGACTCGACCGGCGGCGTGGTGGAAGTGGTGGCCACGAACGTCCCGGCCGGGCTGGGCGAGCCGGTGTTCGACAAACTCGACGCCGAACTCGGCCGCATGCTCGGCATAGGCGCGATTAAGGGCGTCGAGGTCGGCGCGGGCTTCGGCGTAAAGGACATGACCGGCTACCAGTGCAACGACCAGATGCACAGCGAGGACGGCGAGGTGGTGTTCGACTCCAACAACGCCGGCGGCATTACCGGCGGCGTCAGCACCGGCCAGCCGATTATCACGCGACTGGCCGTCAAGCCCACGCCCACCATCGACAAGCCGCAGCACACCATCGACAAGTACACCCGCCAGAACAAGGACCTGGCCGCCATCACGCGCCGCGACCCGACCATCGTGGGGAGGGTCTGGCCGGTGGCCGAAAACTACGCAGCACTGGTCCTGCTGGACCACCTGATGGCCCACTATGGCTACCAGGCCGTCAAGGACAAGGTCGCGGCCGCACAAAAATAAAATCCCGCCCAATAATAACGCATAAAAACAGGGGCAGTCCCTCTTTGTGTGGGGACTGTCCCGCTTTACGGGTAATCTAAAGGAGTTACAACATGCAGGCGGCGGTGTTCCTCGACAGGGACGGCACGATTATCGAAGACCGCGGGCACCTGGGCGACCCCCGGCAGGTTGCGTTTTTCCCCGAGACGTTCGATGCGCTGCGCCGCTTGCAGCGGCGGTTTGTGCTGTTGATGATTACGAACCAGCCGGGCGTGGCCGGCGGCATTATCAGCAGGCAGGACGTGGACCGCGTCAACGAATATGTCGTCCGGACGCTGGCGGATGAAGGCGTCACCATCGCCGACGTGTTCGTGTGCCCGCACAGCCGCGACGACTGTTGCCGTTGCATCAAGCCCAATCCGTATTTTCTCGAGCGGGCGGCCGGGCGGCACGACATCGACCTGGGGCGGTCATTCACCGTCGGCGACCACCCCCACGACGTCGAACTGGCCCGCGGCGTCGGCGCCACGGGCATATACGTTCTTACCGGCCACGGGGCCAAACACCGCGACGAACTGGCCGAGGATGTGATTGTCACAAGCGGAATCGCCCGGGCGGCGGACAAAATCGCCGAAATCGCCGACGGGAAATAAATTATCACGCACGCGCCGGCCGCGTGTCGGGTGATGGATTACTCGACGTTTTCGTATTTATCGAGGACTTCCCGCAGCATTGCCTTTATCCGCCGGGCCTTGTCGTCGAGTTCATCATCCTTTAGCGGGTTTTTCTCCTGCACGTCGTTCAGAACGTCGTAAAACCGGCCGTTTCGATACAGCTTGTAGCGCCTGGTCCGGGCGAATTCGCTGGCATTGGCCCGCTTTCCGCTCCTTGAGTACCAGCAATATACCCACTTTCGGGGGTTCCCCTTTTCGCCTTTGAGCTGTGGCAGGAAGCTCCTGCCGTCGATTGTCGGGTCATTGGGAATCCGCACGTTTGCGGTTTCGCAGATTGTCGGCAGAAAATCGCTGAAATCGACCAGGTCGTCATGCGCCCGGCCGGCGGGTATGACGCCCGGCCAGTTGGCTATCAACGGCACGTGCGTGCCCCAGTCGATCGTGCTGCCCTTTCGTCCTGCGACTTTTTGCCCGTTCAGTGTGGATACTATCGGCCTGTCGGTGCCGTTGTCCCCGGTAAACATTATCAGCGTATTATCGCGCAGCCCCAGTTCATCCAGTTTGTCCGTTATCATACCGACCAGTTTGTCCATGTACGAGACCATGTCCGGGAAGTATTTCGGCTTGCCCTTGTAGGAGCGGCTGGCCTTGCGCTTTGTTGGGTCTTTCCACTGCGGGCTGTCGGGCGTAATCGTGAACGGGCAGTGGGTCAGTATCATCGGGTAGTAAACGAAGAAGGGCTTGTCTTTTTTCTCATCGATGAAATCAAGAATGAAATCCGTGCAGACCTTCGGGCCGTATTTGCCCTTCATCCGGCCGTGGAGTTTGCCGTCTATGGACAGCACCGGATGCACGTAACGACCGTCGACACGCTTGCCGTCGACACGTGTCCTTCCGCTTGTGGTGAGTTGCCACAGACACCACCGGTCGAACCCGAAATCCGCCGGGCGGTTCAACAGATCCTCGTTTGTTTCGCGCGAGCCGTTCAACTGCCATTTGCCGGCGATGCAGGTGGCGTATCCGGCCTTTTTGAGAATATTCGCGAACGTGGTCTCCCGCGGGTCCAGATAGCCGAATTTGTCGTAATTGCGCACGTTGTATTTTCCGGTCATTATCTTCACACGCGAAGGGGTGCAAAGCGGCTGGGCGTAACAATGCTCGAAGCGCGCCCCGGTTTTTGCCAGGCGGTCCAGCACGGGCGTCTTGTAAGATGTGCCGCCGTTGGCCCCGATGCACTCGTAGCCGAGGTCGTCGGCCATAATAAGTATGATGTTGGGCCGCTTTGTCGAGGCGGCAGGCAGATAATGCGGCATTACCGCCGAAGCGCCCGCGGCCGCGGCGGACTTTAGAAAACTGCGTCGATTGAGATAATTTTTCATGTCGATAATCCCGGATTTTGCGGTTAGCCAATAACAGCAAACTGCCGCTGATTGCATCTAATTTTAACACACTGTAGAAAATCCATCAGCGAAAACTTTATACTGTAACCCCGGCCGGAACCGCAAATCCGGCCGGTCAAAGTTATGCCTCGATGAATGCGGAGTCCGGCATAGCAGAAAAAGAATGACTGTGTGGGAAAAAGGCGTAAATGGGAAAATTGCTTGCGGGCTTAGCCAGTCGTTATAAAATTGTCGAATTTCAGTGGTGGTTGTTGGTTACTGATCATTAGAAGTATATATGTTTATTCATCCTTTCAACAAAACTTCGAAATTCGTAAAATATTCTTGCGTCTCGTCTTATTAATAAATCCTTTCGTATCGGAAAACATTGATGCCGAAAAGAATTCAATGGAACCGTCATAAAATCTTCGCGGTCGCATACTTGCTTACGGCCATCATTGCAGGATCTTTTGTGTCATTTTGCGAGCCGGGCAAATACGGGGGCTTTATTCGTGGGAATGTTGCGATTATGAATAAAGATATCATTTTTTTTAAAATTCAATCGGATACAAAAGAACGCTGGTACTGGATGAGACCCGAGAATCATAAATACAAACATGTCTTATTAATATGCGAAGCGCCACGGGAAAAAACGATACATATTGAACTGAGTCAGAACCTCTGGCGCAGTAATAACGAGTGTGGTGAGCTGAAAACAGAAAGTCTCGGTTCAATAATCGCCGGAGTAGATTTTTCGCAATCTTCCAATTCGAAGTTACGTGAGCAGATGAATGCCTTGATAGACATACTTCATCAGCTTCGAAACGGCGAATTCAAGCCCCCTAAACACCATCGATATTCTTTGGAAAATCCTATTGATGGATCGATTGTGCATTACACACTCGGCATTTCCCTCGAAATTTTCGTTTATATTTCAATGATTCTCATGTGGCCTATTTATCTGTTTATTTTCAGGCCCAACGGCTTGGGGCGACTGACACCGGTTAAAACATTTTTGGGGACATTTGTGCTTGTGTATGTTCTTATATTGCTCTTTTACGGAATCGACAGAGCCACAGGTCTGGGCGGCGTATCAGAATTCATGGAATTTCTTTTGGGCGTATTGATTTTCGCAGTGTATCCGGACTTTTTGACAACGGTGCTTGGGGCATTATTCTGGGCTGATATTGCCTCCATAATCGTGATATTGAGCGGCCGCAAGACAGACCAAAAGGACTGATTCCAGGATTTCTCCATTCCAAACGATACAAGTAAGTAGGGCGTGTCCCGATTCATCGGGATTGAATGCGGGGATAATAACGCCGGTATATAGAGGGACGCCGAAAAACTATCCCCCGCTTGAGGGCGGGGGCTTACAAACGCGGCCGGCCGCAATCCCAAATCCGCAATCCGAAATCCCGACGGGACCTTTGGGCCCGGAGGGGCCGTCGGTCCGAAATATCTTTATCCCCTGCATCCCTGCTGATTTCTAATTTGCGCGCGCAGCGGCGCAGGGAAATCCGCGATTGGCGGGGAAAAAATAAAATTTTTTATCTCCCGACTCGGCAGGGGGTTAGCGATTCCGGAGGCGCCCTCCAGGCGCGGTTTGCGCGCGCAAAGGTGTTGTTTCGTCCAAGTATGGGGGGAATTAATTTCGGATTTATGATTTCGGATTTCGGAATCAGTACTGTCCCATTATAAGTCGAATAGGGACAGTTGGTTATAGTTTTGTTG
>CAYYMD010000033.1:0-34084 GCA_964472875.1 uncultured Planctomycetaceae bacterium
ATACGAAAGGCGAAAATGGCCAATTCTCAATTAACAATCCCGGCGCGCCGGGATTCACAATTTCCAATTACCAAACCGCCGCGGAGCGGGAGGGCGGCCGGGTGGGCGAAATCCGCAATCCGCAATCCGAAATCCGAAATATTCTTCCACCTTTCACCTTACACCTTCAACCTCGAAAAAAGGCCCCTTCCGGGCGGACGGCGGGTCAGAATTATGATTAACCACTGCAATACATACACTTACGAATTCTTGTCAAGGGTAAAAAACGCGCAATATCGCGCAAAAAGGTCTAAAAACCTGCAACAGCCCGGCATAACGCGCAAAAAACCGGCAATTTCTCAAAATACCCGGAACTGCTGTGCACAAAATGAGCCGCCGGCCGGCGGGGTTAGCAGCTCCGCTGCCGATGGGTATCCTGTGCAAAAAAAAGCGGCAACAGGGAAAGGAGGGAGAAACCTGTCACCGCTTTGTTACGTTGTCCTATGCGGCGGGATAACCGCATCGATCGACAACGATCTTTCTTCATTTATATATACGCGGCCGGGGCGGAACATGTTCGCCATGCAGAATGAAATTTTGCCGACGCCGAAAAATTCCGCAATTTCGCATGTGGGCTTTGCATATAATTTAAATAAACAGGCGATTGAGAGCCCCGACGCATCGGGGCGTGCGGCAAGTCGAAACTTTAAATAAGGAGTATACAAGATGTTACGCAAACTCAGCATTCCGACGCGGTTCTTCATAGCGACGGTTGTGGTGGCCTCGGCGCTTCTGGGCATTCTCTATGCTAAGGAGATGATGTCCGACAAAAAACCGAACCTGCCGGACCAGACCTACATGCCGGTCGTTATAGACGAGGATTTCGAGACTACCATGGAGAAGGACGTCGAGGCCCGCCCGGAGGTCATGGCCACTCAGAAGAAACTGCTGAACCGGCGCTACGACCTGAGCGACAACCCGGCCGACGTTTGGATGTCCGCCCACCGCAGGAAAATCCAGAAGGGCGTGCGCGTGAAACTGCCCGAGGGCATGACATGGGAGAAACTCGCGGCCATGAGCCCCGCCGAAATCAAGGAAAAGGACCTGTTCCCCATGGGCTTCCGCCCGCTGCCGCACGTCAAGCACCCGGTCGGCGGGCAGGTGTTCCCGCAGGACCAGATAGACGCCATGATGCGCCTGGAGAAGCGCGACCTGAACCGCTTCGACGTGGGCTTTGATATCCCCGAGCACTTCCTGCCGGAGTTTCCGCCGCCGATTTACCTGACTACCCGGCCGGACCTGGGCGACGTTTCACAGGGCGAGGTGCTGAGCATCAAGAACTACTACGAAATCTTCAAGGGCATCCTCACGCCGGTGCAGATGGAAGGCCTGCGCCTGTTGCTGACGCCCTTCCCACAGCAGCAGTTCAACCAGACCGAGGACCGCAAGTCCGCCGAGCCGTCGCTGGGCGTAACCTGCCTTGACTGCCACGTAAACGGGCACACCAATGCGGCGTTCCACCTGAATCCGGACACGCGGCCGCAGGCGGCCCGTATGCGGCTGGACACCGTCTCGCTGCGTGGAATGTATAACCAGCAGATTCACGGCTCCAAGCGATCGCTGCGTTCTATAGAGGACTTCACCGAGTTCGAGCAGCGCAGCGCCTACTTCGACGGCGACCACGTCATCGCGGCCAAGAAGGGCGTCAACCTGCCCGACCGCGCCAGCCAGGTGGCAATGATGGCCCAGATGCAGAACATGTTCGACTTCCCACCGGCGCCGAAACTGGACGCCTCCGGCAAATTGATTCCCGAAAAGGCCACCGAAGAGGAACTGCTGGGCGAGAAAATATTTATGGGCAAGGGCCGCTGCGCCGAGTGTCATCCGCCGGCCGGGGGCTTCACGGATGACAAGATGCACGATTTGCACCTGGAGCGGTTCTACGAGCCGGAAATGATAAACGGGCATTACAGCATTCCCGACGGGCCGATTAAGTCGTTCACGGTCCGCGGCATAAAAGACTCTCCGCCGTATCATCACGACGGCCGGCTGCTTACGCTCGAAGACACCGTGGAGTTTTTCAACCTCGTGCTTCAGCTGAAACTCACCGCCGAGGAAAAAACCGCCCTTGTGCACTACATGCGGGCGCTGTGATAGTATCGCCCCGGATGCCCGTTACGGTTATTTTGGGGCGTGGCAAAAGACTGGCTTGACCTGTGCGCGCACTTTGGCAATGATGACCTGAGTCGAAAGTCAGCCACGGAATAAGTCATCAGATGCAAGCACGCGCAGAAGGTCAGCAATCCGACACGCCGCCCCGTCTCGAACAGGCGTGGGCCATGCCTCTGGAGCAGGTGCTCCGGCGGCTCGACGTGGACCCGGCCGAGGGTCTGAGCCCCGCCGAGGCGCGGCGGCGGTTTCGCCAATACGGGCCCAACCAGCTCCGCCGCACGGAGGTCCGCAGCGGATGGATAATTCTGCTGCAGCAGTTCAAGTCGATGGTGGTCATAATCCTGGCCGTGGCAGGCGGCCTGTCTCTTGCGCTTGGTCACTCGGTGGAGGGGCTGGCCATCCTGGCGGTCATCGCCGTCAACGGCACCATCGGCTTTATCAGCGAATGGCGGGCAACGCGGTCGATGGAGTCGTTGCGGAAACTCGGCCGGCCCACTTCGCGTGTCCGCCGCAGGGGCGGTGACAAGCAAATCCTCACCGAGTCCATCGTGCCGGGCGAGGTGGTCATACTTGAGGCAGGCGACATAGTCCCGGCCGACATGCGCCTGGTCGAGGCCAACGGCCTTATGGTGGATGAGTCGGCCATGACGGGCGAGTCCGTCCCGGTCGTCAAGCGCCTTGAGCCCGTGGCCGAGGACGTCCCGCTGGCGGAGCGGTATTGCATGCTGTTTAAGGGCACGACGGTGACCGAGGGCTCCGCGGCCGCTGTAGTGACCGCAACAGGCATGGACACCGAGCTTGGCCGCATAACCGAACTGGCCGAGGGCGTCGAGGAGGAGCAAACGCCGCTGGAGCAGCGACTGGAGCGGCTGGGGCGGCGGATGGCCTGGCTGGTGCTCTCGACCGCGGCGGTTATAGCGGTTTCGGGCGTTTTGGTGGGCCAGCCCACGCTGCTGATAATCAAGGCCTCAGTCGCCCTGGGCGTGGCGGCCATACCGGAGGGCCTGCCGGTCGTTGCCAACATCGCCCTGGCGCGCGGCATGTGGCTGATGTCCCGCTGCAACGCGCTGATTAACCGTCTGCCGGCCGTGGAGACGCTCGGCGCTACGGGATTCATATTCACCGACAAGACCGGAACGCTCACCGAGAACCGCATGACGCTCGAGCGGATAGTGACCTCCGGCCGCGAACATGAAATGGAGGATGAGACTGCCGGCCGGTCGTCGCGCAGCAAAGAATACGATCTGCTGGGGCGGATACTTGAGACAGGCGTTTTGTGCAACAACGCTACTCTGGCCGGCGGCGACGGCGAAGACGACCAGGGCGACCCGACCGAAGTGGCACTGCTGCGGGCGGGGGCGGCGTTCGGCATCAATCGTGACCCGCTTCTGGAGCAAAAGCCGGAGGAGAGAGAGGAATCATTCGACCCGGACGTGATGATGATGGCCACGTTCCACCGCTACGGCGATGGCTACCAAGTGGCCGTCAAGGGCGCGCCCGGCAACGTTCTTGATGCATCTGCGACACAGGCCACGCCGGATGACGGCGGCGGCGAGATTGAACTTACCGCCAAGCGGCGGCAGTGGTGGGATGAGAAAATTGAGGAACTCGCCGGCCGGGGCCTGCGTGTTCTGGCCATGGCCGAAAGGCGCGTCGATGATCCGCAGGCGAATCCTTATGAGGATTTGTGTTTCCTTGGCCTGGTGGGCCTGTTCGACCCGCCGAAGGAGGGCGTGCGGGAACTTATAGAATCCTGCCACCGGGCGGGCATCGAGGTCGTCATGGTGACCGGCGACCAGCCGCAGACCGCTCACGCCATCGGCAGGCAGGTGGGCATTATTACCAGCGACGACGCTCCGGTAATCCACAGCCGCGATATCGCCGAGCCGGAGAAAATGACACAGCAGCAGCGCGAACATATACTGCAAACGCGGATTTTCGCACGCGTCAGCCCCGAGCAGAAACTGCACCTTGTGCGGATATTCCAGGACGATGGGGACCTTGTCGCAATGACCGGCGACGGCATCAACGACGCTCCCGCGCTTAAGCGAGCCGATATCGGCATCGCCATGGGCCGCCGCGGCACCGACGCCGCACGCGAGGCCTCCGACATGGTGCTCCAGGATGATTCATTCTCCAGCATAGTCGCGGCCGTGCGGCAGGGGCGGACCATCTTTTCCAACATCCGCAAGTCCGTGATGTTCATGCTGTGCACGAACGTGGCGGAGGTCCTGGCCGTGGCCGCCTGCACGCTGGCTGACGCGCCTCTGCCGCTGCTGCCGCTGCAAATCCTCTACCTGAACATGGTAACTGATGTGTTCCCCGCATTGGCTCTGTCGGTGGGTAAGAGCGACCCGGAGGTTATGAACCGCCCGCCGCGAAGCGCCTCGGAGGACATACTGACACGGCAACACTGGCTGGCCGTCGGAGGGTGGGGGTTCTTTGTCGGCGGCGGTGTGGTTGCTGCGCTGGCGCTGGCGATGCTGTGGCTTGGAATGGACCGGACCTCGGCCGTGACGATATCCTTCCTGACGCTGGCTTTCGCCAAACTATGGTTCGTGCTGAACCTGCGGGGCAGCCATACGACGTTGCTGAAAAACGCCATAATCAGTAACCCGTGGATGTGGGCGGCGGTGGCTTTCTGCATTATACTGCTGCTGGCCGCGGTTTACATGCCGGGGTTGTCGGGCCTGCTGGGCACAACGCCGCCGGGCGTCGGCGGCTGGGTCGCCGTAGCTTTGCTGAGTATCCTGCCGGCACTGGCAGGGCAGATTATATTTGCTGTCCGCCGATGTGTCGGACGTGATCAAAAGTTCCTTGGGGCAGGCGCATAAATTAATAAACGGATATGTGAAGCGGATTGGATACATGGCCAGAAAAAGCGCAGGAATCCTGATGTACAGACAGGGCGATAACGGGATAGAAGTATTTCTGGCGCATCCCGGCGGGCCGTTCTGGGCGAAGAAAGACCTCGGGGTGTGGTCGATACCCAAGGGTGAATTCGCAGATGACGAAGAGCCACTGGCCGCGGCCAGGCGGGAGTTCCGCGAGGAAACCGGTTCTGACGTCGAAGGGAATTTCTTTCCGCTGGAGCCGATAAAGCAGTCCGGCGGCAAGTGGGTATACGCCTGGGCAGTCGAAGGCGATTGCGAGGAGCGAAAAGTGCAAAGCAATACCTTTACCATGGAATGGCCGCCGGGCTCCGGCCGGCAAAAGGAATTTCCCGAGATAGACCGTGCCCGATGGTTTACCCTGCGGGATGCGAAAAGACGCATACTTAAAAGTCAACAGGAACTGCTGGAGCAGTTACAAAAGAAGCTGGACAACGACATGGCTTGATAAACGACCATTTCGTCAACGAAATGCCCCACTCTCTACTTTCAATTTTCTTCTGCTATGATGAAATAGGCCAGCAGGAACAATGCTCCGACTAACACGTTTACGATCGATTTTTTTACTCCCTTCGACATGTTGTACGTTCCTCGTTTCTTAGATCCATCATCGGGCCGAGGCTATCTGTGAATGACGTGCACGGCAAGTCTATTCCGGAAAGATCGGCCCCAAGCGATTGTTTGGGGCAACCGGTTTGCGAGGTGCCGGTTATCGTCGCTTCTGAGTAAATCAGCATCGCCGCACAATTAACAGAAATTGAATATGAGTCTAATCAGGAGCCAAAACTCTTCGTGTATTATGCCATGTAGATGAGGGAAGGAAAAACGAGGAGCAACATAAAGGAGAAACTTGATGCAGATGCAAAGTAAGTGTCAGAGAAAAGAACGTTTAAACCCCCGTTTGCAACAGAAGGAGGTGAATATGAATAAAAATTAGCAAAGCGTTAATCATATCTGAACATTTTTGTGGTTGAACTTAGTTAAAGGATTGCTCGAGACGCGTCAAATAAACAGCAGTCAAGCGGCTAAGTTCTGAGGAGAAATTTTAATCAATCGTTAACCAAAGAAAGGCATGCACTATGAGAATAAAAGAAACAGCAATAGTCGCAGTAGCGATTCTGGTTCTGGGTGCATCGTGGGCCGGCGCGGCCGACCAGGGCAGCGTCAACGGGTACAACCGAATTGAGGTGCCCGCCAACTCCGACGTTATAGTGGCTCCCACGATGACACGCCCGGCCGAAGGCACGCATACTGTGGCTACAGACGGCGTAAACGCGGGTTCCGGCGTAACAGCTGATGGAACTGCGTTTAATGGCGAAGATTACAGTGGTGGCGGATACTACGTGCGGTTCACCGAGACCGGTTACTGGTCCACCATCACCAGCAACACCGATTCTGACCTGGTGTTGGAAGATACGGATTTTCTCGGACAAATCTCCGACGGCGACGAATTCAAGATCTACCCACATCACACGATTAGTTCGCTGCTGCCGACGAAATTCGAGCAGTATGCGTACATCCCCTCATCGGATACTACTCAGGCAAATCGCGGGACGGAAGTTCTTCTTCCATCCGATGCAGCCGACACCAACAAGTCTGCGGCCGCAACTTATTACTATCTGAAGAACTACTCGTTCCTCGGAACAACTTACAATGGTTGGTACAAGGCCGGCGCCATTGGCGAGGGTGAAAAGGGCGACACGGTAATAGAGCCGGACAGCTACTTAATTCTTCGCAACAATGAGAGTGGTAAAAGTCTGGTCCTTATCCTCAAGGGCACCGTCCCCACAGGCAAACTCGCCACAAAGGTAGCTACGGAGTCCGTCGATTACGACCTTAACTTCTCGACCGGCCGTCCAACTTCGGTAAAGTTGGGACAACTCGGCCTGGACCCGATTTGGGTGAAAAGTTCCGACACATCTCAAGCAAACCGCGGCGACGAGTTGCTGGTGTTCGACAACACGGATGGCAACAAAAACAAGAGTGCTGCGGCGACATACTACTACCTTGACAATTACGTGTTTCTTGGAACGACCTATACCGGTTGGTACAAGGCAGGTGCTATTGGCGAGGGCGAGAAGAGCAGCGTCGAAATTCCGGCCAGCAACGGTCTGATTATACGTAAAAAGGCCAACACGAGCGGCGGATACATCGTACAGGATTCACCTTATTAAAGGTGAATAAAACATCGAAGAGAAAATTTTAAGCAAAGGAGCAAAGCTCATGAAAAAGTTGATAACGATACTTACTGTGGCGGTCCTGGCCGCCGGCGCCCAGGCGAGCGTAACGCTGAATTTAGAACTTACCAATATTCAGGACCACGAAGGAAACCTGTATCCAGACGGCGCCAATAATCCCGGACAACTGGTCGTCCTTATTGGTGACGTTGGTGGTGACGGTTTCGAATCTCTGGATGCGATTCATAACAACGAAGGTTTTGTTGATGATGACGATGTCATAATCGACAGCTGGAAAATGGATGTTTTCAACAGTCTTATAGTAGGCGGAGATAAACATTCAATCAGCGGATACGACATGGTATCCGATGGCTTCAGTGAAGGCGGTGGCGGCAGTCTCTGCCTGGTGTGGTTCGAAGATGTTCTTGCCTCAGACCATGGCGTCGTCAAGGACGACGCTCCCGGCGACGAAGCCACAGGAACCCCAGGTGTGGATGAGTATTATGGTTACCACACGGAATGGACACTTCCCTCCGATGGTTCCACGGAACCTCTGACTTACGACGTTCCTGGCACTTACACCATGTCCCAGACCGTCCCTGAGCCGATGACGATGGCACTTCTGGCCGGTGGTGGTCTTTTTGTCGCCCTTCGCCGACGTAAGAACGCGTAAACGTATGGATTTGTTAACCGAGGAAAACATTAAATGAACAATCAAGACAAGAAAGGACAGAAAACCATGAAGATCATGAAAACAGCATTACTGACGATTTTGGCGGGCCTGGTGTTCGTAGGAACAGCCGGCGCAGAAACATCGGTGGACAGCAATATCACCGAATCAACCACGTGGACCCCGGAAGGCGGCCCATATAACCTTCAGGACCAGATTTACGTCGAGCCGGGCGCAAGTCTCACCATCGAGGCCGGCACTGTCATCGCCAGCACGCCCTCCGCAAACGGCAGCGGCTCTCTGGCAGTGTGCCGCGGCGCCGACATCTACGTCATGGGCACCAAGGAAAATCCGGTCATCATGACCTCCACCGACGACAACCGTTCCAGTTGGCGCGAGGCCTGCTGCGAGTGGGGCAACCTGACCGTCATGGGCGATGCACTGATTTCCGCCTCCCATTATGATGGTAATCCGGTAGGTCCCGCCACCGACGGTGATGCGAACAACCCGGTTCAGCCCGACGGCACCGCCCAGAAGCAGATGGAAGGTTTGACCGAAGCCAATCTGGCGATGTACGGCGGCGACAACGACAACGACGACAGTGGTGAGATTCACTACCTTTCGCTGCGTTATGGCGGCAGAGTCGTCGGCCAGGCCAACGAACTTAACGGCCTGTCGCTTGGCGGCATCGGCCGAGGGACCGAAATCGACCACGTCGAGATCATGAATAATGTCGATGACGGTATCGAAATCTGGGGTGGCACGGTCAACCTCAAGTACGTTGCTATCTGGAATATCGGTGACGATAGTTTCGACATCGACGAAGGTTGGCGCGGCAAGGCCCAGTTCGGCCTGATCGTTCAGGGCTACAGCCAGGATGCCGATCAGGGCTCCGGCGTGGGCGACAACTGCTTCGAAACTGACGGCGCCGAAGACTGCTACGCCAAGCCGGTCACCACGGCCAGCATTTACAACTTCACGGCGATAGGCCAGCCAGACGGCGACGGCGCCACCACGTGGCGTGACAACGCCCGTATGCAGTACAACAACTGCATATTCATGAACATTGGCGAAACCCTCGTCAAATTTGATGATGACGACGGCGACGGTGCCCTGGGTTACAGCGGCGACAAAAGCGGCGCCAGGAATAACACCCCTGCCGACGGCACACTCAACTGGGTCCAGACGTGGACGACTGATTATGACTACAGTCACGACCCAGCCCAGGATGTCAACCGTCTGCCGGGTGACACGACTGAATCTCTGCAGGCACGCTACCAGGCACAGACCTCGGGCAAACTGGCGCAGATTACCGACAGCGTAACCTATGGTGTCAGTGACTACAGTGAGACCGATTTACTCAAGAATACCTACGGCGTGGACGTGTTTGCGGCCGGCAACAACAACGTAAAAGAGCCCGCCAATATGCCAATCCAGAGCATAACGCGTGAGGCGCCGGTTACAAGAGGCGGCAAGACCATGGCCAGGGTTACCAATCTAAACCCGTGTGCGGCCAATGATGCCACCACATCCGCCGGCACTGCCCCCTCCGACGGTTTCTTCACGCCGGTTCAGTACCGCGGAGCATTCAGCGCGACCAACAACTGGCTTGAAGGTTGGACGGCTGCCGACGAATTCGGCATGATCGACACCAGCATGAACGCTGACGATCCGGCGGCCGATTCCGACCTGCCGAAGGTCGAGACTCAGGTCGAGTGGGATTCCGAAAACGGCGTTCTCTACACGGTCGAGAAGTCCAGCGATATGAGAAACTGGACGCCCGTCGAGGTCGTCGAAGGCGACGGAACGACCATGTCGGTCACCGACCTGGATTCGTTCGACGCCACCAAGTTCTACCGCGTTATCCGTCAATAGTTACCTGTAACCGGTAGAAAAAAACAGAAGATGCGACTGATGGCAGGGGCTCGCAAGGGCCCCTGCCATCGGAGTCCCATGACCGACAGTATTTGTGAAGATTTATTTGGGATTATCATAAGATGGTTAAAGAAAGATTCATAATTATTTTACTCATAGCAGTTATTTCACTGCCTTTTTTGTCGGGTGATTGCGTCCTCGGCAAAGAAGATTCCGCTACGGCTGAGTCGGAATTCACATCTTGTGTCCTCAAAGATAAACCCATTGCGGATTACCAGGTCAAATTGCTCACTGTGGCATTTGAGACGGCCACGGCAATCCCGCTCTACCCACACCGGCAAGACAGGGCGAGAGCCCAGGAGAAGGTAGTTGAAACCTGCCTTAAACTCGACCAACCGGCACGTGCCATGGACTACACAGATAAAATAAAAAACTGGCGCCGCGGCGTATGCTATGCAGATTTGGCCTTCTACTGTGTCAAAAACGGCTGTGACGAAAAACAGGTTCAGCCATACCTGGATATCGCAGTAAAGGAATCCACCGCGGCCGCGGGTTGGCGCAGAGATAATATAAAGATGAAAGTTGCGAGAACACACTCCATTCTTGGAAATAAGGAAAAAGCCGATAAATTCAGTCAGGATCTTACAGAATCCCAGAGGGGCAAGGCAGGCGGCGCGACTGCGGACCTGTGTGACAAAGACTTCGACCAACACGTAAAGTCCTTGGAGGAGATGATTGAAACGGGCAATTACGACATGACCAGTAATGCCCTCACTTCTTTCACCGAACTTTATATGCGCTTCTACAAAAATGCTCGACGGCGTTCGGTACTGGAAAAGAAAATCATGAAATACAGCGGAAGACTGCCGATTATAATTCGCATCAAACTACATATGAAACTGGCGCGAAACGCAATCGCTCACCAGGACCGCAAAAACGCCCTTGGTATCATAAACATAGCGCGGAATATATTTGACGATGCGAAATGGACTTTGAGAAATAAGATTCCGCTGATGGCCCGGCTGGCTGAGATTCGGTTCCTTGCGGGCGACAAGGGGAAAGCCCGAAGCGACCTTGACGCGGCACTGGCGATATTCGACGAAAACGTTGGGGATATAATCAACATTTATCGCGCAGATGCGCTTCGGCCCATTGCAGAGTCCTATCAGACCATGAAAGACACCTCGGCCGCTCTGGCCGTATACGAAAAAGCTGTTGAACACGGCGTTGACAACCCAAACTCCAAGCCCCGGGCCAGAGATTTGTCAGCAACCTGCTGCTCAATGGCCTTGCACGATGTAGAACCCGACGCCGAACTGTGGGAAAGGATTCAACAGATTAGCGACGGATTAGGCGAACCATGGTGATGCTCAAAGGACGATGGCTGTGCTGGATTGCTCTTGTAACCTCGCTGTCTGCAACGGTTGTTCCGGCCCAGCAGATGGGTGGCATACGCGGCACCGTATATGACAAGGATTTGAACGTGCCGCTGGCGCTTGCGCACGTCCGAATTGTCGAAACAGACCAGAAAACAACAACATCGGATGAAGGAAATTACGTTTTCAACGAAGTACAACCTGGAAAGTACACGCTCGTGTTCTGGAAAGAAAAATACGCCAGACAGGTCAAAAGTGACGTTGTGGTCGAGGCCGGACAAATGACGGAGGTGGACGCGTCGCTTTCAGGCGAATTCGAAGAGATGGAGGAATTTGTCGTTCAGGAACTGAAAATCGGCGGGGCGGAAGTCGAATTGATGAAGCTTCGCGATATAAGTCCGGCCTTCGTAGATTCGATCAGCGACGAATGGATGTCTCTGGCAGGAGTGAGCGATGCGGCCAGCGCATTGCGGCTGGTCTCGGGCACGACCGTGCAGGAGGGCAAATACGCTGTGGTTAGGGGCCTGCCGGACAGGTACGTGAACTCGCAGATGAACTCTGTGCGCCTGCCGACGGCGGACCCGGACAAACGGGCGGTGCAGCTGGACCAGTTCCCTTCGGATGTTATCGACAACATCCAGGTAAGTAAAACCTTTACACCGGATCAGCAGGGTGATGCCTCCGGTGGCGCCGTAAATGTGATACTAAAGGGCATTCCGAAAAAAAACACTTTTAAAATAAGTACCGGATCCAGCATTAACACACAGACGATAAACAATGACCGCTTTCTCACATATGACGGCGGAGGCCTGAATTTTCTCGGCATCGATGATGGCCAAAGGGATATTCAATACGAAAACGAGGGTGGTATCTGGGACGGTGCGGTCGGCGTCTCACGCAGAGATTCACCGTACAATTATGATTTTGCCATCTCCGGCGGTCTAAGGCACGAATTCGACGCCGGACTGACCGTCGGCGGCTTCAGCAGTTTCTATTATGACCGCGACAATTCTTATCACGGCGACGCAAAGAATTATTCTTATTGGCTTGAACCCGGCCGGGATACGATGACACCTCAATACGGTGGGGATGATAAGCCGGGTGTAGGCGCTTTTCAAACGTCGCTTTATGACGTTAAAGAGGCCTCGCAGGAACTAAAGTGGGGCTGGCTTGGCGCGGTCGGCGCCGAAACAAAAAACCATCAGTTGAATCTGGTTTACATGCACACTCGGGTCACAGAAGACAAGGCCATCCTTGCCGAAGACACTACGGGCAAGGCATCGTTGCACAAGTACTGGCCACAGCATTACGGGCCGGAATACGCGAATTATGCCCCCTACGATGAGAACCATCCCGGCAACGATGATTGGGACAACGCGCCGTATCTGAGAACGGAATCACTTAATTATTCGGAGCGCACTACCGAGACGCTTCAGTTAACGGGACGTCACACACTGGCCATCGCCGAATTCGGTATCGAAGATTTATTTATGTTCAAATACCCGGAATTCGACTGGACTCTGGCATCGAGTTCCTCGGGCATGTACGAACCCGACAAACGGCTGTTCGGCACAATGTGGCGCGGCCCGTATTTGAATCCGGGATTTCCTTCATTCGGCATACCGCCGTTCCTGGAGCCCGCCGAACACCGTAAGTTCAAACCCGACGCTAACTTCAATATGGGCAATCTTCAGCGAACGTGGAAAACCATAGAAGAAAAAAGCGATCAGTACTTTTACAACATCAAATTCCCGTTCGAGCAGTGGGACGGCGAGGAAGGATACGTCAAGTTGGGCGTCTTCGAAGATAAAGTCGAGCGCACATACGACCAGGAATCTTTCAGCAATTTCGGACTTATCAATCCCGACTCGCCCAATTCCTACCAAGCGCCCTGGGAAGATTACTGGAGCGAGGTCTGGCTGGATGAGGAGCATAATATAGGTGCGGGTGAAATCGACGTGGACTACGAGGGGAAGCAGGATATTTCTGCCTCTTACTATATGATCGATATGCCGTTGGCGACCTTTTTCAACGTTATCGGCGGGGCCCGCTATGAAAACACCAACTTATCCATTGTTACCGATCCGGAAGCGGATGTTAAATGGATCAGACCTGACGGATTGTTGGATAATATGGACCCAGGAGAGGCCGATGTCTCCTTTAAACAGGAAGATGTGTTGCCCTCGCTGGGATTCGTGTTTGAGCCATTCGAAGAAATCAAGTTCCGCGGTTCCTGGAGCAGGACCATCGCCCGACAGACCTTTAAAGAGCTTTCGCCAATCCAGCAACAGGAGTTTCTTGGCGGCGAGGTATTCGTTGGTAATCCTTCCTTGCAGATGAGCGCTGTGGAGAATTACGATCTGCGTTTCGATTATACGCCCTACAAGGGTGGGCTGATATCGGCTTCTTGGTTCCACAAAGATATCGAGAATCCTATTGAATATGTGCAAAGGGGCGGCAGCGCTAACTTCACGTACACGACGCCAATTAATTATCCCCAGGGCGAGTTGACCGGTTTTGAATTCGAAGTACGGCAGCGGCTGGGCCAGTTCTGGGATAAACTCGAGGGACTCTCGGCCGGTGGAAACGCGACATTTATCGACTCACAGGTAACGCTGCCGCAGGAAGAGTTTGATCTTCTGGAAAGCGTAGGCAATCCGATTAAAACCCGTCACATGACAAACGCCCCCCAGCATCTCTACAACCTGTATCTGACGTATGACTGGGAGCGCTATGATACGCGGATTGGTCTGTTTTACACCGTAAGAGGTGACACGCTCGTAGCCGGCGCGGGACAGACCGGCGGAAACTTCGTCCCGAGTCTGTACGAAAGGGAATACGGCACACTCAACCTGACCGTGGCCAAGAAACTTGGCGAGTACGCCAAACTCAGTTTTAAGGCCAAGAACCTGCTGAATCCGAAAATCCAGCAAGTTTACCGCTCGGACTATATCGGCGATGACGTGGTAAAAACTTCTTACCAAAAAGGTATAGAGTTCTCGCTGGGTCTGAGCGTGGAATTCTGATTTTACGATATTCGAACAACGTACGTTTTAACAATCAGAGCAAAGAGGAAGTTGCAAAAATGAAAAAGCAAAAAACAAAGCTACAGTCGCGAAAATATCCCGGCGCTAAGCCGTGGAGCATCGGCCGATCCGTTGCACTGGTCGGCCTGATGTGCCTTGTATGCTTCGGTGTCGTGCTTGCCAATAAGGTCAGTAAGTCGGACGACGATCTGGGCTCCACGCGCGAAGCCCTGAAAGAATGGGTGACATACTCCCGCAAAATAGCAAAAGAGGAGCGTGAATTCGAAGTGGCCAAGGCAATGCTAAAAGAACGCATAGAACTGGTTCAGAATGAAATCGAGTCTCTGTGGGAAAAAACCCAAAAAGCCAAAAAAGAAATCAGCGAAAAGGACAAGCAAAGCGCCGAAAAGGTCGAGGAAAACAAAAGACTCAAGGAAGTCATCTCCTCTCTTACGGACACCGCCACCCGACTTGAAAAACGGACCGTCAAACTGCTCAAGCGGCTTCCGGACCCGGTTCGCCGGAAAGTAAAACCACTCAGCCAGCAGATTCCGGAAAAACCGGACGAGACCAAACTGTCGGTCTCGCAGCGCTTCATGAACATAGCAGGCATTTTAAACGAGGTTAATAAGTTTAATCGCCAGATAACGGTTACCAGCGAAGTGCGCGAACTGCCGGAAGGAAAAAGCGTTGAAGTCACCACCCTTTATGTCGGAATAGGCCAAGCCTACTATACCAGCGGCGCCGAAGGAGACCAAGTTGTCGCCGGGGTGGGAAGGTCGTCCGAATCGGGCTGGACATGGGCGCCTGCCAAAGATCCGCAAAAAGCCGCCCGGCAGATTTCCAAAGCTATCGCAATATACGAAAACGAAGAAGTTGCATCGTTCGTACAGCTTCCGATTGAGATTAATGATTAGAAAGCATATGACCATGAAAATAATTAAGTTAACCATTGTTTTCGCTATCACGATAAGTGTGTCGGCCGAATTTGCGCTCACCCGTCCCGAACCGACGACGCAACCGACGACGCAACCGACGACACAACCCGCCACACAACCCGCCACACAACCCGCCACCCGGCCTGTTACTCAACCGGCCACCCAAGCGGCGACACAACCGGGCGATGAGGAGCCCGAAAATACTTTCGCACAGGCCGCAAAGTCCATATTTGAAAAACTGGAAGAAAGTAAGAATGAATACAGGGCCCTGCAGTCTCGAATAAAACGTGAAAAGGTTCCTCTCAGCCGCAAGCTCAGTAGTCTCGAGAGCGAACTTATCCGTGTGCGCGAAGAACACAAGCAGGCCACGCGAACACTGGACACGCGCAAACTCAACCTCAGCAACCTTAAGAAACAAATCGAATCCAGGCGGGAAGAACTGAGTTATCTGTCGAACAACGTGCTGGGCGAATATATCCGCAACCTTGAGACCAAGCTGCACATAGCCGAAAAACAGCGATACGATGACACCCTCGAGTCCGCCAAACTCGCTCCGGAAAACAAGCAACTCTCCAGGGAAGAAGTCATTAAGGCCCAGGCCGAAATGCTGGATGTATCGCTGAGTAGGATTGAAGAGTTACTGGGCGGCACGCGTTACGAGGGTGAAGCTGTGGACAAAAGCGGGCTTGTCAGAGAAGGCGCTTTTGTGCTCGTGGGGCCGTGTGCGATATTCCGCTCCGAGGACGGCGAAAGCATCGGCACGGTGGAACAACGCCTTGGTTCGCTCGAACCTTCTATAATCAGTTTCGCCAATCCGGCAGACGCTCAGGCGGCGGCCGAAACCATAAAAAATGCCGAAGGTCATTTTCCTCTCGACCCGACACTCGGCAACGCGCACAAGGTAGAGTCCACAGAGCAGACGCTCTGGCAACACATTCAGCAGGGTGGGCCTGTCATGGTGCCAATACTGGCGATGGCCGGTGCGGCGCTGCTGGTGGCGCTTTACAAGTTTATTGGCATGATGTTCCTTCACAAACCGTCTCAGAAACAGTTGCGGGCGGTTCTCGACGCCGTAGCCAGAAACGACCAAAGCGGGGCGTTGCAGAAGGCCAAGGCCATCAGGGGGCCTTTCGGTAAAATGCTCATATCCGGCGTCGAACATCTGAATCAGGGCCGTGAGCTTATCGAAGAAGTTATGTACGAAACAGTGCTGTCCACACGGCTGAAACTGAGGCGCATGCTGCCTTTCATCGCCATATGTGCCGCCTCCGCTCCGTTGCTGGGGCTGCTGGGTACAGTTACGGGTATTATCAGCACCTTCAAACTCATAACAGTCTTCGGCTCCGGCGATGTGAAGATGCTTTCGGCCGGCATTTCTGAGGCGCTTATAACAACCGAGTTCGGCCTTATTGTGGCTATTCCGTCCCTGCTGCTGCACGCATTCCTATCGCGCAAAGCCAACAGCGCCTGCAATGAGATGGAAAAAGCGGCCGTCACCTTCGCGAATCAGGCCAGCAAGGCTCAAAAAAAAAGAAACAATGAAAATGTAAACCCGCATGAATCCATCGAATCGACTCAGAACATGCTCGGCGAACCTGATGGGCAGAACGGCAATGCGAAAGATGATTACGAATTCGAATTCGTCAACACCGCCGAGCACCAAGGCGATAACGATGAACAGCAAACGTCACAAAACTGATTTGCCAAAGTTATAACCGGTCGCTTTGACTGCGGCCAAACGTAAAGGTTGGTGAGCAGAAATGAACGTGATAATGGAAAATTTCAACGTACTTCTGGAGCAAGCACTGAAAATCTGGCTTTCCGGCGGATGGGCCATGATGGCCATCGCATTTATTGCGTTTGTGATATTTGCAATGGGCATACACGTGTCCATCAAACTCGGTAAAAAGGGCTTTAAATCCGTGCCGGAGAAGAAATGGCGCCGCTGGATAACCAACCCCGAACAGCGCAGAGGTCCGGTTGGTGAACTGCTCGATTTTGTGACGGTGGGCGATAGCGCACATGACACCGCCGCATTGTTTGAAGAGTTGCGAGCCACGGAAATTGCCCCCTTCAAACGCGACTTGCGCATAATGAAAATTTGTGTCAGCGCCGCCCCGTTGATGGGCCTGCTTGGCACAGTAACGGGAATGCTGGCAACCTTCGAGGCCCTATCAACCGGCTCCGGCGGCGACAAGACAATGGGACTGGTGGCCGAGGGTATCTCCGAGGCCCTGGTCACTACCGAAACCGGACTGGTCGTAGCGCTGCCGGGACTGTTTTTCCAGTACATGCTGTCCCGTAAGTATGACAGCTACAAGGTGTTTCTTTCCCACCTGGAGACGGTCTGCATCCAGGCGATGCGGAAAAATGAAAATAACGCTCGTGTAAGCCGGACGCTTCCGCAGAACTACCCCGGTGTGGCTAAAGTTTTGGAACCCTCAGTAACATAGCGAGGAACAAAATGGGACGCTTTAGACAAATGGCCGAAGAAGACAGCAACGAAAGAGGAATAGATATATCACCGCTGCTGGACTGCGTGTTTATCCTGTTGATTTTCTTCATTGTAACCACAACGTTCGTGGAAGAAACGGGCGTCGAAGTGAACAGGCCACAGGCCGCCAGCGCATCGCAACTGGAAAAGAACAGCATCCTGATAGCGGTGACGGATAAGGGCCAGGTAGTCTACGGCGGCAAAGAAATCGGCGTCAGCGGTGTCCAGCCGCTGGTGAAACGCATACTTCAGAAAGAAGAGATACCCGTAATCATACAGGCCGACACAAACGTAAAAACCGGCCTGACCGCCCGTGTTATAGGTGAAGCCAAACTTGGTGGCGCCACGAAAGTTAGCATAGCAACCAAGAATGCCCAAAGTTAATTGACGAATCATGACAAAGCGTAAAAAGACATCATTCCTCGGCAAGATATTTCACTACCTGCTGGTAGGTCTGGGCGCAGCGGCTTTGGCGCTGGCGTTCTTTCTGATATTGCCGCTTATGCAGACTATTAGCAAGCCATCGGAAGACAACATGGTGGTGCAAACCGTCGACACTGGACAACTTGAACCCCCGCCGCCAGTCGAGGAAGAAGAACCCCCGGAAGAGCCCGAGGAGCAGGAGGAGCCCCCCGAACTATCCGAAGAGGCGCAGCGGCTCGAGCTTTCGCAGATTGAACTGGCGCTGAATCAGGGGCTCGGTGGCGGCGTGGGCAGCATCGATTCTTCCGTAAAACTTATGCTGAAATCGGCTACATCGGGCAATGATTCTAATGGGCTTTACAGTTTATCGGAACTCGATCAGAGGCCGCGCATCGTCCACCAGCCCGGCCCCAGGATAACCTCCGGGGTTCGCAAAAAAGCCCCCGGTAAGGTCTACATTATATTTATCGTCAATAAAAACGGCAGGGTAGAAAATCCAGTCGTGCAGAAATCCAGCAATGCCGTGTTTGAACAACCGGCGCTTGCGGCCGTTAAAAAATGGAAATTTGAACCCGGAAAACGAGCCGGCAAGCCGGTTCGGTTCCGAATGCGAGTACCGATTATTTTCCCAGAGGGACTATGACAATGAAGATATTTTTGTTCACCAGTGTTTGCAGACTTTTGAACCTTACGACAACCACGGCCGAAGCAAAAGTACCGCGTCTTTGCTTAAACCGCATTGGTACTGTTATGCTGCTGGCTCTTGTGCCTCTGTGTTTTGCAATTACCGGCTGTAAATTAACACCCGACCCTACGCTCGAAGCGGCGGTGGATAAGTTATTCAAAGAGCGTAAACAAAAGTACGAAAACGGCGGGGCCAAACCCAAAGATGGAGCAGAAACTGCATCCTCCGGATCCGAGTCGGGAGATTCCCAGGAAGCCACTTCCTTAGAATCCGAACTGGACCTGTGGAAAGATCCCGAGTTTAAAAAACGGTTTACCGAAAGCTATATCGCCGAGACGGATATCGAGCCGGATGTAACCGAGGATGAGCGCGACACCATGCTTGAGGTCTTCGACCTAATGGAAGAAGACAAAATGGAAGAGGCCGCCGACCTGCTGGAGCGAAACCGAGGCAAGGCCGCAAGCGCAGTCTTTGATTTTACCCTGGCGAATATCTGGTTCCAGCAGGAAAAAGTAAAAAAATCGGCCAATGCATATTCGATTGCTGTGGAAAAGTATCCACGGTTCCTCAGGGCATGGCGAAATCTCGGCATTATACTGGTGCGCCTGAAAAAATACGACCGGGCCGTGAAAGCCCTCACCCGCGTTATTGAACTCGGCGGCGGCGACGCCCGAACTTACGGGTTGCTTGGCTATTCATACGCTTCCCTCCAGAACAGTCTTTGCGCGGAATCCGCCTATCGCATGGCCATTCTGCTCGACCCGGACGAACTGGACTGGAAGATGGGTCTGGTACAGAGTTTCTTCCGGCAGGAGCGTTACGCCGAGGCAGTCGCGATATGCAACCGCCTAATCGAAGATTATCCTGACAATGCCGACCCGTGGATGTGGCAGGCCAACGCTTACATCGGTCTGAATAAACCCCTCATGGCCGCGGAAAACTACGAATTCATCAATCAGCTCGGAAAGTCCACGTACGACACCCTTTCCATGCTGGGCAATATTTACGTCAACGAAGGTCTCCACGAAAGGGCCGTTGACT
This sequence comes from uncultured Planctomycetaceae bacterium, assembly GCA_964472875.1. GTDB lineage: Bacteria > Planctomycetota > Phycisphaerae > SM23-33 > SM23-33 > CAYYMD01. Next base: position 19,748 of record CAYYMD010000033.1, read on the forward strand.
GTTACGTCTGGGCGATGGAGAAAAAGCCCACCAGGAAAATCGACGCAGTCCTTCGCGCCGCCAGGGTATTGACCGCAAACAGCGCTTACGAGGAGACCGAGCGGCTAATCGAAAATATCGAAAAAATCAAGGGCGACAAACTACAGGTTGACGACCGGCAGGAACTGCTGAAACTGCAAGCCCGCGTTGCAGTGGCACAGGGAAAGACCGGCCGGCACGTGGAGATTCTCAAGGAGACTATCGAGGTAGATCCCATGGACGGCGAGGCCCTGCTGCTGCTTGGCCGCCATTACGCCCATACCGGCAATCCCGAGGAGGCCATCTTTTATTTCGAACGCGCGGCCAAAATCGAGGGCTTCAAGGCCGACGCGCTCGTACAGCACGCCCAGTTGCTCGTCAAAGATAAAAAATACGACAAGGCAATTCCGCTGCTGGAGAAAGCGCAGAAGATCGAGCCCCGTGAAAACGTAAAGGAATATCTGGAGCAGATAAAACGGATTGCAAAAGCACACTGAGTTTCAACAGGAACAATGCCATGAATACTAAAAATTTATTCCGTAAAGCAGCCCGGCCGACGGTCGTTGTCTTAGCCCTGATGGTCGCTTCAGCAACCGCTGCGGAACCGGTCGATGCCGCCAACGGTGAGGCCGAACAAAACATGGTTGAGTTGAGTTTTCCCGATAACCTGCCTTTAAAGGTCCTTGTCGACTACGTCGGCAAGCGCGAGAGCGTGAACTTTATTTACGACCAGAACATCATCAATAAGAAGGTTACTATCAAGGCGCCGCGGAAAGTTCCCGCCGACTCCCTGATGACCCTGCTGGAAAGCGCCCTGAAGATGAACGGCATGGTGATGTATCCCGCCGAAGTCGAGGGAATGATGCGCATCGATGTCGCCAAGGAACTGACTTCGATTTCCGTAGGCCCCGACGGAACCGGGGAGGGCGAGCCAAAGGAGCGGCCGACACTGGCGATCACGCGCATATTTAATCTGTCGCATGCCGACCCCCAACGTCTCCAGGAGGTTATCAAGCCGTTTCTTTCGGCGGCAACGGCTAATTTTACGCCGCTGCCTGAACACGAGATGGTCATTATCACCGACTACGCCGCTAACATGGCCAAACTCGAAAAAATTGTGGCCGTGGTCGACCGGCCCAAGCGCGAAGTGGCGGTGGATTTCGTCGAGATAAAACATCTCAAGGCCGAGGAAGTGGAAAGAATGGCCACCAGACTCGTAGCCGGCAAGACCAAGGCCCACGGCACGGAAGGTGGCAAAGGCAAATCTATCGAGGCCGTGACCGTCCTGCCAGAGCAGCGGACAAACCGCGTGGTGGTGATAGGCCCCGTGAAGGACGTGCAGGAAACGCTTTCACTCATTAAGTCGCTGGATGTGCCCACAGGTCTGGAGAAAAAGATATACAAGTTCAAGTTCGCCTCGCCACAGCGGGTCGATCGGCTGGTAGAGCAAATGATCGGCGAGTTTGCCGCCGAAAGGTTTTATAGGGCCACTGCCGACCAGGACGCCAACATTCTCATCGTCAGGGCCACGCCGAAGATTCACGAGAGCGTGCAAACCATCGCAGATATGCTCGACCATCCCATTGAGGACCGCCAGAGCCCAATTCGGTTTTACAAACTGGAAAACGCCAAGGCCACCGACGTCATCAGCACGCTTCAGAGCATAGAGGGCGAGGGAGGCCTGAGCGGTCTCAGCATTGACGGCGTATCCGCCGAAAAGTCCGATTCGAACGAAATTGTCCACAAGGGCGGTCCTACCGAGGCCGAGGTTAACAGGACCGGGGGCAAAGACGGGGAAAGTTTGACCAGAGAGGAACTATCCGGTAAGGCCGTGGAAATGGGAGATGCCAGGGTGATGGCGGATGAACCGTCGAACACACTGATTATCATAGCCGAGCCCTCAGTGCAGGCGGTTTACGAAAAACTTATCAGGCGACTTGACGTCCGCCGCCCCCAGGTGCTGGTAAAGGCCACAATCGTGACTGTGGACACCACCGACGGTTTCAAACTCGGCGTGGAAATCTCCCGCGGCGACAGCACGAACGACGGCGAGGGAAGGATACTGAATTTCAGTTCGTTCGGCCTCAGCGAAGTAAACGCCGATACCGGCCGGCTGGCGCTCGACCCTGGAGTCGGTTTCAACGGGGCGCTTATCAGCGCCGATATCGCCGACCTGGTTATCCAGGCGCTGGACTCGGACTCTCGCGCCAGGGTGGTGGCTCGGCCGAGTGTGCTGATCAACGATAATGCCGAAGGTGAACTGATAAGAGAAACCGAAGAACCCTACAAGAGCATCAACGCTTTCACCTCCGGAACCACTACGGAAAGTTTCGCCGGTTACGCCGCGGCGGGCACAAAGATTCGGCTCAAGCCGCAGATAAGCGAAGGCAACCACCTCAAACTCGAATACGAGATAACGCTCAGCAGTTTCAGTTTCGACGAGGAGGCATCGAATACGCTGCCGCCGTCGCGTCAGACCAACTCGCTAAAAAGCGAAGTCACCATACCCGACGGACACACTATCGTGGTGGGCGGACTCACGCGCGAGGAAATTTCGGACACGGTGGACAGAGTTCCGGGCCTGGGCAGTATACCCATTCTCGAATATGCCTTCTCCAACCGCACTGAAGATGAGAAACAAACCACACTGTTCGTGTTCCTCCACGCGGTCATTCTGCGAGACGATAAGTTCAGGGATTTGAAATACCTTTCGGGTAACGCAGCCAGGGATGCACAAATTGCCGGCGATTACCCAACCAGCGAACCACTGGAGGTTAAATAGGAGTGAGGAACCGTAATGTCGATTTCCTTATACAACACGCATACTACGAAGCCGCCGAAAAAGAAATCCAAGGCCGGAGAAAAGTCCGGTGAGGAAAATTATTCGCGAGAATATTCCGCTGATGAATGGGCGGATTACGAATTCGCCGCGGCCCCTGTCGGTAAGCAAACGGACAAAATAATGGATGCGGGCAAAGACCATCCCTCGGCGTATTTCGTTAAACGCGTGCCGATAGGTTTCGCACGCCAGAAGAAGGTTCTCGGACTGGAGACCAACTCCGGACCGATTCGCGTGGCTATGGCCGACCCGGACGACCACCAGGCGCGCGACGTGCTGCGTCGGTGGCTGGGCGGGGCGATAGAGGTAATTGTTGCTGACGAGCAGGAACTGAACGCCGCTATAAACCAGGCGTACGGCCAGCAGACCGGCGTGGCGCAGGAATTTGTCGAAAATCTCGACCACGACACGGTCATGGAAGAGGTAAAAGGACTCGAAGGCCGAGAGGACCTTCTGGACGTATCCGGCCGCTCTCCGGTAATCAAACTCGTTAACCTAATGCTTTTCGAGGCGGTGCAGCAGGAGGCCTCGGACATCCACGTGCAGCCGTACGAGGATCGGCTTATCGTGCGGATGCGGATAGATGGTGTGCTGTTTGATATGTTCGACCTGCCCAAGGGCCTGCAGGAAGAGGTCGTCAGCCGCGTCAAGGTGATGAGCGACATGAACATCGCTGAAAAGCGCCTCCCCCAGGACGGGCGGGCGACGGTGCAGGTCGGCGACCGCGTGGTAGACCTGCGCGTATCGACGGTGCCGGCCAGCCACGGCGAACGGGTGGTTATCCGCCTTCTGGACAAGAGCGTCCGTCTCTACACGCTTAACGAACTGGGAATGGACGAGCGAACGCTCAAAAACTTCGCACAAGTGATAGGCGTCGAGCACGGGCTCATTCTGGTGACCGGTCCGACCGGCTCGGGAAAGACTACGACGCTGTACGCGGCCCTGGGACAGATTAACTCCACCGAGCGGAATGTTATCACGCTGGAAGACCCCATCGAGTACCAACTCGAGGGCATAAGCCAGATTCAGATAGCCCGCAAGAAGGGCATGACTTTCGCCAGCGGTCTGCGCAGCGTGCTGCGGCAGGATCCGGACATCGTAATGGTCGGCGAAATCCGCGACCGCGAGACAGCCGTGATGGCAATCCAGTCGGCCCTGACCGGACACCTCGTTTTCAGCACACTGCATACTAACGACGCCGCCAGCGCGGTCACTCGTATGCTGGATTTGGGAATCGAGCCGTACCTGGTGGGCAGTTCGCTGGTGGGCGTGTTGGCCCAGCGGCTGGTAAGGCGGGTGTGCGAACATTGCGCCCGGCCTTACAAACCGGATAAAAGCGAACTCGAATCGCTGCGCTACAGTCCTGGCCGGGACGAGTGGGACGGCTTCCGCAAGGGGCAGGGATGCCAGTCGTGCAGGGGAACGGGATACCATGGCAGGGCCGGATGCTTCGAACTGCTGATGGTAAACGACGAAATTCGCAAACTGATACGCTCGCACGCCACCGCTTCGGAGATTAACGAGGCCGCAAAACGAGCAGGGATGCACAGTTTGTGCGACGACGGCCTGGGCAAAGTGGCCGCGGGCGAAACGACATTCGAGGAGGTAATGCGGGTGTCGGTGAGGGCTACATTCTAATGGCCGTTTATTCTTACATCGCCGGCGGAAATGGCGAGTCAAACGCAGCGCCGGTCCGCGGAACGATTATGGCGGATTCGCCACGCCAGGCGCGGGATCAGTTGCGCGCCCAGGGGCTGGTGATTCGCGATATATCCGAACAGGCGCCCGGCCGGCGGCAAAGCCGTCTCAGCCGATACCTTTACAAGCGGCAGGCCGGCAAAGTCACCGGCCTGTTCCAGGAGATGTCCACACTGCTGACGGCCGGGATCCCGCTGCTGGAGGCGCTTGACACGATTACCCGTCAGCACACCGGTCGCTTCCAGAAGTCGATTCTGCTGCTTCGCGACCACGTCGCCGCCGGCGGCAGTCTGGCCGAGGCGATGTCGCGACAGCAGGAACTTTACGACGAACTGGCCGTGAATATCGTTGATGTCGGCGAGAACGCCGGCACGCTCGATGTGGCGCTGTCGCGGCTGGTTGAATTCCGCCGGCGCACGGCGAAACTGAAAAACCGCGTGGTCTCGGCGCTGATGTACCCGGCCATCGTGCTGGCGGTGGGCCTGGGCGTGAGCATATTCCTGATGACGTATGTGGTGCCGAACCTGCTGAACGTATTGACACAGAGCGGCAAGGAGCTGCCCATGGCAACGGTGATTGTCAAGGGTATCAGCGATTTCATGCTCGGCTGGTGGTGGGCCTTGATACTTGTCGGCGTGGCCATAATCGGCGGCGTAGGCGCTGTTTTGCGGACAAAATCCGGCCGCTCCGCATGGCACAGGTTCCAACTGAAGATTCCGCTTGTCGGCGACCTTATCCGCAAACAGGCGATAGCGCGGATGGCGATGGTGATGGCCACGCTTTTAAAGAGTGGGCTGATGTTTGTCCGCGCGGTCCGCATCTCGCAGAAGACGGTGCACAACGTAGTCCTGCGTGACGCCCTGGCGACCTGCGAGAAAGCAGTCGGTGCGGGAAGGGATATTTCTGTTGCCCTGGAAAGCACACAGGTGTTTCCTCCGCTGGTGATACAGATTTTTGCGGTCGGCCAGGCGTCCGGACACCTGGAGAGCATGCTGGAGGACCTGGCCGTGAACTATGACACACAGGTCGATATCGCATCAAATCGGCTAACGACGCTGCTGGAACCCATAACGACGATTATTTTGGCGATAGTGGTGGGATTTATCGCGTTTGCGACGATCCTGCCGATTCTGGAGGCCGGAAATGTATTATAACACGCGGAAAAATTTACGAACCACGGAACAATCAGTTCGCCGCAGAGGCCGGTACGGCTTCTCCTTCATTGAGATAATGGTGGTGGTGGTGATTATAGGCATGCTGGCCGGCGCCGTCGCACTTACGGTTACGGATTATGTGACCGCGGCAAAGGTGAACCGGGCCAAGTCGGACATCGCCACGATTGTGGATGCGGTGGATGGGTATTACCTGCTGCATCACGAATATCCGAGCAACGAAGAAGGTCTCGAGGCGGTTAAGCAACTCAGGACCCACACCGACCCGTGGGGCAGACCTTACCAGTATAACAGCCCAGGGCAGGGGGATGAGCCGTACGAGGTTTACACGCTCGGTGAGGACGGACGGGAAGGCGGCGAAGGTGTCAATGCGGATATTTACTCATGGCAACTTCATGAACAGGATAAGGAGTGACAAAACGTGCGACGCGGCGGCTTCACACTTATTGAGGTCATAGCGGTGATTGTGCTGCTGGGTCTGGTGACGGGGGCAGCGGCGTGGGTGTTGACTGATAATGCCCGGCACAGCACTCGTGGGAAAGTCGTCGAGGAAATAGCCCATGCCGACCGCATGACCAGATTCACGGCCGAGTGCCTCGGCCGAAGGTGTGTGCTGAGATTAGACCTGGATCGGCAGAGGATTCGCCGCCTCATCGATGATGAACACGGTCGGCAGGTATTGCACGGATTGAAAGTGCCCGATGGATATCGAATAAGCCGGGTCGTTCTTGGCCGTGCCTTTGCCTCCGGGCGCAATACCGACCGGTGGCGCAGGCGGAGAATCGACATGGGCGAAGTTGACATTCCGTTTTCCGCCGGAGGGCGCAGCATGAGTTACGCACTGCGGCTGGATTCGGACGACGGTCGGGTGTGGCTGATCTTCGCCGGCCTGACCGGCCAGGTGACACAACTACATGATGAACAAGAGGTCAACAACCTGTTCACGGCGATCGCTAAAGCGCGGCCTGACGCTTCTTGAGGTCGTCGCGGCCCTGGTGATACTCGGCACTGTGCTGGTGGGAGTCATGCTGTCAAAATCACGGCATACCCGCCAACTGGCACTGTCGCGAAGGAAATCCGCCGCGGTGCGCGCCGCCGACGAACTGATAACCAAGTGGTGGGCAAGCGCAGATGGCGTGCCGGTTAACGAATCCGGAAGAGTGAAAACCGACGATTCGCTAAGGTGGCAGTCCCGTTTTGTGAAAAACCGAGAGTTGAACAAACTCGACGCACGAGTTGTGAGGGTTGAGATTCACGAATTAAAATCACAGGAGCCGCAAAAAGAACCGCTTGTAGCGGTGGAACTGGTCTTGCCCCGCCCACCAAATAAGGGACAGAAGCAAAAAGCCGGGCCGAAATCGAACAGCGAGCGTAAAAGGGTAAAAAAGGGAACATGAAATTCGATATACGAAAAATTCGCTGCTTCGCCACCGACCGACGTGACAGCATGGCCACAAGCGGTCGCAGCGCATTTACGCTGCTGGAGTTATTGCTGACCACGATGTTGTCAACCGTGCTGATGGTCGGCGTCATGGCCGTGGTGACGAATCTCAGCGCCTCGGAAACTTTTCGCGAAACCGTTGCGGAAAGGCCACGGAATTCCAGCCGGCGAATGAACGCCGGGAGAATTGATGCCTGGATGAGACTGTTGCGGCGGGACATAACGCACGCAAACAGCATAGAGGCAGCCGAACCCAACAAGTTGACATTCATCGGCTATAACGCATTGGACGATTCCGGCCGCGGCAGCACGCACAGGCCGGTGAAAGTTACATACAAATTCGAGGAAATAAACGGCAGGCGATGGCTCATCCGCCAGCAGGAGTCGCTGGACGTTCTGACGAATAAAAATGTTCAGCGAGACCTTGTTTGCCGTGGTATGTCAAAATTCGAACTTGTCCCTACCTTACGTAAAAAAATACAAGCAGCAAAAATGCCACCACAAGACAAAAAACCGGCGTCGAACAAAAAGAAGAAATCCGTGGGAAAAACAGAAAGGCCCGTGCGAGATAAGATAGGCAATTTAAAAGTGAGCTACGAAAATACGTCACAGGGACGAAAGGTATCCCTCTTGGTAAACCATCACTGGGTCTACCCGAGATACGCCCCAGAATGGGCCCGCAGGGAATACGAAAAAGCGTTGTCCGCAGGGGCCTTCGGTGACGTCTCCGATGGTGTCAACAGCAAACAAGACAAGGATAAGAATAAAAATAAAGATGCGATTGAAAGCGGAAATGACCGGCCGGTTTTTGGCAATATTATCTGGCGGTTGCGGGTGTGGAAGGACGATTCGGATACCGCGGATTATGACAAGGTTGTGAAATTTCAGTTGGGAGGCGGCGCATGAGGAAGCGGTCGCGACAATCCGGTTTTGTAATGCTGATGACGCTGGTGCTTCTTCTTATGGCGGTGGTGGCCCTGGCGGGTATAGCTCATAACAGTCTGAACGAAGCGTTGCAGACGCGCAGTGACCTGCGGGAACTGAAGCGCCGCTGGGCGGTAACCAGTCTTCGGATGACCTTCCTGGGCCGTGTCGAAAGCCTGCTCGACGAGGCCGAGCGGAGACGTAATAAAAAAGGCGAACCGGCCGAGAATCGCCTGAGCCGACCCAGGGCCCGCATAAGCATTGAATGCCGGCTTGCGGATATCGATTATGAAATAGTGTTCACAGATGAACAAGCAAAACTTAACGTAAACAAACTTCTGGAAACCGACGGCCGCGGCGAAGCCCAGTCTGCGATAAGGCGTCTGGTTGATAGTTCCGGTGTAACTTACGGACGTGGTACGAAGGTTAATTTGCGCACTCGCACGGGCTCGGATAATTATTCGAAGCGGGGCAGAAAGTTGCCGGAGGTTGGCGGTTACGGACAGATTTTTCAAAACGTCCCTCCGGGTCTGCTTGTCGGCCGGAAGCGACATCCCGGGCTCGTTTCGAATATAACCTGCTGGGGCGACGGAAAGGTAAATCTGTGTCGGGCTCCGGCGGCGGTCGTAAAGCAGATCTGTGAAGATAAGTTGGATGAAAGAGTTGTCTCGGCATTGCTTGTTGAGCGCCAGCGCGACCCATATCGCCAACTGGAGGCGATGCTCACAAAAATCGACGACGTCAACGAAAATCAAAGGAAGAAAATCCGCCAGTGCCTAACCGACCGGTCCGGGTGCCACGGAATGTGGGTCATCGCCCACGATAAACAGCGGGCGTGGTACACGCTGGCGGTCGGTGTCTCTTCCGCTCCCGCCGACAGCAGGGAGGAAAATGGCGGCTATCGAATTATCGAGCAATGGTACGAATTTTCGTGGTGACCCCATGAATGCGCGCCAAAAGAAAAAAATGATTTTACTGGCTGCGGCCGTCATCGCGCTTGGCGCGGCGGCGATTCTGGCGTGGGCGGTCCTGGCACCTGTGAGGGTGGAGCCGGGCAAGCCGAATATCGGTAAATTTTCCAGCGGTGCGAAGAACCCGGTCGGCGGTGCAGTCGGCGAAAATGCCGATATTACCGACAATCTCGCGCTGAATGAGTTGCAGCGCCTATGTTCAATGAATCTGCGCAGGCCGCTGTACGAGAAAAAAACCGAGCCGGAGAAACCGAATGTCGTGAAGGCGTCCTCGTCGAATGCTTCGATATCGGTTGAACTGGTGGGTACGGCCACGGAGCCGGGTCACTCGGTGGCTTTTTTGAAGACAAAGAACGGCATTATAGAACTCTGCCCGGCGGGCGGAAGCATCGAAAACGACGGCGACATGATAACCGTCACCAGCGTCGAGCACAAAAAGGCCACGGTGAAGTACGGCGGCAAAACCTACGAACTGGAAGTCGAAGAAGAGAAATAGGAATATCTCGATGGACGAACAATACGTAATCTTCGCGGGCGACCATGAATGGCGTGTGGGTGTGCAGCGCGACGGCCAAGTGCGCGTGGACCGCGTGCCCGCGTCCGAAAGTGATGCGCCCGAATCGCAGGTTCAGGCCACAAGGCAGAAACTCGTATCTCTTGGCTACGCGGATCAGCCGGTTGTTTTGGCGCTGCCCTCGTCATGGTGCCTGTGCGCAAAATTCTCCACCGAAAAACTGGATCGCCGCAACCGCCGCCGCGCGATGGGGTTCATAATGGAGGAGCACCTGCCGGTTTCCATCGAACAGGTCGTGGCCGATTACATCGAAACCGGCGACGGCGGGGCAGTGGGCGTGTGCAGCGAACTGGAAAGGTTAAAGACGATTGTCGATGTTCTCGACAACGCCAACGTGCCGGTGTGGAATATATGCCCGGCCGCGTTATTGTCCGCGGGGCACGCGAGTCAAATACATCCCGAAATCGCGGCGGTGCTGATAATGTTTGGCGGCGACGGCGATGGCGAAAATACGGGAAGCCAATACGATTGGCTGCAGTTGCACAAGGGCGCTCTGACTTGTTGGAGATGGCTCGCCGATGATGAGCGGGCGGTCCGGGGGCAACTCGAATCTTGGACAAAAGCCCACAGTGAAGCTCAGAATTCATCCGCGCCTGTTATGCTTATCGGCGACGACGAACCGCCGGCCGAAATAAACCGTGCGCTGAAGGGCGTAGAATGCATTGAGTCGGAGGAACCCGACCCTTACAGGGCGGCGGTGCATCACGGGGCGAAACTGTTGAAGGACACCGCATCACCATGGATAGAACTTCGCCGCGACGAACTGGCCCCGCCGAATAAGTATAAAGTGTATCGCAAACCGATAGGCGCTTTGGTGGCGGCTGCGATTGTGCTGCTGGTGAGCATATGTGGAATAATGCAGTGGCGCGGCAGGCAATATAAAAACCTGCGACGACAGTATATCAGCCGGCAGGCAATTGTGTTCGAAGAAGCGCTGCCGAAACATCGCATTCCCGGCGGCAGCATCAAGCGGCGCATGCTCAGCGAGCGACGTAAACTGGCTCGGCTAAGCGGGCAGGGACTGGACGAGACAGGCGACGGGACGCTCAAGTCGACGCCGGCTCTGGTGCACCTGCGAAACGTACTGAGCAACCTGCCGAAGGACCTGCGATACCGTATACTGGCGTTGAACATCCGGCCGGGTCTTATACGCATCGACGGGCAGGCGAGGAGCCACGCAGAGGCGGACCGCATTGCGGTGTCACTGCGGGAAACCGGCCTGTACGAGGTCGACCCGCCCGAGACTCACGCGCTGGACGAGCACGGAGTGAGTTTCGAGTTCGCGGCCAAGCCCGGCGCGGAACGTGTCTCGCCGAAGGAGGATCGCCGATGAGCCAGGAGAAACGACAGGCAATACTGATAGGCATTATGATGGCCATGCTGACGATTGCAGCAGTGTGGAACGTCAACTGGATGATGCGGCAGCGACGGAGCGCGATATATGCGGCCAATAACCTTGCCGCCTGTGAAGCCCTCAGGGACCAGATTAAATCGCTGCGCGATAAGCCGGCGGTGGCTTCGACCGAGGCGCTGGCCAGCCAGGAGCTGGGCAAGCGACTGGCCGCCGCGGCCGAGCGGTCGAAATTACCCGGTGGCCCGCCGAAGGATGTCTTCCCTCAGTCGGAGCGTTCGGTGGAGGATTCGCCGTATCTTATAAAACCCACGCTGCTGACGCTGCGGCAGGTTCCGCTGGAGAAACTGGCGACGTTCCTGTATTACTTGTCCGAGGACGCGGGGCTGAAAGTCCGTGACCTGAGTCTTCGCAGCCCTCGCGGAGAAAAAGCAAAGGACGTCTGGAACGCGGAGGCAACGATAACATACCTGATTTACAAACCATCGGCGAAGACGCCACGCGAAAGATAGGGTGAACTATGTTTAATAAAATTACATTCGGAATTTTTGCAACGGCGGTTCTTATGACGGGCATCGGTTGTTTCGGTCTCGGCATGGAGAAAGACTCAATCTCCTATCGCACCATCAGCACCGAGCCGTTCCGGAACACCGACGCGGCCAAACGCGAGAACCAGAAAGGCCTGGAGCACCTGCAAAACGAAGAGTACGACAAAGCGGTGGACTCGTTCCGCAGGGCGCTGACGGCGGATGTAGAGTTCGGTCCGGCCCACAATAACCTCGGCAAAGTGTATTACAAGCAGGAAAAGTGGTACAAGGCCGCCTGGGAGTTCGAACGCGCCAGGAAACTGCTGCCCGACAACGCTGAGCCGGTGAACAATCTCGGCCTCGTGTGCGAAAAAGCAGGCGACCTCGATCAGGCCGTCGAATATTATCGCCAGGCGGCCGACCTCGATTCTAACAATATCAGGTGCCGGGCCAATCTCGCCCGCGCGTTGATAAAACGCGGCGATCGAACCGACGAGGTCCGAAAACTACTTGAGCGGATACTCCGGGAAGACACCCGCCCCGACTGGATCATCTGGGCCAGGCAACAGCAGCAAAATATCGGTCCGTAGCCGAGTAGATATTTGCCGCTTTGCGGCTCACCCGGCAGATGCGAATTCCGTTATCGACTCTTCGGGTTTGTTCGTGCCGATACTTTCGGCTTTGGCTTTGGCCAGCGCCTGCGCCTGCCTAAGTTCGGATTGCTCCAGCCGCTCGGCGAGGCAGTCGCGTCGGTAGGCGCACTCCTGGTCGCCTCCGGCGGCGCCCACTGAATACCACACGTAGGCGGTCACGTAATCCCGCCTTACGCCGCGGCCGTACTGGTACATCACGCCCAGCTTGCTCTGGGCCGCCACTGAACCCTGTTCGGCCGCACGGGCGAACAGGTCGGCCGCGCGGGAGTAATTCCTGTCCACGCCACGTCCCTTGACGTACATAAGCGCCAGATTTGTCTGGGCGGTCGAATGTCCCTGCCTGGCGGCGTGTCTGAGCCATCTGCCGGCGATTACGTCGCTTTGGGGCACGCCCCGACCCTTAATGTACATCAGGCCGAGTATGCTTTGTGCCTTGGCGAATCCCTGCTCGCCGGCGAGCTTGAACCACTTTGCGGCCTCGGCGAGATCGCGGTCGACGCCCTTGCCCTTGTAGTACATCCATCCCAGGACATACTGCGACTTGGCCACGCCCTGCTCGGCCGCGAGTTGCACCAGGCGGTGGGCCTCCTTGTAGTCCTGGCGGACGCCCTGGCCGCTGTAATACATCAGCGCCAGATTGTTCTGCGAGAATGCGTACCCCTGCCTGGCCGCCCGCCGGTACAACCGGACGGCCTGCTCGTCGTCAATGGCGTAGCCCTGGCCCTGGTCGTACATAACCCCAAGCGTGTGCTGGGCGTGGGGCGAACCGGCGTTGGCAGCAAGGTTTAACCACCTGGCGGCCTCCTCGTAGTCGCGGCGTACGCCCCGGCCATCGTAATAAATAAGTCCAAGGCAGAATTGCGCTTCTACGGAGCCGCCGCCGGCAGCGAGTTTGAACAGCCGCCTCGCCTCGTCGTAATCCCTCTCGAGGCCCCTGCCCTCCATATACATCAGGGCGAGGTTGTTCTGAGCGGCCGCCAGACCCTGCTCGGCGGCTCGCATATACAGTTTGAACGCCTTATCGCTTGAGCGGCGAACGCCCTGGCCGCGCTCGTACATCGTGCCCAGTGTGTTCTGCGCGTTGGCAAAACCCTGGTCGGCGGATTTGCGCAGCCACTTCGCCGCTCTGGAGTAATCCGGACCGTCGCCGGCGCCCTGGCGATGGAGTGAACCGAGGATATACTGCGCCCTGGCGTCGCCGCCGCGTGCGGCACGTCGTATCAACCTGATCGCCTCCTGGTGGTCCTCCTTGACGGCCTGGCCGTACATGTGCATCACGCCGAGGTTGTTCATGGCGGAGGCGTTGTTCTGCTTTGCCGCCCGCGTGTACCACCTGGCGGCCTCTTGGTGATCCTTGGTTACGCCCAGCCCCTTGTAATACATCACGCCGAGGTTCGTCTGGGCCAGGGCGAAACCCTGCTCGGCCGAACGCTTATACCACTTGGCCGCTTCCTCGTAATCCTGATTCACACCGCGGCCGTCGTAATACATCAGCCCCAGGAAAAACTGCGCCCTGGCGTCGCCGTTTTCGGCCAGGGGCTTCCACTTGCTGAGTGCTACATCATAGTTTTCGGCCTCGAAGGCGTCCCATCCGCTGTAGAAGCCGCCGCCGCAGCCGCCCGCGGCCGCCAGCAAAACCACAGAAAGAATAAACACGCCCACACACCCCGGCAGGTGTAATCTACCCCGGCCGCTTTGAACTTTGCCCGCTCCCTCGGGCCACGCGTTTCGGCTTTTGTTGTCATAACACATAAGCAATACCTCCATTTGGAACTATACGTTTGCTTTATCGGAGGATACAAATCGCCGGTTCAATAAAGATGTCGCATCGAACGCCTCACATTTGCGGGCGGGCAATCGTACATGACATAACCCAGATACATAAAAATCCAGCCCAGTGGTCTTTGACCCGCCGTTCCGGGATATCTCAGAAATTGCCGGTTTTTTGCGCGTTGTGCCAAGTTGTTGCAGGTTTTTAGACCTTTTTGCGCGATATTGCGCGTTTTTTACCCTTGACAGAAATTCGTAAGTGTATGTATTTCAGTGGTTAAGCATCATTTTGCCCTGCCGTTCGCCCGGAAGGGGCTTTTTTTGAGGTGGAAGATGAAGGGGGGAAGGACATTTCGGATTGCGAATTTCGGATTTCGGATTCCGCCCTTCGGCCGGCCG
>CAYYMD010000034.1:0-31887 GCA_964472875.1 uncultured Planctomycetaceae bacterium
GGATGACACGATCAACACCAATCCACAAAGTTACACACAATTAATTACACCACTCATCAAGCGACAGTGTGATTCATTCGGCCTGCTTTAGATACCTGTCTATAGCGGCGGCGGCGTTTTTTCCGTCGCCCATGGCCAGGATTACCGTCGCGCCGCCGCGGACGATATCGCCGCCGGCGAACACGCCCGGCATTGAAGTCATCTGGTTCTCATCCACCTCGATATTGCCCCACTTGTTGAGCTTCAGTTCAGGGCAGGCCTTTGTCAGCAGCGGATTGGCTCGCGTACCGATGGCCACCACGGCCACGTCGGCATCAACCTCGAACTCGCTGCCTTCCACGGGCACGGGCCTGCGACGCCCGGACGAGTCCGGCTTGCCCAGTTCCATCCGCTGCATCCGCACCGCTCGCAGCCAGCCCTCGTCGTCGCCCAGCAATTCAATTGGGCTGACGAGGAACATTAACTCGATGTCCTCTTCCTCGGCGTGTTCGACCTCCTCGGCGCGTGCGGGCATCTCGGCGCGAGAGCGTCGGTAGGCAAGTATCGCCCGGCGCGAGCCGAGCCGCTTGGCGGTCCGCACGGCGTCCATGGCGGTGTTTCCGCCGCCGAATACCATTGCCACCCGCCCGCGGGCGATGGGCGTGGCCGCCTCCTGTCGCCAGGCCCCCATGAGGTTCACGCGCGTGAGATACTCGTTGGCCGAGTACACGCCCTTGAGATTCTCACCGGGGATATTAAGGAACATCGGCAGCCCGGCCCCGTTTGCGATGAAGCACGCGTCGAACTGCTCCATTATCTGCCCTACCGTAATCGTCCGCCCGACGATTACGTCGCACTCGATTTTCACACCCGCCGCCTGGAGGCGGGCGACCTCGTTGTCCACCACGCGCTTGGGCAGGCGGAACTCCGGTATACCGTAACGCAGCACGCCGCCTGTGGCGTGCAGGGCCTCGAAGATTGTCACGTCGTGGCCCAACTTTGCCATTTCGCCCGCGGCCGTCAGACCGCCTGGACCGGAGCCGACCACCGCCACCTTGTACCCGCTCTTGACCTCCGGCGGCACGGGCGGCTTGGCGTGTATTTCCGCCCAGTCGGCCACGAATCGCTCGAGCCAGCCGATGGCCACCGGCTCGCCCTTGGCCCCGCGGATGCACACGCCCTCGCACTGGTTCTCCTGCGGGCAGACTCGCCCGGCGATTCCCGGCAGTGCATTGTCGGCGAAGAGTATCTCCGCGGCCGCGGCGAAGTCGCCCTCGGCGACCTTTTCGAGAAATTCCGGAATCTGCACGCGCACCGGGCAACCCTCCACGCACGGACGCTTTCGGCACTGAAGGCATCGCTGCGCCTCGAGCATGGCGACCTCTTCGCCGAGGCCGAGATTGACCTCGTTAAAATTGCTCATACGTCGCCCGGCGTCCTGCTGCGGCATCTGAACGCGAGGAATCTTCATCCGCTGTGCCGGCGAAATTTTCTCTTCCTGTTTATCCTTCATCCTGCTCTTTTCGTAATTTTTCGGCCTGTTCATCGAGTCTGCATTTTACTTCATCGTAGGCGTGCTGGCGGCTGGCCAGTTCGGCGAAGTCCACCTGGTGCGCGTCGAACTCCGGGCCGTCAACGCATGCGAATTTAACTTCGCCGCCGACGGTAACCCGGCAGCCGCCGCACATGCCCGTGCCGTCGACCATGATCGGGTTGAGACTGACTACCGTCTTTATCCCTCGCGGGCGGGTCTGCTCTGCTACGGCCGACATCATCGGAACCGGGCCGACCGCGTAAACCGCTTCGGGGCGGGCCTGCTCGTCGGCGAGCATAGGCCCAAGCGCATCGGTGACCAGTCCCTTGACGCCCTGCGAGCCGTCCTCGGTGGCGACGATGACCTCATCGCAGAACCCGGCCATCTCGTCGCGGAGTATCACCATATCGCCCGTTCGAGCACCGATGATGGCCGTCACCTCGTTGCCGGCCTCGGCCAGCGCTTTGGCCTGCGGATACAAAACGGCCGTGCCGACGCCCCCGCCGACACACGCGACCGAGCCCCACTTGCGAATCTCTGTGGGCCTGCCAAGCGGACCGGCCACGTTCTGCAGCGCGCCGTTGCCGGCCATGGCCACTATCTCGCGAGTGCCCGGCCCGATGGCCTGCACTATGACCGTAATCGTGCCCGCCCCGGCGTCAGCATCGGCGATGGTCAGCGGAATCCGCTCGGAGTTCTCGGCCGCGCGGACGATTACAAACTGCCCTGCCTGCCGCGCCGACGCCACGCGAGGCGCCTCCACCACCAGGCGGTGCACGTCGGGTGCAATTTGCTCGATACTCAAAACCCTGAACATAAAACTCCAAAAATCTTAAAGCTAAAAGCTAAAATCTAAAATCGGCATCCGCAATCTTTGTCGCCGGGATTATTTTGAATTCCTTCCGGTTGTTTGAACTATTCGACGGCATATTTTCTGTAATTCGTGCGCCTTGCGGCTAAATTCGTCGAGTTTGCAGTCGGCAATAATTCCTGATTCTTTAATTAACGAAATCCAGTAAACCGACTCGCACGCCTCCTTCGTCGCTATGTTCACCTTGTTTCGGAAATCCTTATTCGTCTCGGCCATATCCGCTTCGGCGAGGTTTGCTCCTATACTCGTAGCGCTGCGAAGAAGCTGCAAACCCAGATGACCCAAAACCGCGTTTCGCGGCATTTTGCGAGCGAAGTTTATAACATCCAGTGACAGTCGCTTGCTTCGCTGAAAAACGTCACCATGGGCGAATCTACCCATATTAGCACTCCGGTCCTCTTTAATTTTAGTTTTCAGTTTTTAGCTTTTAGTTTTCTTATCGTAACCTTTCGGATGGCTCTTGTGCCAGTTCCACGCGTGTTCGACGATGGTGGACAGTTTCGGGAACCGCGGCCGCCAGTTCAGTTCATCCATGGCCAGCTGCGACGATGCCACCAGCCGCGGCGGGTCGCCCGGGCGGCGCGGCGTAACCTTGGCCGGTATGTCGAGGCCGGTTACTTCGCGGCAGGTGTCTATCACCTGCTTTACCGAGAAGCCCTCACCGTTGCCGAGGTTGTAAACCTTTACCTTGCCCGGCTCAATCGCCTCGGCTGCAAGAACATGCGCATCGGCCAGGTCGCACACGTGGATAAAATCGCGTATGCACGTGCCGTCGCGCGTCTCGTAATCGTCGCCGTAAATCTTCACCTGCTCCCGCCTGCCCAGCGGAACCTGCAACACCAGCGGAATCAGGTGCGTCTCCGGGTCGTGATCCTCGCCGATGTCACCGGCAGGGTCGGCCCCGGCCACGTTGAAATACCGCAGCGACACGAAGCCCATACCGTAGGCCGTCGCGTAGGCCCGCAGCATGAATTCCACGCACAGTTTGCTCGACCCGTACGGGTTTATCGGGTCCAGCCGGTCCGTCTCGAGTATCGGCACGCGCTCGGGCTCGCCGTAAACCGCGGCCGTGGATGAGAAAACCAGTTTCTCCACGCCCGCGGACCGCATGGCGTCCAGAAGCGCCAAGCCGATTATGGTGTTGTTACGGAAGTACTTATCCGGCTGCTCGACGGACTCGCCGGCCTCGATAAACGCCGCAAGGTGGATAACCAGGTCAATGTCGTTATCCCGCAGCGCCTGCCCCACGGCCTCGGTGTCGGCCACGTCAGCGACGATAAGTTCCACGTCGCCCACGGCCGCGCGGTGGCCGTTGGCCAGGTTGTCCATCACCACGCAACGGTGGCCGGCCTTTTGCAGCGAGCGAATTACGTGCGAACCGATGTAGCCCGCCCCGCCTGTCAGTAGTATGTTCATCTTTCGCTCCTGTATGCGGGGGATTATAATAACTTTCCACTGATTTGCCAATTAGGAGATATTATAACTGTAGAAGCAAACCTCACATAAAAGCCGAAAGACACATTAAAGACCAAAATGAAAATAAGAGTCTCTAAATAAACTTCCGTCATACACACCAATATGGAGAAATTGAATGGAAACTAACAGATACTCAAACCCCGTTTCTTTAATCTGCTTTGCATGTCAGAAAACGGCACTGGCGGCCCTGATTGTTTTTCTCCTGACACTGCCGGCCACGGCGGCACAGCCGGCGACTCAACCGGCGACTTTGCCAGCCGAGATGCTGACTCCTGAAAAATCCGCAGAAGAATCGCGCCGGGACAAATTACACACCGCCGGGGCCAGGGAAGCCGACGGTGGCCTTACACCAAAAACGGCGGCACAGCCGGCGACCCGCCCGGCGACTGTAGCTTCTGTAGCGGATGCGCCCGCTGAAGGCGATATCACCATCTCCGGGGAAACCACGTATATCACCGCCCCGGTAAATCCCGACGGAACCATCAACTATGTCGAGTACCTCAACCGAAAATATTCCAAAGGCGTCACGAAAAAAAACAACGCCTTCGTCGCCCTGTTGGAGGCAATCGGGCCGGAACTGGTTGACAAGAGCGTTCTGCAGGAGACCTGCCGGCGTCTGAATGTTAAGCCGCCGGAAGATGACGGCGAATACTACATCCCGCTGGACGGACAATATATACAAAACAAAAACGCAGACAGCGAAGAAGCGCAACTGCAATTCGAAAGTGCACAGGCCGCCCCCTGGCGGCCGGATGACAATCCCGTCATAGCCGCGTGGCTGAAGGCAAATGAAGAACCACTTGCGAAAGTCGCAAAGGCAGTCAGAAACGAACGATATTACCGGCCTTTCATTTCCCACCAGGACCCGCCGCAATTAATCGACGTTCCAGGCCCCGGCATCGGAACGCTCAGGCACGTCGCCCGGGCGCTGATTGCAAGGGCGATGATGCACGCCGGGGAGGGAAAATTCCCGAACGCCCGGCGGGATCTGATAACGGTCCACTGCCTCGCCCGATGCATCGGCCGTGAACCGTTCCTCGCCAGTAAAATGGTGTCGCTGTCAATCGACGACAACGCAACCGAGGCCGAAACCAAACTTTTGCAAAAACGCATTCTTGCGCCCGGCCAGTGCGGGGCGCTGCTGGTGGAGCTTCACGGCCTGCCGAAATTCCCCGACATAGGTCAAACCTACCGCACAAAGCGTTTACTCGGTCTGGACTATGTAATGATTCTCACACGTTCCAACGGTATAAAAGGAGTTAACTGGAATGGTGTGCTGCGAACCGTAAACCACTGGTACGACAGATGGATTGCAAGCGCCGGGGCCGAAACACACGCCGGGTGCAGCGAACTCGCCGGCAAACTCCGGGAGGACTTGGCCGCGATTAAAAAGAAATACAACCTGCACGAATCTCCTGTAATTACGGCGTGGGAATCCATAAAAGCGAATACGTCGTCCTCCGCGGACGGAAAAACGGACGCCTCAGAAATATTAGCGGACATTCTGGCGGCGAAACTCATTCCCAATCTCGAAGACACAACCACGTACTGGTTCGAACATCAGGTGAAACACGAACTGGCCAGGGCGGCCCTGGCACTGGAGGCATACCGCGGAAGGCATATGAAATATCCGGTGCAACTCGGCCATTTGAAAGGCGCCTACTTCACACAAACGCCGAGAGATCTCTTCACCGACATGCCCCTGCAATACCGTCGGACAAACGGCGGTTACGTCCTCTACAGCGTAGGGCCGAACATGAAAGACGACGGGGGCAGCGATGATGAGGAAAAAGGCCACGACGACATCGTTATACGTATAGAATAAAAATGTCCGCATCGCCGAATATTAAATAAATCCGCTTTTTTACGGATTCTTAAATTATTACACAACGCATCCAACGAGCCGCGAGCGCCAGCGAGCTGGCAAACGTCTGCAAATAACAATTACGATCGGGAGCAAAATATGAGTGCGGGAAAAATTCCGTTGACGGCAGTTATAGTTGTTTTAGTGGCGGCTTCTGTACCGGCGAAAGAAACATTCACCAAACCGGCCACTCGGCCGGCGAAGGTGAACATCACCATCTCGAAAGAGACGACATATATCACAGGTCCGCTCAACCCAGACGGCACTGTCAACTACGTTGAATATTTGAATAAGAAATACTCCGAAGGCGTCATTAAAGAAAACAACGCCTTCGTCGGCCTGTTTAAGGCAATCGGCCCGGAATTGGTTCCTCAGAATATCCGCGACAAGGTTTACAAGCGCCTGAATATGAAGCCGCTGCCCGCCGATGGCGAATATTTCACCCCGTTGGTTGAATACACACGAAAAAATAACATAGATGAAATAAAGACAAAAAAACAATTCGACAAAGCACAGCAAGCCCCCTGGCGGCCGGATGATTATCCCCTCGTCGCCGCCTGGCTGAAAGCGAACAAAAAGCCGCTGACGAAGATTGCACAATCCGTTAGACTTGAAAATTACTATTCGCCCCTTGTCTGCTACCATGAACCACCGTGTGCTCTCGAATTGATAATCCCGAGTATGGGCAAATACAGGGTTTTGTCGCGCATATTCATCGCAAGGGCGATGATGAACATCGGAACCTCGGACCCAGACGGCGCAGGAAAAGACCTGATAACCGTTCACTGTCTATCTCGGCGAATAGGCCATGAGCCGTTTCTGGTCAGCAGGATGGTATCAATTGCAAATGACCAAATAGCAACACAGGCAGAAACTATTCTTCTAAATAAACACTATTTATCCGCTTCACAGGCAAAGGAACTTTTGAATGAACTCCGCGGACTGAAGCGACTACCGGATATCAGAGAGCCCATCCGAATCGAACGTTTCTACGGACTGGACTGCGTCATGATGCTCAGCCGTGGCGACATGACTCTTGCAGAACTTGATTCCATGATTACCTCATTGCAGAACTACGATGAAGAGCAAAGAAATAAATATAAAACGCCACTCAGGCCATCACACGAACTGGACTGGGATGTGATTCTGCGAAGAATGAACCATTGGTATGACCGATCAATCGAAGCCGCGTATTCAAAAACGCATGCCAAGCGATGCGAATTATATCGCCAACTCGAAGATGATCTCATTGAAATTAGAATGAAATCGAAACCCCCGGGTCCGGACATATTAAGTAACTGGGATAACTTTAAAAGCAGCCTTACGAGCCTTATTCGAGACAGAAGGAACAGGTCTCAAATAGTATCAGATACACTGGCTTCTATGCTTATTCCCTGCTATCCACATGCAACAACGTTCTGGTTCAAACAGCGTGTGGAATTGAACCTTGTTAAAGTCGCACTCGCACTAGAGGCGTATCGCGGCCGGAATATGAAATACCCTGAAAAACTCTCCGATTTAACCAAAGGATATTTAACTGAAATTCCAAAAGACCTTTTCACGAACAAGCCACTTCACTATCGCCGCACCGAAGACGGCTACATGCTCTACAGCGTAGGGCCGAACATGAAAGACGACGGGGGCGTAGAGAATGAAGATGAAGGCAAGGATGATATTGTAATTCGCGTAGAATGACAGTATCGCAGATGACGATGAAATAAAACACCCGCGGATGATTGTCCGCATTAGCGTCGGTGGCGCAGGCACGCCACCTAACAAGTATGAAAACGCCGCCGCGACTGACGCACGACCGCACCTTTGGGACGATAAAATTTAAAAGAACAATCCACCGGCGGCGGGGCGAAAATTTCGCCTCGTCGGCGGATGATGCTGCGCGCATGGTGAAAAATTGCTCGAAAAGGCACTGAAAAACGGGAAATTCAAGCAGGCGGCCGGGCGGCTGGCGCCGGGGCAGGCCGTGCGCCTGTCGGGCCTGCACGGCGCGGCCGCGGCGCTTGCGGCCGGTGCGACAGCCACGGCCAAAAATACGCCCGCACTGGCGGTTGTCCCCCACGGCGGCGACGCCGACGAGTTCGCCGACGACCTGGCCACGCTGTGCGGCGTCGATTGCGAGGTGCTTCCGGCGTGGGAGGTGGACATCGGCACCGAGCACCTCAACGACGAGATAATCGCCGAGCGCCTGCGAATCTGCAACATGCTCGCCCGCCCGCCGCAGGGGCGAAACGTATTCGTCGCCGCGCCGGTAATGGCGCTGCTGCAGCCGGTGCCTCGCCCGGAAGACCTGGCTGCTTCGCGCCTGGAGATACGCAAATCCGCCACGCTGGAAATCGACGAACTTATCAACTGGCTCATCGAGGCCGAGTTCGCCGCCGCCGAGCAGGTCTACACGCCGGGCGAGTTCGCCCGCCGCGGCGGCATCGCCGACATCTTCCCGCTCGGGCAGGACCGCCCCATCCGCGTGGAGTTCTTCGGCGACGAGGTGGACTCCATCCGCCTGTTCGAACCGGACACGCAGCGGAGCATCGGCGAGATAGAATCGTGCCAGATAACATCCGCGGCCGCGGGCGAGATAACGGCCGAGGCGTCGGCGGCGTTCTTCGACTACCTGCCGCCCGAGGCGGTGGTGTTCCTGCGCGAGCCGGACGAACTGGCCTCGCTGGCCGAGCAGTTATTCACGCGAACGCGCCACCTGGGACGCAGCGAACAGGTCCGCACCATGCACCGCCCGCGCGATGTATTGGCGGCGGCCGGGCGATATGCCCGCGCGGAACTGCTGACCTCGCCGCAAAACGACGGGGAGCACATAGAAATCGGCGCCCGACCGGCGCCGAGGTTTTCGACCAATGTGCCCGAGGCGATGGGTGAACTGGCCGAAATCGCACGCGCGGCCGAGACGGTGGTTTACTGCCGCAGCGAGGCCCAGAAGCACCGCCTGGGCGAGTTATACGGCGAGCATACCGGCGCGGCCGGGATTGACATGCGAATCGGCCGGCTCGGGACGGGCTTCCGCTGGCCCGACGAGCGACTTGCCGTCATCGGCCACCACGAAATATTCCACCGTTACGCGCGGCCGCGCCGTTTTCGCCCCGGCCGGGCGGTCGTCGGCGGCACCGGCGACGCGCTGCTGGACCTGCGCAGCGGCGATTACGTCGTGCACACCGAGCACGGCATCGCGCGGTTCGAGGGCCTCCGCCGCATCGACAAGGACGGCGGCACGCGCGAGTACCTGTGCCTGCGTTTCGCCGGCAACGCGATGCTGAATGTCCCGGCCGAGCGAATCGACCTGGTGCACAAATACATCGGGACGGGACGGCGACGGCCCACGCTTAGCCGCCTTGGCGGGAAGATGTGGTCCAGAACGAAAGACCGCGTCGGCGCCGCGGTGCGGGAACTGGCCGCCGACATGTTACGCACGCAGGCGGTGCGGCAGTCTTCACCGGGCGTGGCGTATCCAACCGACACGCCGTGGCAGCAGCAGTTCGACGCGGAGTTCATATACGAGGAGACGCCCGACCAGGCGGCGGCGATGAGCCGCATAGACGGCGACCTCGGCGCCCCGCAGCCGATGGACCGCCTGCTGTGCGGCGACGTGGGCTACGGCAAGACGGAACTGGCGATGCGGGCGGCGTTCCGGGCAGCCGAGGCGGGCAAGCAGACGGCCGTGCTCACGCCCACGACCGTCCTGGCCGAGCAGCACTGGCGGACGTTCACCGAGCGGTTCGCCGATTATCCGGTAGAGGTTGACATGCTCAGCCGCTTCCGCAGCGCCGGCGAGGCCCGGCGGATTATCAACCTGCTGGGCGAGGGAAAAATCGACGTCATCATCGGCACGCACCGGCTGCTCAGCAGCGACGTGCGTTTCGCCGACCTGGGCCTGGTGGTCATCGACGAGGAGCAGCGGTTCGGCGTCAGACACAAGGAGCGGCTCAAGCAGGTCCGCGCCACGGTGGACGTGCTGACCATGACGGCCACGCCCATTCCTCGCACGCTGCACATGTCGCTGCTGGGCCTGCGCGACATAAGCGCCCTGGCCACGCCGCCGCTGGACCGCCGCGCCATCCATACCGAGGTATGCCACTGGGACGACGGTTTCATCCGCGACGTCATCGAGCGGGAACTGGCTCGCGACGGGCAGGTGTTTTTCGTGCACAACCGCGTGTTTGACATAAAAACCCTGGCCGAGAGAATCCGCCGCCTCACGCCCGATGCGCGAATCGGCGTGGCGCACGGCCGGATGTCCGGCCGCGAACTGGAGCGGACCATGCTGGCATTCGTCCGCGGCGAAATAGACGTGTTGGTGTGCACCACGATTATCGAGTCCGGCCTGGACATCCCACGCGCCAATACCATGATAATCCACGAGGCGGACCGGTACGGCCTGGCCGAACTGCACCAGTTGCGCGGCCGCGTGGGACGCTACAAGCACCGGGCGTACTGTTACCTGCTGCTGCCGGAGACGCGGCCGGTTCGGCCGGTGGCTTCGAAGCGGCTGCGGGCGGTGGAGGAATTTTCGGACCTGGGGGCGGGCTTCCAGATAGCCATGCGCGACTTGCAGTTGCGCGGTGCGGGCAACATTCTCGGCCCCCAGCAGAGCGGGCACATAGCGGCGGTGGGCTACGAAATGTACTGCCGCCTGCTCCGCAGATCGGTCAGCGACCTGCGCGGCAAGTCGCCGGCGCGGCGCCTGCGTGTGCGGCTGGACATCGGCACGGAATCGTTCGTTCCGCCGTCTTACGCTCCGTCGGACCGGCAGCGGATGGACATTTACCGCCGGGCGGCCACGGCCGCAAGCGTCGAGGACCTGGAGCGTCTGCGGGATGACCTGGACGACACGTGCGGGCCGCCGCCGGAACCGGTAGAGGCGATGCTCGCCACGGCCGAGATTCGCCTGCGGGCGGGCGGGGTCGGCATATCGAGCATCATCCTCATGGCCCCCGACGTGATTTTCAAGGCGGATGATTTCTCGGACATTCCGGAAAAACTTTTCGCCGGCGCGGCCGGGTCCGTGCGAATCGTGGATGAGCACACCGCCCACTGGCGACCGCCGGAAAATTACCTCCGGCCCGACACGCTCGCCCGCATCCTCCTGAAACGCCTCAGAGGCGCCGGCGATTCATAGCCCGGCCCTACTTTATGGTGAGGCGCGAATAGGTTATAATGCCATTTCAACCCCGCCTGGCGGCGGGCAGGCATCCGCGGGCGGTGCGTGTAATCGCAGCATCCGGCTTGGAGTTCAAAGTATATGCAGCGACGAATTCAATTTTTGATAATCTCGGTTCTACTGGCGAGCGGTCTCGGCGGCTGCGAGCGGTTTAACCAGTGGATGCGCTCCGTGTGGGAAGATGAAAAGAAAGTACCCGTCACCGAACCCACATACAGCGGCGGCGAACCGACCACCGCACCGGCCACACAGCCGACGACGACACCCGCCGTTGAAACAACCGAAACCGCACGGGTAACTCCGCGGCCGGAAGACAACGCGACATCGGGCCGTGACGAAGAGCCCGAAGACAACGGGCCGCGCGGCGAGGTGGTCACCAAACCGGTGCTCCAGATAGATTCGCAAAACATACTGACCGTTACGCAGGTCCTGCGGCCCATCCGCGGCCAACTTGAGGACATACCCAGCTCCACGCCGCGGGAAAAATTCAGGAGCCGCGCCAAAACGCTCATCGAGCGGCAGATATGGAACGAAGTCGCCGAGGCGATGGTATACTCCGAGGCCACGAAGAATTTCACACAGGACCAGAAAGACCAGATAGACGCCGAAATCGAAAAGCAGCGAAGGGAGATGATAACCAAGGCCGGCGGAAGCGAAACGAAACTCAAAAATATGCTCGCCGACAGGGGCACCACGCTGGAGGAGGTTATGGCGGCCAAGCGCCGGCAGTTAATAATCGACTCTTATCTCAGGAGTAAATTCATCCCGTCGGTAAGCATACCTCGAAAGCGTCTGCTGGAATATTACAACGAGAACATCTCGCAGTACCGCTCGCCCAAACGGGTCGCGATGCAGATAATCGCCGCCCCGTTCGAAGAATTCCTGCCCGCCGACGTCTCCAGCCCCACCGAACAACAGCGCTGGCAGGCCCGCCAAGAGGCCAGGAAAGTTATCAACCGCGCCGCCGAGGCGCTGAACGAGGGTCAGAGTTTCACCGCGGTGGCGAAGGAACTTTCCCGCGGCATCCGGGCAGAGGAAGGCGGCAAGTGGCCCATGATGCCCAAAGACAGCTTCCGCATACAGGAAGTCGAGAATGCCGCCTTCGAACTCAAAGTGGGGCAGGTCAGTCAAATCATCAAGACCGATGAAGGATATTACATCGTGAAGGCAAGGAAAGTCGACGCCGGCAAAGGCGTGGAGTTCAGCCGGATCCAGCCGCAAATCGAGGAAAAACTCCGCATGCAGGAATACGCCGGTAAAGTCGACCGCTATCTCGGCGAACTGGTGGCCGATTACAAGGACAGCGGCGTAGCCCAATCCGACCGGTGGAAGCGGTTCATCAGTTACGCGGTGCACACAGCCGAGGAAAAATATCGATGATTTTAGTTGATTAGTTGCCTCGTTGCCCGGTTTCGACCACGACCTAAGATAAAAGGGTAAATACTTACCAATCAACCAATCATTTAATTAACTTCTCCCGATAATATCGAGGCCTTGCCGGCCGGTGGATTCCCCGTCCCAATTATGCTGTTTTACCCGTTCGGCGATTTTCTGAGCCAGGCGGACGGCCGCCAGTCCGTCGCGGCCGGATACTTTCGGCGGGAGATTGCGGATCACCGAGCGCCTGAACGCCTCGGCCTGCTTGCGGAGCGGCTCGGTGGAATCGTCAAATTCCAGTTGCTCGAACTTCAGCAGCTTCCTGTAGTCCACCGACTCTGCCAGTTCGGCGATGTCGTCCACGTCCATTTCGCGGGCCATTTGTATCAGGTCGAGGTTCTCGGACTTTTTTATCACCACGCCGTTCTTTCCGGCGTAGTCCACCGACAGGTACGCCTGCTCGGAGAAGACCCGCATTTTTCGCTCGGTTTTAACGGCAAGGCGGCTGGCGGTAACGTTGGCCACGCAGCCGTTTTCGAACATCAGGCGGGCGTTGCAGATGTCCTCGTGCCGCCCGATTACGTTCACTCCAACCGCGTGCACTTCGGCCACGGCCGAACCCGCCAGCATCAGAACCAGGTCCAAATCGTGAATCATCATGTCCAGCACGACGCCAACGTCGGCCGAGCGGAACGTAAACGGGCTTATGCGGTTTGCCTCGATGAACTTGGGACGGATTGCGTAGCGGACGATGGCCTCGACGGCCGGGTTGAACCGCTCGGTGTGGCCGACCTGCACGGTCGTGCCGGTTTTCTCGGCCAGGTCTAACAACTCCTGTCCTGCGTCCGGATCGTCGGTGAATGGCTTTTCGATAAGCACGGGTTTGCCCGCGGCGACGAACGGCCTGGCCGCGGCGACGTGGGCGAAGGTAGGCGTGGAGATAATCGCGGCATCCGCCATTGCCACGGCCTTTTCGGCCGAGTCAATCGCCTCGCAGCCGCGTTGCTTGGCCACGGCCCTGGCGGCTCCGGGGCTCGTGTCGACAACGCACGCCAGTTCGGCATCCGGCATTTCGCTTATAACGCGGGCGTGAAGCTTGCCCATCCGCCCCGCGCCGACTACTCCAACGCGAAAACTCATCTGCTGCGTCTCCCTATAAGTTTGTGATACTCCGGCGGCAGGTACTGGGCGGCTTCCGGCGGGGCCTGTCCGCGAAAACGCTCGCGGGAACGCCCGTAAACGCCCTGCAGCGACCGCTGAATGAACTTGCACAGTTCGGCGGCCCGCCCTTCGACGCCGAGAGAGACCAGTTGCTCGATTTTGGTCTCCAGGGCCGCCTCGTCGTCGAACAACTCGTGCAGGGCGCGGCGTAGTTCTCTTTTTTCGCCCCTGCCCATCTTGGCCGCGGAGATGCCCTTTTTATTGATTCCCGTCACGGCCGGGGCGCCCTTGCCCGAGTCGCGTTTGCCGTAAACCGTGAAAGGAGGCACATCCCGGCGCACCGGCGTGCCGTGCTTGACGCAGGCGTATTCACCAATAGTGGTAAAGTGATGTGCGCCCGACAGTTCCTCCACCATCGCGCCGCAATTCACGCGGACGTGACCCGCCAGCATTACGCTGCGGCCGAGGTAGGTCCGGTCGTCCACGTAACAGTCGTGTGCGACATGGCAGCAGTCGTCCAGAACATTATCGTTTCCTATCCGCGTGAGGAACCCGCCCATTTCCGTGCCCGGGTGGGCGGTCACGCGGCGGCAAAGTTTGTTACGGTCGCCCACTATAAGCAGCGTAGCGCCGCCGGCGTACTTGAGGTCCTGGGGAAGGTCGCCCAGCACACAGCCGTCTTCGATTACGTTATCGGCACCGATTACGGTCCTGCCGGTGATGCAGACCCTGCGGCCGAGGACAGTGCGCGGCCCGATGACCACCTGCGGACCGATACTGCAATACTGGCCCACTTTCACGTCGGGGGCGAGCCGGGCCGTGGGGGATATTTCGCTTACTACTTCTACCTCAGACATTCTTCCTGTTCCCGGATGCTATTTTTCCGCCGGCGCCGTTTTTCGCGTTGCGGATGGACTCCACCAGCTGCAGCACGTAACGGTTGGCGGTTTCGGATTTAACCAGCTCGCGCAGCGCCTCGCGGCTGACGCTGGGCGCCGTGCCGGTAAACAATTCCCTGAACGCGGATTTCAAGGCCGCTATATCCCCGGAGCTGAATCCGCACCGCTTGAGGTTATGCGTGTTCAGTCCGCGGACATGAACGGGGTCGCCCTCGACTATGGCGAACGGCGGAACGTCCCTGTCGACGTTGGCGTATCCGCTGATGAACGTATAGGCGCCCACGTTAATGCCCGGGGCCACGGCCGCAAAGGCGCTGGTGCGGACGTAATCTTCGACCCTCACCCGGGCGCCGATATTGGTGCAGTTGGCGAATATGCCGTGGTCGCCCAGCACCGCTTCGGCCCCTACCTGCGAACCGATCATTATCAGGTTGTCCTGTCCTATTTCGGTCGGCCTTTTGTCGCCGGCCGATACTGTTACATGTTCGCGGATTGAACTGGCCCGCCCGATTCTGCAACGCCCGGGCGACTTTTGACCGTCTTTGCTGCTTCCCACCACCGCCAGGGGAAATATGCGCGTCTCGGCCGCTATTTCCGTCTCTCCGTCGAGCGTGGCGTTGGCGCCGATGACACAGCCGGCGTCGATGCGAACCTTCGGCCCTATATAAGCAAAAGGCCCCACCACAACGTCGTCGGCGAGTTGTGCGCCTTCGTCTATGAATGCGTGTGGAGAAATTTTCGCCATCGTTTGTGCCTTTGTCGCAAACTATACCGGCTCGGCATCCACTAACATGAATTTGATTTCGGCCTCCGCCACGAGCTGGTCGCGAACCATGGCCTGGCAGCGGCAATGCCCCGTACGCGGGCGCACCCTGACTGCCTCGGCCTCGATAACCAACTGGTCGCCGGGTCGGACCGCCCTTCGCATTTTTGCGCGGTCCATGCTCAAAAGCACCGCTACCTTGCCGATGTGCTCGAGCCGACGGGAAAGAAGCACGCCCGAAAGCTGCGCCATCGCCTCGAGAATCATCACGCCGGGCATAATGGGCTGGCCGGGATAATGCCCCTGGAAATACGGCTCGTTGATTGAGACGTTTTTGACGCCTATGGCCCGCTGGTCGCCCTCGATGCTCACCACGCGGTCTATCATCAAAAACGGATACCTGTGAGGCAGCAGGCGCATGACCTTGCGGATATCCATTACGGGTTCGCCGCCGAAGGCCTCTGACTCCTGCTCCCGGTTTATCAGGTCCATAAGTTTGCTCACCAGCTGACGGTTCAGTTTGTGTCCTGACCTGTTCGCCACTATCCGCCCGCTCATGCGACGCCCGAGCAGCGCCAGGTCGCCCAGCAGGTCGCCTATCTTGTGGCGAACGTGCTCATCTTCGAACCGCAGTTCGTTGTCGACTACACCGCCTGCGCCCATAACCACCACGTCTTCGGTGGTCAGGTGAGTGCCTATGCCGCGCGCCTGAAACTCCCTTGCCTCCTGCTCGAGCAGGAAAGTGCGGGCCGGGGCGATTTCCGCCAGGAAATCCTCCTTATCCAGCGCAAAACTGCACATCTGCCTGCCGATGGAAGTATTGGCCGGATATTCCAGGTCATAAAGGATATCCAGGTGTTCGCCGACGCCGGGCAGCGCGGCCAGCGACGCACCGTCCTCGGTCACCGCCACCGGCTGGTCTATGACATAAACCTCGCGCTGCGAGTCCTGTTCGATGATGCCGGCCTCGTGCAGTGCCTTGGCGAACGGAAGCGGCGAGGCGTCCGGGGCGGGAACTTCGACCGCATCCAGTTCTATGGTGAGGTTGTCGATTCCCATCCCCCACACCGCAGCCAGCACGTGCTCCACGGTCTCGACCGATGCGCCCTCGACGGCAAGCGAAGTTCGCCTGTCGCGCTGGGGACTGTGCGAGACGTCGCACGGTATTCGCGTGGGCGGCGAGGTGTCTGTCCGCACGAACACGATGCCCCTGTCGGGCTCGGCCGGCACAAATCTCAGCCGGCAGGGCTTTCCGCTGAATAATCCTTTTCCCTCTATCGAGGCGGTCTTTTCAATCGTCTTTTGAGGAGGCAATTTCGTTCACCTTATGTTCGAGTTTTTTCACCCGCTTGAGCAAATCGGGCAGTTTCTTTCCGGCCTTAATCGTCCGCATTTTCTTAATCGCCGGTTCGGCGGGAATACCGAACAGCACTTCGCCGTCGGGCATGTCGGCCGCGACGGCGGTAAAGGCGCCGCATTTGACCTGGTCACCTATCTTTATGTTGTCTTTTATGCCGACGTGACCGCCGAACACCACGTACCGCCCCAGCACGGCGCTGCCGCCAATTCCGCCGAGGGCGGCTATGAGGCAGCCGCGGCCTATCTTCACGTTATGTGCGACCTGGACAAGATTGTCAATCTTCGTGCCGGTCCCTATTACCGTATCGCCGAACTTGGCCCTGTCCACGCAGGAGCAGGCGCCGATTTCAACGTTGTCCTCGATAATCACGCCGCCGGCGTGGGGAATTCTGTGATGCTCGCCGTCGATTGTCTTGTAACCGAAACCCTCATGGCCGATTACGCTGTTTGGCCCTATACGCACATTCTCGCCCAGGCGGCAGTGATGGCGGACAACTGCGCCTTCAAAAAGCACGGAGCCGGCGCCTATTTCAGCGCCCGCCCCGACGAATACGTTCGCGCACAGCACGCAACAGGGGCCTATTTTGGCGGCCGAACTTATAACCGCGCCGGGCCCGACCGACACGTCGTCGGCCAGTTCGGCATCGTCGGCCACAAGGGCCGTGGGATGGACACCGCCGGCGGGAAGGTCCTCATCCGGGGCCAGATGCTTCATCAGTATGAAGACGGCCGTGCTCACGTCATCCACGCGAAGCAGCGATTTGCCTTCGGGCCTGTCGGCGGAAAAATCCCGTGTAACTATCGCAGCCGAGGCGCCGCTGCCGGCCAGTTCATCCGCCCGCCGCTCATCCGAAACAAAGGTCAAATCGCCTTCACCGGCGTCCTGAAGCGAGGCCACCGCGGCGATTTCCACCGTGCCGTCGCCCTCTACCTCGCCGTCCAGCAGGGCGGCTAAATCCTTCAATTTCATCGGTTTTTCGGTCATGTCAGCGAGTTCCGATAATAGTATCTGCGGGGCGCTTCGGCAAGGGCCGGCCGGACACAGGACTCAGCGCGATTTCTTGTAACTGCTGTTTATCCGCTCCAGCGCCATTTGGGTTATATCGGTCGCATCATTGGCGTATAGTATCTGGCGGCGCTCAATCTGTGTGAGCAGTTCGGGGCTGCTTTTGCTCCGAGTTATACTGCCGCGTTTCTGCAGCACGATGTCAAAACCGTTTTCTGCCGCGATTTGTTCTATGGAATCGAGCACCTCCTCGTACATTTCCCCGGTGAGGCGGTGGTGCTCACGCCTGGCCATTTCGTCCTGGTAATTCAGCCACGCCTCGCGTTCGAGTTCCATGCGGCGCATTTCGTTGTAGTGACGTTCGTATTCTGCGCCCTTGAGGCCTTTCAGGAGTTCGCGCTTTTTCTTGATCTGCTCTTTGCGTTTCTGGTTTTCGGCCTGTATCTGCTTGCTCTTGGACTCGAGCCGCCGGGTAAGGTCTATGGCCTTCTGATAATTGTTGAACACGTGCACCACGTCGCACACGGCCAGGCGCGTCGCCGCACGTACGCCCGACGGCTCCGTCTGGGCCCTGACCGTCAGCGTCGTGGCGATAAGCCCGACCAGCGCTACAACGCACACAATCGACAATATTTTGACTTTATTCATCATCGCGAACCTCCGTATCTATCTAAAGTTTTCGAACGATTATAAACCCGCGCGGGCGTTTGGCCAAACCTTACACGCACGGCCGTGCATAACATTTACAACCAAATAATACAATCCGTGGGGTAAGAATTCGAGTGTTCGGGATTAGTATCCGGCTCGCCGCGGGAATTTAGAACATCCAGCCGACGTTGAAACTGAAAATCTGCACTTCGTCCTGGTCGTCTTTGACCAGCGGAGCGGCGACATTCAGACTGATGGGGAAAATTCCCATCGGGCTTCCGGCCGCGGCGGCGCCGCCCGGCCTGATAATCCACCTTATCCCCGTGCCGGCCGAGACGCGATACGTCGTCAGGTCGAAATCTCTCTCCACCGAACCGCTGTCCAGGAACACCACGCCGCGGACCTCGTTGCCCTTCTGTGAACCGAACAACGGAAAAGAATATTCTCCCCCTGCGAATACCATGAACTCGCCGCCGATTTCCTCGTCTGTGCCGGGGCTGCGCGGGGTTATGCCGCGGTATTCAAAGCCGCGAATGGAACCCAGCCCGCCGCCGTAGAATCGCTCGAACACCGGCGCATCGCCGAATATATTGCCCGCCGAGAACCGCCCGGCCAGTATGTGCTTGCGGTCCATGGCATCAGCATACAGCGTTCTGTAGATGCGGTATTCGCCGATTGCCTTTCCGAACTCGAAATCTCCGACGATCTGCTCGTAACTGAGCTTGAAGCGATCTCCGGTGGAAGGACGCCACCTGCTGTCCGTTCTGTCGCGGACCAACGTGCCCTTTATGCCTAAAAGCGCGTTGGTGCCCTGAACGGAAACCACATCCGGCGGTGCGCCCCTGTCGAGATCGCTTATGTCAACACCTTCGACTCGCGTGGCCACTTCGCCGTACCAGCGGTTCTTGAAGCGGTGACCAAGAGAAACCACGCCGCCGTAGCGGGTCTCGTCGTAACTTTCGCGCCCGCGGGTGAACACAAACGCCCTTGTTCCGAGCCGATAGTCCTTGTCAAACAGGTGCGGTTCGGTCCAGTCCACGTGGAACCTCATCAGTTCCGTACCGGGTTCGGCCACTATGCTGAGCTGTTGGCCGGCGCCTCTGAACGCCCGCCCCGAAAGCCAGTCGTCCCTGCCGGTCGGCCAGGCCAGTATATCGAAGTTCCTCTCCCTGAACGACAGCGTGCCCAGCACGCCCGAGTTGGTAGTTACTCCCGCCCCGATAAGGAACTGCGCCGTACGCGCCTCGCTGACCTCAACCAGCACGTCGCGTTCGCTGTTTTCCGCCTCCATGGGAGTTATCTTCACATCCTGGAACAGGCCGGTTTCGGACAGCCGGTGGCGCGACTCATCCTTGGCAACCGTGTTGAAAACCTGTCCGGGATAAAGCGTCAGCTCCCGCCGGATTACCCTGCCCTGCGTGACGGTGTTTCCGCGGATGTCGATACTTCCCACGTGAAACTGCCTGCCCTCGGTCACGTCGAACACGAGGTCCACCATGCCGGGGCGCTCCCGGAATACGTGGTCGCCGTCGACTTCGGCGTCGATGTAGCCCATCTCGCCGTAGGTGTCGTTGAGTTTTTCCACGGAATTTCGAAGGTCCTGGGCGGTGCAGTAGTCGCCCGGGGCCATCTCCAGGCGCCTCTTTAGTTCCTCGTCGCTGAAGACCTTGTTGCCCCGGAATTTAATTTCATCCACCCGGTAACGCTCGTTTTCTTTAATAACGAACTTTACGGTGGCCTCTTTCCTGTCGGCAGAGAATTCTATAATCCGGCCGACTTCTACGCCAAAAAAGCCCTCGGAAACATACATGTTCCGGATGGCAGTAACGTCCCGCTCGACCTTGTCCGGGTCGAATATGCCTTCACGAATCAGCCATAACTTTTCGGCGGTGTCTATCGCCCGCTTCAGCCGCCAGTCGCTGAAATATTCGTTGCCCTCGAACTCAACCTCTTCCACGTGCGTCTTGGGGCCTTCGGTTATGTGGTACAGCACACGGTTGTTCTTGGTTATTTCCGCGCGGACCTCGACGGATGTGAATCCTTCGCTGTGATACTTGTCTATAATCGCCTGGCGTCCGTTCACCAGTATCTCGACGCGGTCGAGCGGGGCTTTCAGCCCGAACGGCAGCACCGCCGACAGTTCCCCGTCGCCTATGGCCTTGTTGCCTTTGAACTGGACGTCGACCACAAGCGGTTTTTCCTCAACAACAAAGGTGACGATTACACCCTCGTCCTGCTGGAGTTTCTTTACATCGACGCTTTCGAACCGTCCGGTTTTGAGCAAACGCTGCCTGTCCTCGAGGACGGTTTTCTCATCGTAAGTGCCCCCAACACGCAAGCGGACCTTGGAAAGAACGGCCTGGGCGGACATCTGCCGGTTGCCCTCGACGCGAATACCGATAATCTCATCGGGAGAATCATCGGCCGCCGCGGCCGGCCAGTACGCCCACGCCACCACCGACAAAAGCACAAGGGCGGTTAAAATTCGAATTTTTGTAACCGTCAAATCATACTCCCACTGTTACCAGGAGTTTAACCGTAGCCGATTTATCCGGCAAACATAACCTCAAAGGCGGCCGTATGCCACTGCAAATCACGGCAAAAACCGGACCCAAACCGCGATTTCGGGCATCCAGCATACCGAGGAGGGTATCTGCTGTCGAACATCGTGTCAATTTCTTTTAGGCGGGCCACTTCCGCGGCGGGACCATTCCGCGGTTAGATAAGTATTGACTAATATACGGGTTGCCTGTCAATATATCTTTCCTGATGGACAAACGCACCAAGATATGCATATGGGTTATCGTGCTGGGACTGGTGAACTTCTTCGCCTACACGCTGATCTACGTCTTCATCAACGGCGAGGCGATCAGCGGACAGGTTATCGCCGCCCCCGACGGCGAGGTGCACTACCTGCTACAGAGCGACACCGAGGTCAGCCGCGCCGTTTATATTTACAGCGGCATTCACTCGATAAGCATCTGGCCGACGGTCGCGGCAGTCATGCTGGCGATGCTCACACTGGCCAAGGACCGCATTGTATCGGCGATGCACTCTACCGTGGTCCGCGGCAGGACCTTTATCACGATACTGGCGACCATAATCACCTTCACTACCATAATCATCACCGTGTGGTTCATTCTCCAGTTCACGCGAAGTTTCTCCCACGCCGAGGCCGATACGTCCCCGCAGGATTCGCGCAGGACCTCACCGCCGTCACACGTGGCAGCGCACACAAACGGGGAACACGCTTTGAGGGGTTAACCTGTGACTCTTAACGCTCATGACATTCTCGCCCGGGACGGACTCGTCGCCCGCGCACTGGACGGTTACGAACAGCGGCAGGAACAGATAGACATGGCCGATGCCGTCGCCCGGGCGATGGAGAATCACAGGCACCTGCTGGTCGAGGCCGGAACCGGTGTGGGAAAAAGTTTCGCGTACCTTGTTCCGGCCATCATCCACGCCGCCGAGAACGACAGCCGTGTTATCGCCTCGACATACACCATCGCCCTGCAGGAGCAGCTGATAGATAAGGATCTGCCCTTTCTGCAAAAAATCCTGCCGGTGGAGTTCAAGGCCGTGCTCGGCAAGGGACGGAACAACTATATCTGTAGGCGACGGCTCAACCTTGCCGTGAATGCCGGTGAAAAAATGTTCGACTCGCCCCGCCAGCGGCAGCAACTGCGGCATTTAGCCGACTGGGCCGCCGTCACCGAGGCCGCCTCGCTGCAGGACATCGACTTCGCCATCGACGCCGGCGTGTGGCAGAAGGTTCGCAGCGAATCCGGCACGTGTCGGGGGAGCAAGTGCGCCCACTACGAGAATTGCCATCTACAGAAGGCGCGGCGGCGGATGCACCAGGCCAATATCGTGGTGGTCAATCACGCGCTGTTCTTTTCGGACCTTGCGCTGCGCCAGATACCCACGGGCAACTCGGGCGGCGAGCACTCTTTGCTGGGCGATTACGACCTGGTCGTCCTCGACGAGGCCCACACAATCGAATCGGTCGCCTCGGACCATTTCGGAATGAGCATCAGTTCGGCCGCGGTAAATTATCTACTGCGGGAATTATACAACGACAAAAGCGACCGGGGGCTGCTGGCGCTGATGAACGACAAGTCGGCCACGGACGCGGTCAACCGCGCCGCCGACGCCTGCGAAGAATTTTTCACCTCGCTGGCGGACCATCGCGGGCGAAAGCAAAACGGCATCGAGCCGAACGGGCGAATCACGCGGGAAAACGTGGTCGCCAACACGCTCAGCGGCGCTCTGAACGAGGTGGCCGGCAAACTTAACAAACTCCGCAGCCGCCTGCGCAACGAAGAGGCGTTCGAACTGGGCGGCTACGAGCAGAGGGTCCGCGAGACGGCCCGTAAAATCCAGCGGCTTATCGAGCAGCAGGACGAGGACCACGCCTACTGGGTGGAGACCCGTCGTGGCCGCCGCGGCGGCGCGGTGTCGCTGTGCTCGGCGCCGGTGGACGTTTCCGGCATACTTCGACAGGAAATTTTCGAGTCGGTGGATGCTTCCGTGCTGACCAGCGCTACGCTGGCGGTTCGCCGCGGCCGCAGCAACGCTCACGGGTTCGAGTATCTCCGCGGGCGCCTCGGGCTCGACGATGCCGACGAACTGCTGCTGGACAGCCCGTTCGATTACCGCCGCCAGGCGCGGCTTTACGTCGAGACGCAACTGGGCAACCCGAACAACCTCAACGCCTTCGTGCCGCAGGCGGTCGGGGCCATCCGGCACTACGTCAACAAGTCCGCCGGGCGGTGCTTCGTGCTGTTCACCAGTTACGCCATGCTGCGGGCGGTGGCCGAGGCGATGGAGGACTTCGCCCGCAGCCAGGGCTACGAACTGCTGGCCCAGGGCGGGCGTCTGCCGAGGTCGAAGATGCTGCAGCGGTTCCGCAAAAACAGGCGGACGGTGCTGCTTGGGACGATGAGTTTCTGGCAGGGCGTGGACGTGGCCGGCGAGGCGCTGTCGAACGTGATTATCACCAAACTCCCCTTCGCCGTGCCGGACTCGCCGCTGATAGAGGCGCGGATAGAATCCATACGCGCCGCCGGCGGCGACCCGTTCATCGAGTACCAGGTGCCCGAGGCGATTATCCGCTTCCGCCAGGGGTTCGGGCGCCTCATCCGCTCGGGGGCCGACACCGGCTTCGTGGTCGTTCTGGACCACCGAATAGTCACTCGCCGCTACGGGCAGTTCTTCATCCGGTCGCTGCCCGACATCGAAATAGTCCGCGATGAATTCGCCAACCGGACGAAATAATTCCACGAATCCCGATGCCGCGCAGGATTCGTGTAAATATTCGCATCACGAACACATTGTGATTACGAGTTCGCGCATGGCGGATTTGGGGTCCGCGCCGGATTTCATCGCAAGGTCCGTGGCGACCAGGCGCCGCAGGTCGCGCTGTATCTTGGCCAGCGAGAGGCGGTGGAGCATCTTCATAAAAACCTGTCTTGCGCCGGCGGGCATTTTAACGCTGGGCTGCGCCCCGGCGTCCATCTGCTGCTTGGCCGAATACGCCCTTTTAAGATGCCAGTGCAGCGATCCGAGCGCCCTGAACTCGTCGCCGCGGGCAACGAGCATCTTATCCAGTTCTCGCAGGGCCTTTGCCGGGTCTCCGGCCGTAATCGCGTTGGTCAGTGCGAACGCAGCCGGCCCGGCCGTGGGCGCAACCAAATCTCCGACGTCCGAGGCGGTAATGGCGCCGCGGTCGCCGGCGTAGAGCGAAAGCTGCTCAACGTAATTCAGGATTGCCGTCTGGTCGGCGCCGACGGAATCAAGCAGCGCCTG
Organism: uncultured Planctomycetaceae bacterium; assembly: GCA_964472875.1. GTDB lineage: Bacteria > Planctomycetota > Phycisphaerae > SM23-33 > SM23-33 > CAYYMD01. The sequence goes on from CAYYMD010000034.1 coordinate 23,931, forward strand.
CACGGCCGCCTTTTCGATTTTCTTGCCGCGCCGTCCGGCCGCGTCGCGGATGAGCCGATGCAGGTCTTTTGCCGCAGGCGTCGAGCAATCAATCACCTCGCCGCGGTCGCCCATGAGTTTGTGCAGATTCCAGGACTTGTTCCACCTGTTTACCTGGAGGATGAACACGGAGTTCGGGGAAGGGTTTTTCACATATTTTTCAAGCGCCCCGCGATGCCTGCTGACGAACGAATCTGCGCGGCGCATCACCACCACCCTGCACGGCGCAAGAAAAGGCAGCGTTCGCAGGCCGTCGAGAACATCGGCAAGTTCGGCGTCGGCCTCGAACCTCACCAGTGAAGTCTGCCTGTCCGCATCGCCGAGCGAACGGGATATTATTTGTTCGCGATGATAGTCGATTAGCGCCGGCTCCTGGCCGTGAAGAACGTAAATGCACTTTGATGATTTACCGGCCATACGCCCCACCGCTACTGCGGCTATAAATCGACTCGCATCTAACCGTCAGAACACCGCTGATTTGCACAATGTCACCACGCCCCGCAGAAATACGGGGCGGCGACCCTGTATACATGCTGAGGCGGCCTACATCTGGCTGCGGCGATACTTGACCCAGAAAACTATCAGCCCAATCAGGATTATCAGCAGTACTATCTGCCACCAACTGACGAAGTCTGAAATAGCCGCTAAAGGTAAAAAGTTCAGCATACGTAGTCTCCTTCGATACTAATATTGCCTGCGTTATCGCAGGTACAGTTAAAACTACATAATGGCATTCCCTGAACGGAGTCAAGAAAAAAGCGTCAAATTTGTCGAATGGCGGCGACTGGACTCGAACCAGTGACCCAGGGCTTATGAGTCCCTTGCTCTGCCTACTGAGCTACGCCGCCTGTTCTATATTATTTTTACCGTATCGTCCGTCCTCATTTCAAGATTTTTAACAGCAGAAGAAGACTAAATATAAATTAAACCGCGCAAATGTAAAGCGATGGCCCCACGCCGCCGGGGCCATCGCTCTGTCATGCCGGCCGAAAATTTCGTGCGAACCGGACTATCTATTTCCCGCCGCCGCTGTCGTCGTTACCGCCCTTGCCCTTGCGGCCGGCTTTGCTTTTCTTTGCCGGCTTGTCGGTTTTGCCTTTTTTGCCGGCTTTCAATGCGGCCCTTTGCTCTTCGGTGAGAACCTGTTCGGCCCTTTCCCTGATTTGCTGCGTTATCTGTTTTTGCTCCTTGGGGGAGGCGGAGTTGAGTTTCTCGCCGTATTCCTTGCATATCGAACGCACCTTTGTTTTCTGCCGGTCGGTGAGTTCGAGTTTGCCGTATTTCCTCATCAGCTTGCGGTAGACCTTGAACCCCTCCCACTCGTTGCGCTGTTGCGGCGTCAGCACCGACATCATTTCCGCCTTGCATTTTTCGCTTACCTGTTTCTGCTCCTGCTTGAGTTCCTTCATCCCGGCCTTGAGTTCCTTGATTTTTTCTTCGTCGTTGTCGGCCTTTGCCTGCTTCATGGCCCGGGAGAGTTGCTTCATCTTTTCGGCGTTTTTCTTTTTGCATTCGGCCATGGCCTTATTGCGGGCGGTGAGTTTTTCCGCGAACCTGTTCCTCTGCTGCTCGCTCATGCCGACGACGTTGGCCATAATCGCGTATTCCCCGCGCAGGGCGGCTTGCTTGTTTTTTCGCTTCTGGGTTTTGTGTTTCTTCTGTTCGGCGTGTTTTTTCTGCCCGCCGCCGCCCTTTTGACGTGCAGCCGCCGGCGCCGTCAGAAACACCCCAACCATCAACCACACCAATAATCTGCACTTTATCATAATGCATTCTCCATATGGGCCGAGGTTAAAAAGGCGGCTCCGCCATCGGCCCCCGGACGGGACCGCCACCACTGTCACCAAATAAAATAACCCCGAAAATCTTATTAGGGTGCGAATAATATTCTCACATATTCAAAATTTTTTTCCATACAATTTCAAAGAAGTTATTTTCGGTGAAAGATTCGGTGAAAGATGCAGATTTTAGTGATTATCGGTTTCATGACGGTTCTTCTTACCTCGGAGGTGCCGACGGGGCGATGGCCATGGTGGGCGCCCGCGGCGGGAGTAGGCGTATATCTTATCGTGACGGCCATATTAGCGCGCCTCAACGCCGTGTGCTTTTTGCGGCACATGAAGACCACCTCACGCGCGCGGCTCGGCAAAATATCGCACGCGGCCGCCAGAATATGGCTCATCGCCGGGGCCGGGATGCTGACCTGGATGGGCTTCGGCAGTCTTGTCATGGATGTCTGGGGACTGTGGTACGTTCCGCTGGCCGGCGAACTGGTTGTCCTGACGCCGTTTGCCGCCGCGCTGATTCTGCTGTGGTCGATGGAATATCCTATGTACCTGGCCACGCGCAAACACATCGCCGCCGCAAACGCGCCCGTCGGGGCCGAACCGCCGCGGCAGGGCAAACCCCGCACGTGGACGTTCGGCGAATATCTCGGCTACAACATCCGCCACCACCTGCTGTTCATCGCGGCGCCCGTGTCGCTGATAATACTGCTGACCGACACGTTCCAGCTCTACGTCGTCGCGGCCGTCCCGGAAAAATTTCAGGCGGCCTCGCTGGTAACGGCCGCGGGGGTTTCCGTGGCGGCGGTGTTCCTGGCGGCCCCGCTGATGATAGCCCGCATCTGGCGGACGGAGCCGCTGGGTGAGGGCCCGCTGCGGCGGGAACTGGAAAACATCTGTAGCGTGCTCGAAATGCGCTTCAGGGAACTGCTGGTGTGGAAATCCGGCGGCGCAATAGCCAACGCGGGCGTGATGGGCATGGTCGGCCCGCTGCGATACGTGCTGCTGTCGGATGGCCTGCTGGAGCACATGGACCGCCGCAGCATACGGGCCATCTTCGCGCACGAGGCCGGGCACGTAATAAATCACCACGTGTTTTACGGTGTGATGTTCGCGGCATCGGCGGCCGGGGCGTGCTTTTTCATAGGCGAACTCGTGGCGACGCTGGCCGCACGCATGGCCTGGCCGCCGTATGTCGCCCAGGTGGCGTCGGTGTTGTGCCTGCTGGCGGCCTGGGGCGCCGGTTTCGGATATATCAGCAGGCGGCTGGAGCGGCAGTGTGACGTGATGGCCGCCTGGCTGTCCGGCATGGACGAAATTCACGCCGATGAAATCACCCCCGCCACGAAGCGCCGGCCGCGCATAATCACACTCGAAGGCGCAACGGTATTCGCAAATTCGCTCCACCGGGTCGCGCATCTCAACGGCATCCCGCTGCGGCGAAAAAACTGGCGGCACGGCTCCATCGCCGACCGCGTGGGCTACATCATGGACCTGGCCGAAAGGTCCGGCACGTCGCGCGAGATTGACCGCACCGTCAGGCGGATAAAAATCGCCTCGCTGATGACGGCCGGGGCTGTTACGGCCGCTATCGTCGCCTTTGCCGCGGCCAATATTGCCGCCGGCAGCGGGGGCTGATATACTTTCAGCATACAGCATGAACCTTTTGCCGGAGATACCGTCATGAGAACACACACACTTGCATTCGCATTAGCGATTATATGCTCCATGCCGCTTGCCGGCTGTTCCGGAACGTCCGATTCCGGCCAGGAACTTGCGGATTCCCAAACGTCCCGCGCCTCGAACGATGGCGGCGGCTGGAAAGACACGGCCGTCGATGTGGCGGGCAAAATAATGGGCGGGCAGGACGGCATTTTATTTTACGCCTACGACACGCTGGCCCGGCCCGACAAGCCCGTTGACCTGTCCGCGAGGGTGCAGTCGGCCGACACGACGGGCATAAAGGACGTATCCGTCGCCTTCTACCGCGGCGACAAACTCGTAGGGCTGGAAAAAACCGACTCCGACGGCATAGCGACAATGGAATGGACGCCGCCCGCCGAGGGCAACTATTCCTTCACGGCCGATATCACCGACGTGCCCGAAGACAAATACGAGAAACTGCTGAAACTCTCACCCGCCCCCCTGCTGGTGTCCTCGCACGACAAGAAGACCCCGATGGTCGTGGTGGACATGGACCACACGCTCGTGGCCTCCGGCTTTCACCGGGTGCTGCTGGGAGGGGCAAAGCCCATGGCCGACTCGGTGAGAGTAATGAAACTGCTGGAGGACAAATACGCCATCGTGTACCTGACGCACCGGCCGAACATCCTGACCGGCAAGTCCAAAAACTGGCTCAAAGAAAACGATTATCCCCGCGCCCCGCTGTTACTCAGCGAAATCAGGGATGTAATCGGCGACAGCGGCGAATTCAAGACCGCCCGCCTGGCGAAGATTAAAAAATCATTTCCCAACGTCAAAATCGGCATCGGCGACAAATTCTCCGACGCCCAGGCCTACGTGGACAACGGCCTTGTGGCGTACCTCATACCTTACTACGACGAAAATGACGTGGATGAACTGCGGGAGACGGCCGGGAAGATTGATAATCTGCAGGGCAAGGGGCGGCTACAGGTAGTCAGCAACTGGCGGCAGATCGAGGCCGGCATCTTGCGCGGCCGGGATTATCCACCCGATGAATTTGCGCAAAAACTCCGCCGCCGCGCCGCCACATTGAAAAAAGCCACGGATGACGACGATGATGATGACGACGACGATGATGATGACGATGATGATGATGACGATGACGATGATGACGATGACGATGATGACGATGACGACGATGATGACGACGATGACGATGACGACGATGACGATGACGATGATGATTAATCCGCCATAAGGCAGCGCATATAAACCCCCGCCGACAAGCGGGGGATATTTTTCTAATATGTAGCGTTATTATCCCCGCGTGCAGTCCCGATGAATCGGGACATGCCCTACCTGCTACGGCCGGCAGGTGCGGGGCTTCAAAAAGATGCTCTCAATGTTTTTCATAAACCATTTGTATATCCTCTTGATTCGGCTTATGTTCGGTTATAGTATTCAGCATTGCAATTTCGACTAATAAGACCGATTAGATACGGGAGATAATATCATGAGTGGGTTGAAATACACACTTTGCCTGGTTGTTCTTGTTTCGTTTAATTTCCTACAAGCCGCCGAAGATGCGCCTACGGCTGACAAGCCGGGAGCGACCACAAAACCGTCAGAAGAAAAAAGCAAGGGCTCTTACTTCTACATCCCTATCAAGGGCGTAATCGGAAAAGACTTCACTGCCAAGCAAATGGAATCGCTGCTAAAACAGGCCAAAGAGAAAAAGGCGAATGTCATCCTGCTGGAGATAGACACACCCGGCGGCGCGGTGCCCGATATGGAGAGAATCGTGAATCTCATTATAAAAAACAAAGGTTTGCGATACATGGCATTCGTCCGGCAGGCGTTGTCTGCCGGTGCAGCAATTACACTTACCTGTCCGGATATATACGTTACGGAGACGGCGAGCATCGGTGCAGCAACATCTTACTGGACCGATAGTAAAGGTCGAATCGTGGAACTTCCCGATGAGGTAGAAGAAAAATATCGGTCAGTAACACGGTCAGTGATAAGACGGGCAGCTCAACACGGCGGGCATTCATCATTACTCGCAGAAGCGATGGCCGACAGGGACTTTGAACTGACCATGAAGGAAAAAGATGGAAAGGTTATATTCGACAGAAACGGTGATGGAAATGTCCTGGCCGCAAAAGGGCGATTGCTAACATTGACAGCGAAAGAGGCCGTGAAGTGCCGGTTGGCCAAAAAAGTGATTCAAGAAAAGTTAGGTATCGTCGAACTGAAAGGCATGAAAAGTCTTACCGGCGGAGCGGGAGTGGGAAAAGACAGGCCACAGACCGTTTGCGATGTCTTGGCCGAAAAAGTTGAAGAACTATGGCCAAGAGGCGGCGAAGATAAATCTCGAACTAAAATACAACGCGAAAATGCTATAGAACAGTGGGAAATGTGGTATGGTAGAATCAATAGGAGGTATTTTAGGAAGAAGGTATTTTGGGCACTTTATTTGGAATTCGCCAAAGATGATTTCAAACATTATCTTTTAGTGAAGGCAACTTACCCTGGCAATCAGAACGTGCATATATGGGGTAAAGTTAGTAGAAAATACAAGGATTACCTTACTAAAGTTCAGAAAGGTGAGGTATTTTACATATCAGGGACTATTCAAAAAGCACATCCTAAACTCAAGAAATATTATTATGGGCCCTTATCTAATTTGAAGACTGGACGTAGGTTAATTGGCGGTTATCCATTAACTATCTATCTTAAAAATTGCGAAGCTGGCGAGCACGTAAAGAAGCAACTTGAGGCACGGCGCAAGCATCGGGAAAGAATCAAAAAGCTACGCAGCGCAAAGGCCAAGAAAAAGAACGAGTTGACCGATGAGCAAAAGGCCCAAAAGGAGTTGAAGTTGGCTGAGATGTACCGAGCCAACGGGATGACGAATAAGGCCAGAGAAATACTTGGACGGATAATCTCTGATTACCCGGACACGAAGGCGGCCAAAGAGGCCAAAGAATGGTTTCAAGAGATAAATAAACAAGGCAAATAGGCGAAAATCATAAGATTCAGTTTCATGCAGAAGAATTCAAGAAAAACCAGCAATAATGGCAATTACTTTAAATTTATAAGACCTCCCAAAGACCCACTCATTGCAGCAATACCTCAAGAAGTACGTAATAGATGGAGAAATAAACCGACGGAAATATTGATTAGAAGACTTGATATACTAAATGCTTGTGGACCTTACCCCTCAGATCATAAAGGCAGGTGTAGATTAATGCACTACAGAGCAATTCGATCTGCATGGGAAACGTATATTTATAGCGCATTCGCTTGCGGTCTATTCGAAGGTGAAAGAGGCAAAGAACTGCGTGGAAGGTTCGCTAGCAGAGATGCAAATGACTTTCGCTCCGCAATATCTGAATGTTTGACATGTTGGTTTTTAGCGGCCCATTTGGGCTTGCCTGTTAACGGTGAAATGCCAGGTCAAAATAGCAAAATTTTGGATATGCGAACCGTTATAAACAATGACAATGTTGGCGTTGAGGTTAAGTCGCCTTATCGTACGACATCTCCTCATGATGAGGTAATTTGCGGGCACGATGCCGACCTATTGGCATGTTGTCTTCAAGAAGCAAATAAACAATTTAACAAGGATATTCCTAATATTTTGATAATAGTGCCGGAATTGAGATTTCCCGTATTTTCGTTACGTTTGCAGTTAATAACAGCTTTATACGGACAGGAGGTAATTACTTGCAAAGTTGATAAAAAGACCGGGGCTATGGCAGGGCCCACAGAAATAAAGTTTAATCCAGATGGAAAATTTCTTAAAAAGCACCTTGATAGCGGGAAATTGATAAAGCGGAATGGTAGACCACCATTTACCCGAATCAGCGCCGTTGTTGTTATCGAGGAACGTATAAGGGAGCATAAACCAATTTGGTGGATAGACCACGATGTTTTAATAGCACATAATCCCAATGCTAACTATCCGATTAATCCAAAAACATTCAACGGTTATATTCAATTCAAAGATCTGGGCGGTGGTTACGGATGGAGCGACGGCAAGCCGCTAGAATCGTAAATATTTTGTTTTAGCAGGTAGAGCGTGTCCCGATTCATCGGGATTGCACGGGGGGATAATATATTGCAAAACTTAAAACTAAAAACTGAAAACTAAAATTCGGTTGCCCTGGTGAAGAAATGACGAATCCCGGCGCGCCGGGATTCCCAAACCGCTCCGGAGTAGGGCGTGCAACTTGCTTGCACGCGGGGATAATAACGCCGTATATAGCGGGACGCCGAAAAACTATCCCCCGCTTGACAGCGGGGGCTTACTAAAATCACAAACGCCGCCGCGTCTGACAAATCTGCGCGCGCAGCGGCGCGGGGAAATCGGCCGATGACGGGGAAAAAATAAAATTTTTTATGTCTTCTCCCGGCCGGGGGTTACGAATTCCGGATACGCCCGCCAGGCGCGGTTTGCGCGCGCAAAGGTGTTGTTTCGTCCAAGT
>CAYYMD010000035.1:0-30330 GCA_964472875.1 uncultured Planctomycetaceae bacterium
AAAAAGGTCTAAAAACCTGCAATGGCTTGGCACAACGCGCAAAAAACCGGCAATTTCTGAAATAACCCGCAACGGCCGGTCAAAGCCCGAAGGCCTCCTTTGGTCCGTCGGCCCGGCCGCAGCGCCGCCTCAGATTTTAATCCGTCGATTCTTCCTCCTGCGGTTCTTCGGGGGCGCCGCCAGCGGCCTTGATGGCGCGGTAGAAGCACCAGGCCAGCCCGCCGACCACCAGCGTAAGCATGGCCGCAAGTATCAGATAACTCTCGCCAGAAAGTTCGTTGTCGTATTCGATTCCCGCCGCGGCGAATTTGGATGTCAGTGTCCATGCCGCCAGCGCCAGGCCCACGGCCAGCCCCACCACTACCATTCCGCCACCTGCCGCCATGCGAAGCAACATAGACGCCAGGGCGAGGACGCTTTCGTATTTCCGCACAAGCAACCCGCCGATAACGAACGCCACCAGCCCCCCGGCCGCGCCAAGCATCAGCGAAAGCCGGGCCGAGTTCATGGAAGAGGCCACCTCGTCCATCCGCCCGTAATATCGCAGCGACCCGCCCGCATGCAGCAGTTCGCCGGCGCCGCAAACCAGCACGGCCGCGCCGCCCAGCACAACAATCAGCAGCATTGCGCCGACCGCCCTGCCGTGCGGGTGCGTGCTTTCGTAAAGGACGTTAATCTTCTGCGGCAGCCGCTTGCGGAAACGCAGCGACGTGATTACCACGGCCAGCACCGGCGCCAGGCCCATCGCCCCCATGCCGACGGCATTGCCGAGGTTCAAACCGGTTTTCCGGCTGGTGGTGGTGAACTTCCCGGCCGTGAGCCAATCGTTATTACTGTTCTGGCCGCCCGCCCATTGGTACTCGGCGGTCATGGCAGTGGCCGGCGGCAGCCCCTCGGCCGTGTAAGACAATCGACCGTCCCGGATTTTATCCGCATCCAACTCGGCCTGTTTCTCGACCGCGCCGTTAAAGTCGGCCACGAACCTGAGCCGGCATTTGGCGTCGGCCGGCAGTTCATCGCCCCGCGGCGCGGGGATGGTTATCGTTTCAGCATCGGATTCGTAATCGAATATGTATCCGCGTGGGGAGTTGAGCCCGTCGAACAGACTCCATGCGAACAGCCCGGCCAGCACTACGGGTATCACACCGCGGATGGCAACGTGCCACCACAGGCCCAGTTTCCAGTCGCTGCGCTCGTTTGCGTGGTCGCGCAGTCGCCTCAGGCGGAACAGCCACCCCAGCACCACGCACTCCAGCAGGGCAGTGAGCGTGATGCCCCACGTGCCGTTGATGAAACTGTCGAACGTGCCCACCCAGTTGATGCCGCCCTGCGTGCAGAAAGCCAGGCCCGCTGCAAGCCCTATAAGCGTGATGGCGATGAGCACCCACAAACGCTTCCAGCCGGTCTTGTCCACCACGCTGGCCAGGACGCTCTCGGTGATGCTGAATGCCGAGTCCAGCCCAAGCAGCAGCAGCGAGGAGAAGAAGACGGCCGAGAACCATGCCGCGTGCGGCAGTTGCGCCAGTGCATACGGGAACGCCACGAACGCCAGGCCGGGGCCCTTGTCGGCCACATCCTGGACGGCAATGGGGTTGCCCGCCTGGGCGCCGGCATAGGCCATGCCGCCCAGCGTGGCGAACACCGCCAAACCCGCCACAAAACTGGTGGCGATGTCGGCCAGGCCAATTATGGCGGCGTTGTTGTTCAGGTCCGACTTGCGATGCAGGAAACTGGAGTATGTAATCATGATGCCGAACGCCAGCGACATGGAGAAGAACATCTGCCCGAAGCCCCACCGCCACGTCTCCGGGTTAGCCAGTCGCGACCAGTCCGGCTCGAGGTAATATTCGAGCCCCTGCGTGGCGCCCGGCAGCGTAAGGCCTCGCACCGCCAGTATCAGCAGCATCAGCCACGGCAGCGGCACGGTCCACAGCACCACCTTGCTGACCAGGCGAACGCCGCGGAATATGCACAGGTACATCGCCAGCCACGTTATTACCAGGGCCGCAACGATGTGCCACTGCACGCCGCCAAGTCTAAAAGCGTCGTGCTTGTTGAGATATTCGACGTTGAAGAACTCTTTGGCCCTTGCCACGCCCTCGGCGCCCTTAGCGGCCCAGGGCAACGAATCGGTAAATATCCCCGCCACCGACGCCGCCAGAAAACTGAGGCACCACGCCAGTATAACGGCGTAGTAAGTGACGATGATGAACGAGAGGATTATCTGCCACCATCCGACGAACGCGAACTTGCGATTGACGCGGCCGAAGGCGTCCGGGGTGGCGCGTTGGGTGATGTGACCCAGCGAGAACTCCCCTATCAGCAGCGGGATGCCGATAAGGACCATCGCCAGCACGTAGGGTATGAGGAACGCCCCACCGCCGTAACTGTAGAGCTTGTACGGGAAGCCCCACAGGTTACCCAGCCCCACGGCCGAGCCGACCGCCGCCAGAACGAACCCCGCCCTCGTGCCCCAGTTTTCGCGCTGTTCTTCCAGCAGGTCTTCGGTTTGTTCCGCCATTGTCCAGTTCCTTTTCGTTCCCAAGTAACCGGGAGTAAACTACAATCGTGAGGCAACAGCATAAAATCGAATGAAGCTAAAAGCAACATTCCCGCTGGCAATTAACCCGCCGAGTCTCATACAATCGAAGCGGTTAGAACAAGGAGAAAATCATGGCCGGACTTGGAGTAAACATAGATCACGTAGCAACGATTCGCCAGGCGCGCCGGACGGTTGAGCCGGACCCGGTGTGGGCCGCCGCCGAGTGCCAACTGGCCGGGGCCGAGTGCATAACCTTTCATCTTCGCAAGGACCGCCGGCACATCAACGACCGCGACGCCAGCGTGCTACGGCAGACGGTCACCTGCAAACTTAACATGGAAATGTCCATGGACGAGGAGATAGTCGGTATCGCCCTGGAGATTGGCCCGGACCAGGCCACGCTCGTGCCCGAAAACCGGCAGGAGGTCACCACGGAGGGCGGCCTGGACATGGTAGCCAGCGCCGACCGCGCGGCCGAAGTAACGCAGCGGCTGCAGGAGGCGGGCGTAATAGTAAGCGCGTTCGTCGAGCCCGACGCCGAACAGATAAGCGCCTCGGCCGAGGCCGGCTGCGACGCCATCGAAATCCACACCGGCGCCTACGCCAATGCGTGCCTGGTGGACAACGCCCGCAGCCGCGTCGACGCCGTGGCAGAGACCGTGCAGGCAATCGAGGAAGGGCTGCAATTCGGCATCGAACAGGACCTTATCGTTCACGCCGGCCACGGGCTGACCTACGACAACGTCGGACCCATCGCCGCCATGGACGGCTTCACAGAATTCAACATCGGCCACTCCATCGTATCCCGCGCGGTATTCGTCGGCCTGCGCGAGGCGGTGACGGAAATGAAACGATTAATCGACAAATAGTCCACGAATTACACGAATTAATCGAATTATTTAAAGGCAATTAATGGGAACAAATAACGAGGATGATGATGGGCGAGATATATCACAAGGATCTCAGTTACAGAATCGTCGGAGCTGCGCAGAAGGTCCACTCGGCCCTGGGACCGGGATTCCCAGAAGGCATTTACCACCGCGCCTTGTGCTGCGAACTGGTTAAACAGAAAATACCCTTTGAAACAGAAAAATCAGTGAATGTTTATTACGAAGGCAATATATGCGGCGAGTTCAGAATTGACATACTGGTGAATGATGAGATTGTTCTCGAACTGAAAGCGGTTGATTGCTTATCCGATGTTCATGTCGCTCAAGGAATCACTTATCTTAAGGCGACAGGCAAGAAACTGTGCCTTCTTATTAATTTCGCTGAAAAGTCGCTTGAAACAAAGCGCGTTGTCGTCTAATAATTCAATTACCCGATAAATTATTAATTTTTTTATTCAATTAGTGTAATTCGTGGAAAAAGGAAAGGCCAATGAAATTAGAAGGTTCAATGGTAGCGATAGTAACGCCGTTTTCCGGCAGCGAAGTCGACTGGGATACGATGGGACGGCTGATCGAGTTCCACATCGAAAACGGCACGCAGGGCATCGTCCCCTGCGGCACGACGGGCGAGTCGCCGACTCTCTCGCACGAGGAACATCATAAGGTCATCGAGTTCACTGCCGAAAAGGTCAACGGCCGTGTCCCCGTCATCGCCGGCACCGGCAGCAACTCCACCGAAGAGGCGCTTCAACTGACCAAACACGCAAAGTCCGCCGGCGCGGATGCCTGCCTCATCGTCAATCCGTACTACAACAAGCCGACACAGGACGGCATGTACCGGCACATCGCGCGTCTGGGCGAGGCGGGGTTGCCCATCGTGCTGTACAACATACCCGGGCGGACGGGCATAAAACTGCTGCCCGAAACCATCGTGAAAATGTACCGCGAGATTGACCAGGTAGTGGCCGTCAAGGAGGCCACCGGCGATCCGGACGTTTCATCGGCCATCGCGGCCGAGTGCGACATGACCATCCTTTCCGGCGACGATTCGCTCACCATGCCGATTTGCTCGGTCGGCGGGCGCGGAGTAATCTCCGTGCTGGCGAATATCCTTCCGGCCGAGGTGCGAAAACTGACCGACCACGCCCTGGCAGGCGACCTGCCCGCGGCCACGAAACAGCACCTGAAACTCTTCGGGCTTTTCCGGGCGATGTTCTGGGAGACCAACCCAATCCCAATCAAGGCATCCATGGCGATGGCCGGAATGATTAAAAATGAACTGCGCCTGCCCATGACGCCGCTGAGCGAGAAATACCGTCAGCCACTGGCCGAGATGCTGAAGCCGTTTGGCATCAAAGCGAAATCTTAAGGGCCTCTAAATATCAAACTCCATGTATGAAAACTGGCAAATTAAAATTACGCGACATGCCAAGTTTCGCATGGAACAACGCAATGTAGATGCCCGGAATTAAATAACGTTATAAATTCGCCCGATTCCCTTTACACAGATACTAAACACGGCGGAAAATTACTGCGTAAATATCTGCCGGATTGGGATAGAATATTAGTAGTCGCCGTAGATGAAAATAAAAATGCAAACATAATCGTAATTAAAACAGTGCTATGGTTACAGGACAGCTAAAATCCGTCAGGATAACTCTTGAAGCCATTGAGGGTGGCGTTCTTGGATATATATATCTGCGTGACATCAAACCAGGCAAGGTTGACAGGACAGACGAAATTGAGTCCGGTAGTATAATGGCGGACTACGATTCAAACGACCAACTCATTGGTGTCGAATTCCTCCACGCCGAAAATGCCGACTCGACTCTCATGCACAATCTTGCAGAGAAGTTAAACGCTCCGGAACTTGCAGGTATAAACCTTTCTGAAATGTGCAAATCCAAAACACACTGATTTCCAAAGACCTTTTTGATATTTCCGTTATCACCGGTTTCGTATTTTTTCCAGGATTTTTGCCGGCCGGTTGAGCAGAAATTTGCGCCAATGCTTGATTGCATCTGTCGGCCGTGATGTCAGGACCGTGTTCCAGAACCATGCACCAACTTCCACGGGCCAGCCGCCGTTGCCCATACGCTTCATAGGTATGCGGGTGACCTTGTCGGGGTTACGCAGGCCCCATTCGATAAATATCTCCGTCTCCCTTATCAGGCGGGCTCTGTATTGTTGCCAGGTTTCCCTCATAATAAATACTGTCGATTAATTCCATCCGTTGCGAATTAACAACTTTAACTTCTCGTCATGTAAACATTATAAGAAATTTATCCGCCATGGACACGATATTTTAAGCGGCGTGCCGCAGGCATCTATATGCCCCGCGGTGTTACTGCATCAGTTTTCTGTAAATCTCCGCCACGGCGGAGACCATCTGAGAGGGTGAATGGTTCCGGGCTATATATTCCAGCGCCCCATGGGCCAGGGCCCGGGCCGATGCCGGCTCGTCAAGAAGCCCGGCGATTTTTTCCGTCAGTTGCGCCGGGTCGCCGGGCGTGAACATCGCTGCCGTCTGCCCGTCCACAAAATATTCCGGAAGCGGCTCCTGCTGTGCAGCCAGCACGCACGTGCCGGCCGACATTGATATGAGCGGCTCAATGTCCGTAGACCGGTCGGCATCGGGAAAAATACAAACATCGGCCGCCTTGAATATGTCACGCAACTGCCTCGATGATTTTTGTGATACAAATGTCAGCTCTCCGCTGAGGTTCAGTTTATCCGCCAGCTGCCGCAGTTTATGTTCCACATGCCCGCCGTTAATAACGAAATACGCACAATCGTAACCCCGGCCGTGAATCTCAGCAAACGCATTCAATACCGCACTGTAATCTTCGAAACTCGCCGACGATCCGCCCCACGCCACCAGCGTGATGCAACCCGTAGACTGTTCGTCGAAACAAGTGGCCCCTTTAACCTTGTGCAGTCCGGGACGCACCAGAAAAACTTTATCCGGATTAAGATGGCCTTTGTCTATTACTCTCTTGCGCAGCGCATCAGAGGCAACCGCCACTGCCGCCCTGTCGGAACGCAGTTCCCGCAGATGACCGGGTGGGAATCTGTCATATAAACTCAGCAGATAATTCAGCCCGCTTATTTGCTCCAGTTCGCGGGTAAGCGGCCAGGCGTGCGAATCCAGCCCGTGCAGCAGCGTTATTTTCTTCTTACTGAGCAAATCGACAAGGCGCTGAGTTTCCGCGCTTCTGCGGCGCCACCACCGCGGCGGGGCGTAGTTAACTACTTCAACCGGCGGCGTTGGAATTTCCTTCAGTTGGATATCTTCCGGCCCCGGGTGCAGCACGGTTAACTCCACCACCTCTTCCATCATCCCAACGGCTAATGCCCGAAGCACCACACCTAAACGGTCGAACGTTTCCTCCCCCGCCACCCACGCGACTCTGAGCGGTTCGGGCGATTCGCCGGATTTTTTCGAATCTGGTTCCATGTGTACATGCGGCAGTTTTTACACGCTCGTCGGCTCGCCGTCGGCGGAAGACGTGCCCGACTGATCTGCCTCGATGGATTCCTGCAACGACTGCCAGTCCTCCAGCGTCATCATACATTCCCTCGCCTGCGAGCCCTTGTACTCGCCCAGAATACCTGCCTCGGCCATCTGGTCTATTATCCTGCTGGCGCGGCTGTAACCAATCTGGAGCCGCCGCTGCAACAGCGATACGCTGCCTCGCTGTGTTGTCAGCACGATTTCGACGGCCTTGTCGAATAACTCATCCTTCTCCTGCGCTGCGTCGCTTCCGGGCTTGCGCGTGGCGATATTCATAAGTTCTTCGTTGTACTGCGGCTTGCCGCGGCTGCGGAGTTCATCTACCACGCCGTGAATCTCGGACTCGTCCACGTACGTGCCCTGCGCCCTTACGAGATTGGAAGTGCCCGGCTTGAGGAACAACATATCGCCGCGACCCAGCAGCACCTCTGCGCCGTTCTGGTCGAGGACTATGCGGCTTTCCTGCCGCGACGCCACGCGGAAACTTATGCGCGACGGCATGTTGGATTTTATCAGGCCGGTCACCACGTTGACGCTCGGACGCTGCGTGGCCAGTATCATGTGGATTCCGACCGCTCGGGCCTTCTGCGAAATGCGGATAATATGATTCTCGACTTCCTTGCCGGATGTCATAATCAAATCGGCCAGTTCGTCTATGATTATCACCACGTACGGCAGGCGTGTCTGGATCTGATCCTTCTGTTCCTTCGTTTCGGCGTTAAGCCGCTTGTAAAGTTCTTCCGGCTTGGTGCGGTTGTATTCGCCGATGTTCCGCACCCGCGCCTGGCGGAACAGATTGTAGCGCTGATCCATTTTTATGGCCGCCCATTCCAGGATGTTTTCCGCCCGCTGCAGGTCGTTTACTATCGGGCACATCAGGTGCGGCATGCTCTCGAAGCAGTTCATCTCGACCATCTTCGGGTCGACAAGGATAAATCGCACGTCGGCCGGCTTGCGTGTCATCAGCAGCGCCATGATAATCGAATTGAGACACACACTCTTACCCGAGCCGGTCGTGCCGGCGATAAGCATGTGCGGCATTGAGGCAAGGTCCGCCACTATCGGCTCGCCGCCGGCGTCCTTGCCCAGGTACAGCGGGAGAGCGTATTTTTTGTCGGCCCTGGAATCCGTATTCATCAGTTCCTTCAGGCGGACTATTTCCTTCTCCATGTTCGGCACTTCCACGCCTATAGTGTCGCGGCCGGGCAGCGGCGAGACAACCCGCACGCCCGGCACCGCCAGCGCCCGGGCTATGTCATGGGCGAGATTCGAAACGCGCGACACCTTTACGCCCGGCGCCAGAGCCACCTCGAAAAGCGTAATAACCGGACCGGTCATAAAGCCCAGCACCTGAGCATCCACCCCGAAATCGTCCAGTGTCTTTTGAAGCACGGCATGCTTTTCCTCGGCCTGGGCCTCCTGTGATTCGATATATCCGCTGGAAGGTTCTATCAGGTGGGCCGACGATGGCGGAGTGAAGTCTTTGTCGCTGCGGTCGGCATTCTTGGACGCCAGCGAGGGCGCTGTGGATGGTTGTTCCTTCTCAGCCGGTTTGGTTGACGGAGGTGGAGAGGGTTTTTTCTTCAGTTTTTTAATAACCTCGGCAACTTTGGGCCTGGGCGTCTCGGTCTTGTCGGAAACGGAAGTTGCGGACCTTGCAGATTTTGCAGTTTTGTCCGACTTTGCCGATTGTGATTTGCCGAGTGATATCTTTCGACGCCAGGACCACACTTTCTTTCCGAATCGCGGCAGATTCAGCACGAGATTATCCGCCGACAGCATCAATCCCACGCCGAATACCAGCATTATCATCAGCCAGGCCCCTGTGGAGGCGAATCGATCGAGCATGAAGGCGCCCACGGCCGTGCCGATTATTCCTGCATCTGCGGTGAGCACATCCGCAGTCGGATTTTTCAGATACGCTCCGGCCGCGGTGGCGGTCGCCAGCAAAACCACCCCGGTCAGGCGCCACCACACATCTCGCACGCGCGAACCCAGTATCATTATCACCGTAGCAACCGAGGCAAACAGCAGTCCCATGTACGCCCCAACACCGAACCAGTACCTCAGGTAATACGCCACGTATGCGCCGACGAGTCCGGCCGCATTGGACGGATTGCTCAGCGGCGGATAAACCGCCGGCGACGGCGGATCGGCGGCGTTATAAGTCAACAGACTGAGCCAGCAAAACACGACCGCGCCCACCAGAAAAATGATGACGAAATACCTGATGTACCTGTGATCCCTGGCGGGCAGCGCTATCGCCTGCCCTACCGGCTCAAGGGACGAACCTGCTGCGGAATTATTTTTGGATTCTGCTCCAGCCATTTAACGAACTTTAAGCCGTCTGCCTGCGATAAATCAACACCGGGCAGGCGCACACCTATAGATTACGGCCGACAAATTATCGGCTCAATACGTAGATTATCGGACGGAAACGCGGCTTCTCTCCAACCCAAAGACGTTATTTTGCGGATTAGTTGATGCGTTAACGATTCGACGAAATAATCTGTCAACTAACCATCCAAATTCCACCAGTGCTTGATGCCTTCCATGACGCCCGCGGCGTATTCCGCCTGTGCGTGGTAAATATTGGGCGCCTCGAGAGCGGCCAGCTCCGGCTTGGAATTGCCGACCGCTACTCCGTTGAAGCCGCGCTTAAATAACATCTCATCGTTGCCGGAGTCACCGCAGACCAGCACGTTATCCTTGTCTATACCCCACTGGCCGGCCAGAAACTCCGCGGCCGCTCCTTTGTCGGCTTTTTTCGGCAGAAAGTCCAGGTCGCGGCTGGAACTGTATATAACCCTGGTTTCTATAGACGCCCGGGCCAATTCATCCTGGAGTTTTAGCAAATGTTCCTTGTCGGCATCGTAGAGGTAGTAACTGACCTTATAATCCGACTGCCACTTCTCCGGCTGAATCTCGAGTTCGTCATGGGCGGATAATACTTCCCGAACTTTTTTCGCATCCCAGTTTTCGTCGAGTATCTCATGCCACTGCTGCAGCAGTTCGCCCGAAGGGTGCAGATTTATATCGCTGCCCACTCCGCCAATAACCGCGGCCGGGGCCGGCAAAGGCGTCTGTTCGATGGATTCGAGCACCGATTCGTAAAAGCGTCCCGAAGCGTACGAGAGCCCTACTTCGTCGTGAGAGTCGAGCCACCGGGCGAATCTTTCGAGACTCTCATCGTTTCCCAGCATGGTTCCGTCTATGTCGCTGACAATCAACTTCTCAAATTCCGGCATATTCACAACTCCTTCAGGAAAAATTAACCTAAGCACATTATCAGGCGTAATCGGCCGAGGATACGTCTTCATGAATTCTCAACAGTCGCTGTGCGATTCCTATCCAGGTGAATTTCGCACGCGCCAGTTCCGGGCCGTATTTGCCCAGTTGAATGGCAACCTGCGGCAACTGCAGCACCACACATATCATGTGCCCGAATGTGCCGAAATCATACGGATTGGCGTAAAGCGCATGGACGCCCCATCTCACCTGCTGCCACAATCCGCCCTCGGTAGTTATCACCGTGGGTGTGCCGCAGGCCATCGCTTCCACGGCCGTCATCCCGAACGGCTCGTATCTGCTTGGCAGGGCAAACACGTCGGCAATGCGGTAATAGTTGGCCAACTGTTCGTCGGGAATGTAACTGCGAAAATCCACCCTGTTCTCGATTTCCAGGTCCTTGGCGAGTTTTTTCAGTTCTTTGTGCTGTTTTTTTTCGTCTTCATCGGGCTCATGCGAACCGGCGGCCAGTACCAGTTTTGCATCCTTAACGCGTTCGAACACGACGGGCATGGCCCAAAGCAGCAAATCGTAACCCTTGTTCCTGGCCATTCTTCCCAGGGCCAAAACGACCTGTTTTCCTTCATAGCCCAGCTCTCGCTTTAGGGCCTGCCTTTCCGCCCTGGAAACCGGATAGAACCTGGTGTCGTCATAACCCGGCGGAATCAGATGTATCTTCTCCGACGGAACGTCGTAAGGTTCATCCTGCAGAACGTCCCGCTGGATGGGCGTGGTGGCGATAACGGCGTCGCATCCGTTGTAGATTGCTTTTTCCTCCCTTATACGCCGCCTGAAATTGTACTTCTGCTCGAGTTCTTCCGGGTCGCCCTCCATGTTCTTTTTTTTCCATGCGCCTATGGAGTGCGGCGTGTGAACATGGGGAATGTCCAGTTCCTTGGAAAGCGACTGTGCGGCCATGCCCGCGTCCCAGTAGTGGCTGTTGATAAAATCGTAACTCTCACGGTTCTTTTCCAGGAAAGGTTTGGCGTTGCGGACCCACTCGGGAATTTTCTCCCACAGGAATTCCTTCGGGATAAATTCCCTGCCGCCGCACGGAAAGCGCACCACCCGCACATGGTCGCTTACTTTCTCCTGTTCGGGCTGGTCTTCGAATTGCCGGGTAAGAATGTCCACCTCGTAGCCCAGCCGCGAAAGCGACTTGCTCAGTTCCAGCACGTGCACAACCTGCCCCCCGGTGTCCGGCAGGCCGAGTTCCGGTTCCGCCGCCACATATCCGTGCGTGGACACCATCGCAATTCTGTTCCTCTGATTCATTGGCCTATACCCTTTTTACTTCTTCATAATGTTGTGGCCGGCATTATCGCAGCCGGCGCTTTGAAATAACCTTCTATACTATCCTTCCATTAAAATATTATACACGCCCGGCATTTGCAATCCTGCGATCATCGGCCTACATTACGGTTGCAATATATTCATAATAAGCGTAGATTACTGCTTCATTAGCAATGTCTCCTGTGGCATCACCGCCTGAACCTGTGCAGTGGCCACAGGCCGACGGTTCGGCGCCGGGACAGAATCCGGCAAAAATACAGAGGTGTGCGACGTGGCTTTATCCGAACCCGAATCAGCGGGACCGGAAGAAGTTCGCCGGTTCGTGGAATCGTTGAGCAACGAAGAGCGTATGCTTATCGTTCTCAAGAGTGAGCTCTACGAAGGCAGCTGGAGCGAGATGCAGGCCGACCTTAAAGCCCGCCTGGAAGGCCGGCCGTATATTTTTAAACTCGCCCACAGGATAACGGACGACCTCGAACGGATATCCCGCCTGCGGGAATACGAGAGAAAACATAACGTAAACTTAAGTGACTACGTGGACTTGTAATTGTCGAATGGGCGATTGGCTGATTTTCCGGTAACCGGCGTAATCGGCCTGTTATTATCAATCAGCTGATTCGTTTTGACATTTTTGCAGGTCAGATTGAAGGAGCAACATATGCGACATTTATGCAAAGTTGTTGTCATTATATTGGTAATGATTGCAGGCGGATGCGCCACCACGCACAAAGAGGCCTCCACAGATATAATGGATAAGGTCGTAGATTCGGATATGCTGGAAACGGCGGCACTGCAGTATTACTGGAATATAGACGTGCCTTTGCAGTCCGATGAATTCGTACAGAACGTCTACCTTATTGACGAAAATCTCTACTTAATCTCCAATCTCAATGTAATGACCGCGATAGACGCCGCAACCGGCGTCGTTAAATGGCACCGCCAGATAACATCTCCCGCAAGAAAACTGTTCAGGCCTACTCACTATGACAATGCTGCTATTAGCAAGAAAATCCCTGGAATCGCCTCACTTATCAGTCCCGAAACCGAACCTTCCCAAAAACAGACCGACCTGGTTTGCATCAATTCTCCCACCCGGCTTTTCGTACTGGACCGCACGACGGGAGAAATTTACAGAAAAATAGCATTCAAGTTTACCGCCAATACCGGCGGTGCATGTGCCAACCAGTATTTTTACGTAGGCGGCACCGACGGCCACTTCCACGCCATACAAATAGATTTCGCACTGCACGCATGGGAGGTAGGCACCGAGGACCTTATTACTTCGCCGCTGGAAACTTTCGGCGGACGTGTCTATTGCGCCAGCCAGGACAGTCGTGTATACGCATACTCGACAATGCCCACCAAAAACATGGCCTGGAAGCGCAAGATCGGCGGCCCGATAACAGCAGGTATACACGCAGACCCAAGAGGATTGTTCGTACCATGCATGGATAACCGACTCTATGCCTACGAAACGGCCACCGGCATAGAACTGTGGGAGCCATTCATATGTGAGGGTCCACTACGAAGTGCTGTGCAGGTTTCACAGAATACAATTTTCCAGTATGCCGACGGCGACAAGTTCTACGCTATAGACCTGGCCACCGGCAGAGAAAGATGGTCCAGGCCGGATGGCCGCAAGGTAGTGGGATACTTTGATGGCAACGTATATATACTGGATGCCGGCCGTCGTCTGCTGGTGCTGGATGAGATGCTGGGGAAGGTCAAACATCGCCTGCCCACCACCGGACTGGACATGTTTCTGGCCAATGTTTCCAGTCCGGCTATCTATGCGGCAAGACGAGACGGCCACGTTTTCTGCATACGTCATAAAGGGGCCGGGCACCTGAAGCCCGAAGATCTCAAAGATATTCGCACCACCGCCGTAAATTAACATGATAGTAAAATATTTTTTCCACCGGAAAGGAGCTGTTTAAATGAAGCATTCCGTCAAACGGGCGTTGATTAGTGTTTATGACAAGACCGGCATAGAGGATTTCGCCAAAGCCCTTACGGAAATGGGCGTGGAAATTATTTCATCCGGGGGCACTGCCAGGGCGCTGGAGTCGGCCGGGGTGAAGGTCCGTTACGTTCAGGAATGGACAGGGTTTCCGGAGATGCTCGGCCACAGGGTGGTTACGCTGCATCCCAAGGTTCACGGAGCGATACTGGCAATACGCGACGACGCCGAACACCAGAAGGATATCGAAAAATACGACCTGGAGCCCATCGACCTGGTGTGCGTGAGTCTGTATCCGTTCGAAAACGCCATCGCCAAGGAAGGATGCACGCCGGATGAAGCGGTGGAGATGATAGACATCGGCGGCCCGACGCTTATACGCTCGGCCGCGAAGAACCACAAGTACGTTACCGTGGTTACCTCGCCCGACCAGTACGAGCAGATTCTGACGGACATGCGCGAAAACGACGGAGAAGTAACGGATGGCACGAAGCGTAAACTGGCCCGGCGGGCTTTCTCGCTGACGTGCTACTACGATACGATTATATCGAATTATCTTTCCGGCCTGACCGACGAGGAATTCCCGGAAAAAATATCATTTTCATATAACAAGGGCGCGGATTTGCGTTACGGCGAAAATCCGCATCAGAACGCCGCTTTCTACGCCAGCCCGCAGGCAAAAAGCGAACCGTGCATCGGGCGGGCGAAACTGCTGGGCGGCAAGCCGATATCGTATAACAACTATTTCGACGCGAACGCCGCACTGGAGCTGGTGAAGGAATTCACCGACCCGGCCGTGGCGATAATCAAGCACGCCAACCCGGCCGGATGTGCCGTGGACGACAACATAGTCGAGGCCTACCGCAAGGCCTATTTCGGCGACGTCAACGCCTGCATGGGCGGAATCGTGGCGGTAAACCGTCCCATCACCGCCGAACTGGCTGAGGCGATTACCGAAACTTATCAGCGCTGGGGTAAAGACGCCGGCGCGGGCGGATTCTTCGCCGAGATTATCATCGCGCCATCCTTCAACGAAGATGCCCTGGAGATAATTCGCGCCCGCAAGGGCTGGGGCAAAGACGTTCGCCTGCTGGAGGTTGGCGACCTCGACGGAGCCGTCAACCGCGAAAAGTTCCTCAAGTATGTCGTCGGCGGAATGCTCGTGCAGGACCGCGACCAGTTGTCACTCAACGAGGACGACTGGAAGGTCGTCACGAAGCGAAAACCCGGCGATTCGGAAATGTCCGACCTGCGGTTCGCCTGGCTTGTATGCAAGCACGTCAAGTCCAACGCCATTGTCCTGGCCAAGGATCGGGCCCTTCTGGGCGCCGGAGCGGGGCAGATGAGCAGGGTAAACTCCGCCCGCCTGGCTTCGCAGATTGCGCGCGATTACGGCGGGGGCGGCGTGGTGGACACTAAAGGGTGCGTGCTGGCATCCGACGCCTTCTTCCCCTTCCCGGACAGTCTCGACTGGGCGGCCGAAGTGGGCGCCTCGGCCGTTATAGAACCCGGCGGAGCCAAAAGAGACGACGAGGTCATCGCCCGGGCCGACGAATTGGACCTGACGATGATCTTCACCGGCGCCAGGCACTTTAACCACTGATGTGGCCGTAAATCCTGGCGAATTCCCGGGGGACTTTATAAACTTGTCGTCCCGCTTTGTTGGGCGGGAGCGAACGTTAAGGTGGCATTCGGTTTTAGTCTGCTAAAATAAGCGAAACGGAAATGAACGGAAAAAATCTGCATCTGAAATTCGGATTTGTGGCGATACTCGTGGCCGCGTGCCTGTGGTCCCTTAAGTGGACCGGTCTGCGGCAGGGACTGGACCTGCGCGGCGGATACAGTCTTACGTTTGAAATCCGCCCGCCGGAGGGTGAAGCAGCGTCGGCTGACCTGGCCCAGAAGATGATACCGAAACTCAAGGAGCGTATAGACCCGCACGGTCTGCGCAAACTCGAGTTCCGCCCGCTGGGCAAAAAGAACTGGATTGAAATACGCATACCCGCCCCCGACGAAGAGGGCCGGCAGGCGCGCAACGAATACCTGCGGGCAATGGAGAACATCGAGGCCAACAACATCCAGATAAGCGAACTGCGACGCCTGGAAAATGCGGAACCGGAACAAAGGCAGGAAATCATCGACGAACTGTCCGGCGGCGACGAAAAACTCGAAAAACTCCTCTCTGAACTTGCCGCCGCCTACGACAAGATGACCCGCACCGGCTCGCAGGATGATATCGCCGCGTGGGAAGCCAAGCGGGAGGAAGTCCTCAACGAGAATATCAATCTGGACCGGCTCCAGGACATACTGGATTTGTACGTTTCGCCGCGCGAAGCGGAGGCGCTCAAGGAGACAAAGACCGGCAGGGAAGAGATTGAAACCCGCAGGCGCCTTTACAAAAAGAAACTCGCCGCCCTGAAGCAGGAGCATGCATCACGGGCGGAGGAAATCGAGCGCATAGCCGAGATACACAGCCACTGGGCCGATATCCGCCAATACCTCGACGACCCGGCTGACCTGAAACGCCTCATCGCAAGGGTGGGCATACTGGAGTTCCGCATAGCCCCCTACTCGCCGCTGACCGAAAGCCAGTTCACCATATCCCGAGACCAGCTCGAACGTTACCGGAAACTGCTGCACGAAAAAGGCCCCGACGCGCTCCGCAAGCGCGACGAGCCATTTCTGTGGTTCCCCATTCATGAAACGCCCGGCCTGCCCAGCGAGGGATTCAGCGGCCTGATTACCGACCGGTACGCCGGGAAACGATACCTTCTGCTGTACAACCAGCCGGGCAACATAATGCTCCGCAAAGAGGGGGGCGCCGACTGGGAACTCACCAGCGCCAAGCGCGGCCACGATTCCATGGGGCGTCTTTGTGTCGACTTCCAGCTCGACGAGTCCGGGGCGAGGCGCATGGCAAACCTCACCCGGGCACACCAGACCCACTGCATGGCGATTCTTCTGGACAACGAAGTTTACTCCGCGCCGCGCATCGAAGAAGACGCTGTAATTTCCAGTCGGGGACAAATTACCGGCATGAGCCCCGACGAGGTGGATAACCTTATTCGCATATTGAACTCCGGCTCGCTGCCGGCCAGGATAAATCCCGATCCCGTATCGGAAAGCACATTCGGCCCGGCCATCGGAGAGGAAAACCGCAAGCACGGCATCCAAGCCGCGGTTGGCGGGCTATTGGCGGTGGCGGCGTTTATGATGCTTTACTACCTGCTGTCCGGCTCCATCGCCGACGTGGCCCTGCTGCTGAACATCATCCTGGTGCTGGGCACCATGAGCATGATGCAGGCGGTGTTCACCCTGCCGGGCATCGCCGGTCTTATCCTCACTATCGGCATTGCGGTTGACGCCAACGTGCTGATATTCGAGCGGCTGCGCGAGGAGCAGGAAAAAGGCACCTCCGTTGCAATGGCGATCAAAAACGCCTACCAGCGGGCTTTCTCCGCCATCTTCGACGCCAACGTCACCACGCTGATGACGTGTATGATACTGGTGTGGGTGGGAACCGAAGAGGTCCGCGGTTTCGGCATAACCCTGGGACTGGGCGTAGTGTTCAGCATGTTCACGGCACTGGTGGTCACCCGATGGGTGTTCCAGTTGCTGCTGAAGTATCGCATCATCAAAAAGCCGGTGTTTATGCTGAGGATTCTGCGCGTGCCGCACATTAACTGGATAGGCAAGCGGCACATCTTCTGGGTCATCTCGGCGGCGCTGCTGGTTCTTGGTGTCGGATCGCTGCTGAAGCAGGGATCCAACGTGCTGGGCATCGAATTTTCCGCCGGCACACGCGCCGTGATAAACTTCAGGGACGACGCGCTGCTGGATGGCAAACTGCCGAACGACGGGCTGGTTCGCAGCAAACTGGCCGCACAGGCCGAAAAACTCGGCTACGAGAAACTAAAAAGCACCGCGCAGGTTGAAAGGCGCATAGACCCCGAATCTACGAATAATTTTCTCAACAAATACGACGCCAACGCCGACGGCAAAATAACCAAACTCGAATGGCGTCAACTGCAGATGAACGAAGAATTTTTCCCGCTGGTGGACGTCAACAACGACGGGACGCTTACGCGCGATGAACTCCGCAGCAAACTGCCCTCAACGGAGTATCAGCTGACCACCACCGAAACGGAGCTGAAGAAAATCCGCGGGACAATCAGGGAGGCGTTCGGGCCGGCACTGCAAAAACAAACCCGGCTTCGGTTCGATTTCGCCAAAGGCCGAAAGGTGCCCAAACTGGGCATAAGAACGTCGGGCAGCGCTGCCACGCGTATTACGCCGGCCCTGGCCGACATGGCGAACGCCGCTTACAAGAAAGTTCTGAGAGACTACGAAGACGGGGCTCTGTTTGTCATACGCGATGTTACACCGTCCATAAAACAAACCGAACTGATGAGCCGCATAGAAAAGTTGCGTCTTTCGGCCGGCTTCGCCGCGCGGTCGGCTTACACGCCCGAGGTAATCGGCCTCGAATCCGCCGGCAAGGGCGAGTACTCATCGTTCGCAGTTCTCTTCAAGTCCGGGCAGGAATCGCAGTCCGCGGCCGCATGGGATAACTTCGCCGAAGGACAGGAAGAACTCCTGACCGAGGCCCTCCACCGCGAGGCGACTATCGTAGAGGACAATTTCGACCCGGCCATCGCCGGCAGAGCGGCCGGGTTGGCGATAGTGGCTATCATTCTGTCATGGCTTGCCATAGTGGGCTACCTGTGGTTCAGGTTCGGCTCCGTGCGTTGGGGTCTTGCGGCGGTCATTTGCCTGATACACGACGTGCTCATCGCCGTTGGGCTGGTGGCGGCTTCCGCATGGGTAAGCAACACATTTGTCGGCGAGGCGCTTTTGATAAATTCGTTCAAAATAAACCTCGCGATGGTGGCGGCCTTCCTTACGGTCGTGGGTTACTCGGTCAACGACACTATCGTCGTATTCGACCGCATCCGCGAGAACCGCGGAAAACTGACGGCAGTGTCACCGAGCATAATTAACTCCTCCATTAACCAGACGCTGCCCAGAACGATTCTGACGTCCTTTACAACGTTCCTTGTGGTGTTCATCATGTACGTCTGGGGCGGTCCGGGAATACACGCCTTTAACTACGCCCTGCTTGTGGGCATCATATTCGGCACGTATTCCTCCATCGCCATCGCCAGCCCGCTGCTTATGGGCTTCAAGCGGGCCGTAGCCGGTAAAGTTTTAACGCCGGAAAAATAAATGCCGCCCGCCATACCGGTGGCCGCCGCCGCGGTTAACCCCGGGCATCAGAGAGCTTCCGGTTTCCGAGCGCATGAGACGATTCGAAGCAAAACATCATCGCCGTGTTGCGGTCCATGAAACAGCGCTTCCGGCCGTTTTAATATGGCTCTGTGCGTTGTTGCCGTCTTGTTCGCAAAACCCGTTAACGGGTAAGGACAAGGGTAATGTACACATTCCTCCCCTGGCGGTACTTCAGAACCGGCAATACCCGGAGACCACGACGGGCGTATTCGTATCACTGGCCGACTTCGAAGACAAGCCCGCCCCAATCGACTTCGACAAGCAGGCAAACGACGGCAACCGGATGAGAGGATTCAAACAGGTCGAACACTTCTCCATAGCGCCCGTCGACGGGAAAAAGGACGAGGAACACAACCGCTACGCCAATCTCGAATTCGCCGTCAACATAACCCGCACCGGTGCAGGAGCGATGGAAGTGACTCTGCCGGCCGGCGCGGAACTGGTCTTCGACATACCCGACATTCACGATTTCACCTCTTATACTTTGCTTAGCGTCGCAATTTACAGCCAAAGCATACGCGACGACCTGCGGCTTACGCTCACATCCCCCGCCGGAAAGTGGCGTTCTCCCAGAACCCTGCTCATGCCGGGATGGAATACCGCGCAAATCGACATCCGCCGCCTGGCGTCGCAGGGCAATTTCGACGCTACGGATGTGCGATCCATGCGACTGGGCTTCGGCGAAGCCGCCGGGCCGGTGACGTTTTATCTCGACGACATACTGTTGATAGACAACCGCCGCGATATTCCCAACACCCCCGATGGCATGACGCTCCGCAAACAAGGACTTGACTATACTCTTACCTTTGCGAATTGCGATGACGAAATCAATATAAGCCGCCTGAACGACGGTCTATGGCGCCTCGGAAAGCACCAGGAAAACATTCAATTTCATGAAAGCAGGAATACGAGTAACCAGGATGAACTCCTGCTGCAACAGTCAGGCGGACTCGAATTTATGGGGCTCAGGAGAATCGGCAAACTGAAAATACTGGAGGCCAACGATATCCGCCTGCGAATCGCCAATACATGGTATTTCCCCTCGCGCTCCGGCGAGTGGGCCTCGATGGCGGTCAGACGCATCCGCCGGGAGTATACATTTTATTCTGACGGCCGGTGGGTTACACACTGTGAACTGAACAACGCCGGAGGCCGCAGGATAGGCGGCATAACCATCAGGCCGGCCCTGAAAGCATCCTGGGCGCCAACCAGTTTGCCCGACGGCAAGCAAGACGAGCAAAGACATACCCGGCGGGGAAATTCCCTGTCAATCCGCGGCCGCACGGGACCCATTTGGCGATGGAATTATATGACTATGCTCTGTAATGAGAGCCCAACACACGGCCGCAATTATACAAACCCCGGACGAATAGACGTAAGTATCGCCCGCAGAGACCGATACGCCGCAGGCGACCTCGACAAAAACCGCTTCGACGAGTCACAGGGATGCTATTACCTTCACGCCGATCAAACCGGACGATGCCGGTTCACAATCATCCCTCCCGACGGCGGGCTCAATAACCCGGTATTCCGCATAGACGGAAACTTTTCCGGCCGTTTAAGGGTAAACAGCGCCGGGACGGCGCTTCGCGACATTGTCCGCCTCGAAGACGGGTCCGCATTATTCACTATCGGCGGAAAAATAGACTCACCCCGGCCGGTAGAAGTTTACACATCGACAAAGAAAAGATAAATTTACTTTTCAAAGCTCCCGTGCAATGGTAAAATGCCTTTTTCTCCACAAACCTACAATCAATACGGAACCATACCATGAAGAAAGACATACATCCCGAATATAAAGAAATTAACGTAACCTGCGCGTGCGGAAATACTTTCCAGACGCGTTCCACCGCGGGCGGGGATATACGCGTTGATATCTGCTCGAACTGCCACCCGTTCTACACCGGCAAGCAGAAATACGTGGACACCGCCGGACGAGTGGAAAAGTTCCAGCGGAAATACGGAAGCGATTACTTCCGCAAAGGCGCCGAGAAGGCCAAGAAGTAATCCTCGCCCGATGCGATACAGACCCGTTTTTCCGCGACAAAAAGCGGGATTGCACGGCTGTATGCTTAACGCCGCGCAGGCGGGAGTTACAGGAGCCAGAGAAATAATTCGCCCAATGCGTTGGTAACGTTTCTTCTCCTGCACAATATTGCAACTTAAGACATGTCCGAACAAGACCCGATTATCAGCAGACTCGAAGACCTGGACAAGCGCTTCGACGAAATCGCCGAGCGCATGCGCGACCCGTCCGTTGCCTCCGATGTTAACCAGTTCACAGAGTTATCGCGCGAATACGCCCGACTGGAGAAAATAGTCGCGCCGTTCAGAGATTATAAATCCGCCCTGGCAGAACGCGAAGGCGCCGAGGCAATCGCCGACGACCCCTCCACGGATGAAGAACTCAGGAACCTCGCCAAAGCGGAAATAGAAGAACTTACCGAGCGCAGCGAGAAAATCCTAGAGGAAATAAAATCGCGCCTGGTCATGAGCGAAGACGAAGACATCAACTCCATAATGCTCGAAATTCGCGCCGGCACGGGCGGCGAGGAGGCCGCTCTGTTCGCCGCGGATATTCTGAACATGTACCGTCGCTACGCGGAGACCCGCGGCTGGCGGATGGAGATTCTCTCGGCCAGCGGCACCGACGTGGGCGGATTTCGCGAGGTAATCGCTAACATCCGCGGGCAGGACGTCTGGAGCCGGATGGGCTACGAGGGCGGCGGGCATCGCGTCCAGCGGGTGCCGCAGACGGAATCTCAGGGACGGATACATACCTCGGCCGTGACCGTAGCGGTCCTGCCGGAGCCCAAGGACCTCCAGGTGGAGGTAGACTGGGACAACGATGTCGACGAACAGACCCGCCACGCATCCGGCCCGGGCGGGCAGAACGTAAACAAGGTGGAATCCGCCATTCGGCTGGAGCACCTGCCCACCGGCATCACCGTATCGATGAGCGATGAGAAGTCGCAGCACAAGAATCGCACCAAGGCCCGGCGGATTCTCGCCGCACGTGTGGCCGAACACTATCGCCTTCAGCAGCAGGCGGAGGAGGCCGCCGCGCGAAAAGCGATGATTGGCTCCGGCGACCGCTCGCAGCGCGTGCGGACCTACAATTTCCCGCAGAATCGCTGCACCGACCACCGCTTAAAAGACGCCGAAGGCGCGAAGAATTTCAATCTGCAGGATATTTTATCCGGGAACATGGATCCTCTCATAGATGCCCTCATAGCCCAGGACCGCTCGCAGCGCCTGGCCAGCATCGAAATATGAGGTAACCGAGTCTCGCTGCACACGCGCCACTATAGAAGGTTTATCTCACATATGCGGCGTCGCCACCGTGTTACCGCAGGTCGATATCCAGTTCGCCGTCATAGCGTTTAATCACGGGAATAAAATCGTTGTTGATATAATCAACCAGGGCGTTCTTCACATCCGGCCAGGTGTCCAATTCATCAACCGCCTCTTGCAGCAGTCGGCGTATGTGCCTCCGGCAATCATCCCGCCCCGTCGAGGCCAGTTGCGGAAGCGTGCGTTTGCCTCGCGCCTGGTCGCTGCCGGTGGTCTTTCCGGCCGAATGTTCGCTGCCGGCGACGTCCAGCAGATCGTCGGCGACCTGGTAAGCGGCGCCTATTTTGTATCCGGCCGTCTCGAGTGCGTTAGCGGCGTCGCTGTCGGGGACGCTGCTTATGCATGCGGCGAAAGCAAACAACGGGCCGGTTTTCCCCCTGGCGATTCTCAAAGCTGTCGATTCGTCAACATCATCCCCGCGAAGCATCAGTTCCTGCTCTGTTTCGGCGGCAATAACTTCCCTGACCTTGCGGACAAAGTCGCAGGCAAACCGCCCGTCCGCCGCCCGCAAAACGAGATTCATCGCCTCGGCCAGCAGCAGGTCCCCTATAAGCACAGCCGCCGACGTGCCTGTGCGCCTCCACAGAGTCTTTGCAAATCTGCGCACGGCCGCATTGTCAATTACGTCGTCGTGGCAGAGACTTGCGGTATGAACCAGCTCCACCGATGCGCATAAGTCCATAAAATCAGTCTCAGCCGGTTCGCCTGCACCCTCACAGCGAAGTCGCACGGCCAGGCGGCTACGAAGCATCTTGCCGGGCAAAAGCTGCGCAACGCTGACGTTGTCGCCAAATAATTCTTCCAGCCACCCTACCGCCTCCGCTGCACGATGGCGTATCTGACGTAGCAACTCTGTTTCTGTTTTGGATTTTATGGCTTCACTCACGGTGTATACTCTGAAATTTTAGTGGCATGTTGCTAAACCATAATACTCATCTTTTATCTTAGTATCAAATATCCCGCCTCCGCTGCATTGCCTCCGATTCGCTACTTTGAATGCACTATAGTACACCTCCGGCCAATCTCCGGCGGCGCCGACGCGGCCACGCGCTCCGCCTCGGCCCGGTCATCGCACAGGACAAACAGGCCGCTGCCGCTTCCCGTCTGGCATACCGGCATCTCGAGTGCGGCCGATAGCTTTTGTCTCGCTTTTTTTAACTGCGGGTAAATGCACTCGGCCGGCGCCTGAAGGTCGTTTACGAGTTGTCCCCGCCACTGCGAAGGCGGCCGGCGAAATAGCTCCACATCGTATTTGCGCTTGCGGCCGGGTTTGCCAATGGAATCGAAAGCATTGTAAACATCTTTGGTGACGCATCGCAACTGCGGCAGGTACACCACCGCCGCAAAAGGATGAACCTCAACTTCTTCGATGATTCCCCCCCGCCCGGTCATTCTCGCGGCCGCAGGCCCGAGGAAAAACGGCACATCCGCCCCAAGCCCGGCGCCGATTTCGCACAAATTACTGGCCGGCAGATTCAGATTCCATACATCATTAAGCCATTTAAGAACGGCCGCGGCGTCCGAGGAACCGCCGCCAAGCCCGCTTCCGGGCGGCATTTGCTTGTAAAGTGTAATGTCCGCGCCCGCGGCGCCTGCCTTCTCTTTGATGGCGTGCGCGGCCAGAAGCGCCAGATTGTCTTTATCCTGTCCGCAGTCCATGCCGCGCGATGAAAAATTTAAACTCTCATCTTTGCGCAAACGTATTTCCACAACGTCGCAGATACTGACTTTTGCGGCGATGGAGTCGATGGGGTGATATCCGTCGGATGCGGGCGGCCCGACAAAGAGGTCGAGGTTCAGCTTGGCAGGCGCCTCTACGCGTAAATTCCTCCGCCCCTCTTGCCGGTGATGTGATTGCCTGCGGTTCACTTTTTGGTTTCAGCGCCGTCCGTCTTAGCGTAATTTCGAAAATGCCGATCCACCTCCGCCTGCTTCGGCGTGCCGACGTGAAAATAAAATCCGTATCTGAGTGTGAGACTGTCGCCCGCGTTTATCGTGTAGTCTCCCGTCCCCTTCGGCTTGCCCTGAAAATAATGGGCGCCGAACGGGTTGGCGGCGAACAATCCGTAATGCCGGGCGTGCCACCAGGTCGGGTGGCGTAGATTATCGGGATGGTCAAAAATCGCTATGCCAGTTACTTCATCACCCAAGGGTCCCCAGTAATCGCACCATGCTGCGGACTTGCCCCAGGCCTTTTTGCCGCGCACACCTTCGCTGTTGATTATATGCCCCCTGGCGAGTTTGCCCTGCAGTCGCAACTGCGGCGCCACCCGGATGGCCATGGTGCCCTCCTTGCTGTCGCCCATTACCACCTTGCCCTGTGAAGCGTGAATGCTGATTTTGAACTCGGCGAAAATACCTTTTTCAACGGGATAAAATTCATGCTCGCGAGTATCCGTGCACACTACTTCGCCATTGGCGGCCACCCACTTATTTGTGCAGGCGATTAAGCCCCTGCGCCCGGATTTGACGCCCAAAAACTCATTGTGCACGATTTTTCCGCGGCCGCCATCGTGCCAGAAATTGTGGCCGTTTACGGGCATGTGGGCGAACCACCAGGAACGATGATGCGGATGGTCGTGCGACTCGCCTTTGACACCCTTCTTCATCGGCCAGTTACGCGTCACGACCTTCCCGGTGGGACCGATTACCGGGTAGAAAAACGGCCTGGGAACATCCTTGTAGTTGTACTCGGTGAAAAGCCGGCCGTTAATTCTGACACTGATTTTGTCCTTGTTTTCGGCGACATCAACCACCGGCCCATCGGCGGATTTGGCGTAGCCGCCTGCGACCAGCATCATAATTCCCGCACCGGCCGAGTCCTTCAAAAATCCGCGGCGTGTTTTGTAAAAACTGCCCATCGCTGAAATACTAAATTCAAATCAACTTATTGGCAATATTAAATCCGAAACTGCCCCGCATAAGATCCAACCAATAACACCCACAAAAGTTCCTACAAAGCAAATAAATCGATGATGTGAAATGTTAATGTTCTTTACCCGTCGCAAACGCCATCGCGGCGTATCCGAAAGAACACCCCTTATCAAACTGTCCGTGCCAAACAACCTCGATTAGACTTCTTTACTTGCGACGGTTGTATGCATTATCGCCATTGCCTCCTGCTCCGGCCGAGTTCACCGTTCCGAAGACAGGCAGGCCCGCTTTTACGCGTTCGGCATAACGGGCTATGTTATCTTCCTTTGCCTGCTGCCCGTCTTCATCATACTCATCATCGCATCTGAGACTGCTTAGACGGAAGATACGAATACTGAGGCCTCCATTGGCCATATCCGAAACCTCCCAACGAAATTAAACATATTTGCCTCTTCTTCAAAAAAATCTCCGACTTGTACATCTATACTATTTTACGCGTTGTACATGATTTGACAATAGGAAAAATTGGAAATTTTCAGGGCGGACTATTTTATACATGCGGCGGCCGGGGCCGGCCCAAACGATGCTTTCACATTTTCGCGGCCGTATTGAGTTGCAGTTCACCGCCTATGCCCCCTGCGGCGCCTTTTGGCCAGTTCGCGATCAACCCGGCGTTTCTGTTCCCGCTCTTTTATGGCCCTCCGCTTGTCGTACTGTCTCTTTCCCGTAGCCAGTCCCAGTTCGCACTTGGCCCAGCCGCGCTTGAAATAAACCGCCGTGGGGATAAGCGTTTTACCCTTCTGCCGAACGTGTGATTCTATTTTTTTAATCTGCCTGCGGTGCAACAGCAGCCTGCGGTCGCGGTCCGGCTCGTGCTGCATGGACCCGGCCGCGTTGGAATAAGGCGATATATTCGCCCCTACCAGGTAAACCTGCCCGTCCCGTATTCGCCCGTACGCCTCGGAGATTTTCATCCTCCCCTCGCGGAGCGACTTGACCTCCGTGCCGGTCAGCTCAATGCCGCACTCGACCACCTCGAGTATGTCGTAATCGTGGCGGGCCTTGCGGTTGACTATTCGCGGGGAACGCGACGACTTTTTGTTTTGCTTTTTCGCCATAAATTTTACGGTAACTATTCGGCACGGAAGACCGCGATAAATCCCCCGTCGCGCCACTGTGCGGGGTCACCCGCACCGCCGGGAAGAATCTCCTCCTGCCGCACCAGTTCGAGCCGTGATTCCTCATCTGTCAGCCATTGTGCCACTTCTGCGTTTTCTTCATGCTCGATACTGCACGTGCTGTAAATCAGGCGCCCGCCGGGGGCGACGAACCCGGACGCCGCCCTGAGCAGAAACTTCTGGTCCTTAACCATCTTAGACAACCGCCCCTCGCTGAACCGCCATCTGGCCTCGGGCCTGCGGGCCAGCACGCCCGTATTGCTGCACGGCGCATCCACCAGCACCCTGTCGAATCCCTGCACCGGAAGTTCGCCCGCCCTGTCGGCGGAATGCGTTTGAACTATATCCACGCCCATCCGGCGGCAGTTCTCCTCGATACGTGGCAGCTTGTCGCAAACGTCAACCGCCGTAATCGAGCCGGTATTATCCATCAGCGCAGCCAGGTGTGTCGTCTTGGTGCCGGGAGCAGCGCAGAAATCCAGCACCGTCATGCCCGGCTCGACTTCGGCCGCGACAGATATGCCGCTTGCGGTGGCGTCCTGCGGCTGGACCAGCCCCTGCTCGAAAAGCGGCAGTTTATTTATCCGGCTGAATCCCATGCCGGCGTCCAGCGCCACGCTGTGGCCGTTAGAATGCATGCGTGCCGATATGCCTTCTTCATCCAGAGCATCGATAACCTGCTCGGCGTCGGCTTTGAGGCGATTGACCCGCAGAATAAGCGGCGGGCGACAGCAGGTGTGCGCGGCCACGTCGGCCGCCTGCTGCAAATCCCCGAACTTCCGTATCCACCTTCGCGCCATAACATCCGACAGCGAATACGCACCCGCCAGGTACGCCGCCGCGTCGCTGTCCGGGTCCGCGAAAATCCGCGACGTGGATGTTTTGTAGCCGTCCGGCGGCACGGGAACAACATCCGGCCGCAACGGCGCGCGGCCGTTCTGCGTCTGGGATATATTTCTGGCCACCGTCCGTAACACGCCGTTTACGTACTTGCCCTGCCTTTTATGGTGAAATCGTCCGGCCTGCTCCACGGCCTCGTTCACAGTCGCGAAATCCGGCACCCGGTCGAGAAACAGAATCTGATACAGCCCGACCTGGATTATCTCGTTCAGCGAACCGGGCAAGTGCTTGTTCGGCTGGCGGGAGAACGCCTTCCTCACCGCCTCCAGTGTCCCCTTGCGGCGCACGACGCCCATCGCAAGTTCGAACGCCAGCGCCCTGTCCGCCCGCGACAGTTCGTTCCTGTCCAACAGGCGATTAAGATGGGCGGAGACATTCTGCGACCTGTCCCTGAGCGCCAATACCGCTATGTCCCTCGCGTTAGTTTCCATTTTCGCACCTCGATATACCTCTTGTTTCAGGGCGCCGTGAATTTATCTCCCGGCCGGGGCCTGTAACCGTTCACGAAATCACGCCAGGACATCAGTTTTCGTCCGGCCGGTTTCAGTTCCATTATTTCCAGTCTTCCCCGGCCTGTTCCTACCAGCATATCCGAATCTATCTCGCCCGGCGACAATTCATGCCCGCCGGCAACCGCACGCGCCCGGGCGAATATCACGCGCAGCGGCTCGCCCTCGCTGCGGTGCAGCACCGCCTGCCCGCCCGGCCACGGCCACGTGCCGTGTATGAGATTTTTAACTTGTTCGGCCGGCGCGGTAAAATCTATCGCACCGTCGGATTTTTTCAGGCGGGGGGCAAAAGTCGCCTTGTCGTGGTTCTGCGGCCGCGGCAAAATCCCGCCCGTCGCCAGCAAATCCACCGTCCCGACCAGCGCCTCGGCGCCGAGTTCGGCCAGGCGCCTCGAAAGCCCCTCGGCCGTCTCATCATCCGGCACATCGACCTTTCGTTGCAGGTATATGCCGCCGGCGTCCATCTCGTCGGTCAGCGAAATAGTCGTCACTCCGGCCTTTTCGTGGCCGCGAATAATCGCCCAGTTAACCGGCGCGGCCCCGCGCAGCCCGGGCAGCAGAGAACCGTGAAGGTTTATCGTATCCATCTGTGCCGCCTGCCGCATCGGCGCCCGCACGAACTGGCCGAAATCCACCACGCATATCACCTCCGGGTGAATTTCGTTTACCCGGTGGACCACGTCATAGTCGTTTACGTCGTCGCACTTTCGAACCTCAAGTCCCGCTTTTTCGGCCGCGACGGCCACCGGCGTGGGGCGCAGGCGCCCCTTTCTGCCGGCCGGGCGGTCCGGCTGGGTTATCACCAGCGGCAACGAGTGTCTGCCGCCGACGGCATGTAACGACGGCACTGCGAATTCGCCGCTGCCCAGAAATACTATCCTCATTTCACGCCTCTTGGTCTTTAATTACTGCTTCGTAACATCGTCCGAAGTTAGCCCGCATCCCGATGATTATACAGGTACTACACCGCCGGACTGATCAACTTGTTCATATCGTTTTACCGTAAACAAAGGCGTCAGTAAACCGTGAGACTATGCGGGAATTTGCAAAAAGCATCCCGAACAGCATCTTCAGCGATGCGCTGGGCGGGCTGAGATACTCGGCCATTTCCCTGCGCCAGAGGCGCTTGAACTCCATAAGTTCTTCCTGGGTATTGTTCGCCTCCAGCGCCCCGGTCGCGACGTCGGCCGCCAGCAGCGCCGACCTTACCGTCGGCAAAATCGTAGCCCCGGATATCGTATCGGCGAAGCCGCCGGCCGTTCCCGCCAGCAGACATCGCTTTGCCACGTGCGTATCCATCGCCATCGCAGCGCCCGCCGGAATCTGCCATCTGGCCGCCTGCGCCTTTTCCAGGGGCAGATTTTTCGGCGCCCGCCCCGCCGCCTGAAGCGAACGCAACATGTTCGACAATTCGTCGATGTCCGGCTCACCGGAAGATTCCCCGCTCACCATTCGAAGGTGAAACCGCTTTTTCACGCGGAAGAACATTGCGAATCTGCCGCTGTCCGACGGCGCAACAACGTGCAAAACGCCGCGGGCATCTGCAGATGAGCAGGCGCGATTCATGGTTATATTCAGGCCGATGGCGTTGTAATAATTTCCCGCAACCGGCTGCGTGGGCATTGCAAGATCGGACAGGATTTCCTGCGGCGTGCCGTCCGCCACAATAAGCAGCCGTGCCCGGACACGCGCCGATGACAGCAGTTGAACGTGGTCCTCCCGAAGAACCACCTGCGGCCGTTTTCGCAGCCGCCGCACCTCCGCGCCCGCCCGCTCGGCCGAGCGCCGAATCGCGGCCGTCAGGTCTTCAGAATTCACAAAATACCCGCACCGGCCCCGCGAGCGATGCTCGGTGTGTCTTTGAAAATCCGCCCCGTGGTAAAATATTTTAGTAAAACTCTCTGCGCCACAGGATTTCCGAAGCGACCGCGGCAGCGGCCTGATATCGAAAAAATCGCCGGGCACCCATTCATCCAGCGGGCACTGAGTCGCCCGGGCGGGCCTTTCCACCACCACAACGCGCCTTTTGTCGCGTGCCAGGGCCAGGCCCGCCGCGTAGCCCGCAGGCGTGCCGCCAAGTATCGCTATGTCGAAAATTTCCGGCTTCCCGGCCATTAAAAACCTCTGCACCGCGATAACTTATCGCCCCGCCGCCCGCTTTACAAGTTTTGCGCCCAATATACGCCCTGCATCCGTATCCCCCCGGCCGGGCGTGCGGCCAAATGATGAATGCCAAATGTCGAATGTCGAATCAATGACGAATGAACGAATAACGAAACAAATCCGAAATCCCGACGGGACCTTTGGGCCCGGAGGGGCCGTCGGTCCGCAATCCACCTACGGTTTACCCGCCGCAGGCGGGCGGTGAATCGGAAAAAATAGCCGGCCGTTCGCATTAATCCGTTGCCTCGTAAGCACAGGCCGTTTATATAATGCACAGACAACAAGAGATTGATTGCTCATAAAGCAGTTGTTATTATTACAATTTATGGGTTCAGTAAAGCGTCCGGAACGTCCCGTGGAAGCAGTAAATTAGCTATACCAATGCATTAGATAATATTACTCACTTAAGGTGATAGTATAATGGGGCGAATAAGAAAGAATTGGACAAGGGATGAACTGATTATCGCGTTCAATCTTTATTGTCGTACTCCATTTGGCCAAATCCACAAATCCAATCCGGAAATCAGTACTGTCCCATTATAAGTCGAATAGGGACAGTTGGTTATAGTTTTGTTG
>CAYYMD010000036.1:0-29430 GCA_964472875.1 uncultured Planctomycetaceae bacterium
GCCAGCTCGCCAGATGGCACAAAATAAAACTTACACATAATATTTGACACTATCTCCGGGGCGTTACGTCTTTAGATGCAACTTCAATTGATGATATAATGATATTGGAATGAGACTCGACGCCACACAACAGATGCGCCTCGAACAGCGGATGAAACTGGCTCCGCGGCTGATCCAGTCGATGGAGATTCTCCAGTTGCCCGTTATGGCGCTGCAGGAGCGAATTCAGGAAGAACTCCAGGCAAACCCCGTCCTCGAGATGGCCGAGAACACCGGCGAGGAGGATGTCGAACCCGTGGAGACGGATGATTCCGTCGAGCGCGGCGAGGAGCCGCTGGTAGTGGATGAGTCCAACGGAAACAGCGAGGACTTCGAGCGACTGGCGGATTTCTCGGATGAGTTCGGTGAGGATTTCTCCGAACTGGACGGGCCGTCGAGGCGGCCGCAGCCGCCGTCCGGCGAGCGTGACGCGAAACTCGAAGCCATGGCCAATACGCCCGCGCCTCAGCAGTCGCTTAATGAATATCTGCTGGAGCAGTGGCGCCTGCTGGATACGAGCGAAGAAATATCCGAGGCCGGGGAACTGGTAATCAATCACATAGACGCCGACGGATACCTGCACACACCGCTGGAGGAAATCATACAAAAAGGCGGCGAGGAAGGTCCGGTTCCCCTCGAGACGCTTCAGAAGGCGCTGAAAAAGGTGCAGGAACTCGAACCGCCCGGCGTGGGGGCCAGGGACGTGCGGGAGTGCCTGCTGCTGCAACTGTCGGCCGAGGCCGAGGCCGGCAGGGATGTGACGCTGGAGACGGAACTGGTGGATAATTTCCTCCGCGAGATAGAAAAGAACCATCTGCCCGCAATCGCCCGCAAACTGCGTCGGCCGCTGGAGGAGATAAAACAGGCGGTTGAAAACCTTTCTCACCTGAATCCGCGACCGGGCCTGCTGGTGGGCGGGCGGACCGTGCCGATAATCAACCCCGACGCCGTCGTGGAAATCGGGGACGACGGCGAAATTCATGTGACCATGTCGGAAGAAAATTCGCCCCGCCTGAAGATATCCTCCTCCTACCGCCGCATGGCGCGCAACCGCGACACCGACGACAACACGCGCAAATTCATCCGCGATAATATCCGCTCGGCCCGCTGGCTGGTGGACGCCATTCAGCAGCGGCGCCGCACTGTTAGGCGGGTCATAGAGGAGGTCTTTAAGTCGCAGCGCGATTTCCTCGAACAGGGCCGCCAGGCGCTCAAACCCCTTCCGATGGCCGAGGTCGCCAACAGGGTGGGCGTGCACGTGGCCACCGTCAGCCGCGCCGTGGCCGGAAAGTACGTCCAGACGCCGCGTGGCATAGACCCGCTGCGGATGTTCTTCTCCGGCGGGACCACCGGCAGCGACGGCAGCGCCGTCGCCTGGGACGCCGTCAAAGCCAAACTCAAGGAAATCATCGATTCCGAGGACAAGTCCAAACCGCTCAACGACGACCGCCTGGCCGAGGAACTCGCCAATCGCGGCCTGAAGATAGCCCGCCGCACCGTGGCCAAGTACCGCAAACTGCTCGACATTCCACCCGCCCGCCGGCGCAAGCAGTATTAAAACTCATTGCCCGTTTCTATCCGCCGGGCCAACGCCCGCAATCGCCGTCCGGCGCGCTTCATATAATGATAACAGCGGATTTCGTCACTAAACCATACGCATACGGAAAGGCGGATGAGTGTTTTCAAAAACCATTAAGTTGTTCAGTATATTCGGGTTCGAGGTCAAGATAGACATCTCGTGGCTGGTAATACTGGCCCTGGTGGTCTGGTCGCTGTCGGCGGGGGTCTTTCCCCGGTGGTATCCCGATTTGCACTGGGGTGTTCATCTTGCGATGGGTTTCGGCGGGGCGTTCGGGCTGTTTTTGTCCATCGTGTTTCACGAACTATGCCACTCGCTGGTCGCTCGGCGGTACGGCCTGCCCATGCGTGGGATAACGCTGTTCCTGTTCGGCGGCGTGGCGGAGATGTCGTCTCAGCCGCCCAGCCCGAAGGCGGAGATTCTCATGGCCATCGCCGGCCCTATCTCCAGTATCGTCCTGGGCGGGATATTCGTGGGCGTCTCGTACGGCGCCAGGTCGCTGGCCGTGCCCGAGCCGGTAGCCGGAGTGCTGCTGTGGGCGGGCATACTCAACGGCATGCTGGCGGGGTTCAACCTCATACCCGGCTTTCCGCTGGACGGCGGCAGGGTGCTCCGCGGGGCCATATGGAAGTTCAAGGGCGACCTTCTGGGCGCCACGCGCGCGGCCTCGAGAGTAGGCGAGGGGCTCGGCTGGGCGCTGGTCGGCCTGGGGGCGTTTAACCTCATATTCGCAGGCGCACTGGCCGGCATTTGGGAGATACTCATCGGCCTGTTCATCCGCGGCGCTGCCAGAAACAGTTACCGCCGCGTGGTGATACAGCGTGTGCTGCGCAGCGAAAATGTCGAACACTTCGTAGAAGAGGACGTTCACGGCGTCCCGCCGGAGATGCCCGTGCCGGATTTTGTAGAGGAATATTTATACAAATACCGCATGCCGCTGGCCCCGGTGGTGGAAAATGACCGGCTTACCGGCTGCGTTACCATGCAGGGGATAAAGGACCTGCCGCGCGAGCAATGGCAAAACCGCACCGTCGGCGACGTGGCCGAAGAACTGAACGAGAACAATTCCATATCTCCGCAGCGCGACGCGGCCGAAGCGTTTGAGCGGATGAACAAGAACAAACTCGGCATGCTGGTAGTGGCCGAGGGCGACCGGCTGAGGGGTATCATCACAACAAAGGACTTGTCGGATTTCCTGTCGCTGAAGATGGAACTTGAGCCGGGCTCTGCGGCCAAGGCCCCTAAGCCGCCGCAGATAAGCCCGCCAAAGCGGTGAATGTCATGCCCGAATTGCCGGATGTGGAAAGTTTTCGAAATTACTTCGCCGGCGGCGCGCTAAAGAGGCGCATCGACAGGGTGAAAGTGTATGACAAGCGCGCACTGGGGCCTACCTCGGCCCGCCGATTGGACCGGCGGTTACACGGGCGGTGCTTTATTGACGCCTGGCGTCACGGCAAGTGGCTGCTGGCCCCGACCGACGGCGACGTGGTTCTGGCGCTGCACTTCGGCATGACGGGCATGGTGAAGTACCACGATAAAGGCGAAGGGCCGCCTGAACACACGAGAGTCGAAATGCGCTTCGTCGGCGGGCTGTCGCTGGACTACGTATGCCAGCGTATGCTGGGCGAGGTGATGCTGGTCGACAGCGCCGATGAACTTATAAAAGAACGCCAGCTCGGCCCGGACGCACTGGCCGTGGACCGCCGGCAATTTGGGGAAATATTCGCCCACAAGCGCGCCATGGCAAAGTCGGCCCTGATGAATCAGAAGAACATCGCCGGCCTGGGCAACATTTACGTGGATGAAATACTGTTCCAGGCGCACGTCCACCCGCGCCGGCGGCTGGATAAAATGGCCGACAAGGACATCGACAAACTTTACCGCACGATGCGACGCGTGCTGACTACGTCAATCGACCGCGGCTGCGACGCACGCGACTGCCCCTGCACGTGGCTGGTCCACCGACGCGGTGAGGACCGGAAATGCCTCCGCTGCGGCCGGCGCATCCGTCGCAGCATCGTCAACCAGCGCGGAACTTTCCACTGCCCCGGCTGCCAGCCGAAGCGGAAGTAGATTAGCCACAGGCAAATCAGTTTCGCAGGCGGGCTGGTGCATATAATTTCAGTGAATACTGAAGTGTACGAATTTTTTTGCGACATAATGCGGCCGACGCCTGGCCGCCGGAAAGGGAAAGCACAATGAGCAAGGAACACATAGCAGGCAAGGCCGCGGATTTTAAAGACGGCCGGATGAAGCAGGTCGAAATCGACGAGCAGAAGATTCTGCTGCTCAGGAAGGACGGCAAATTTTACGCCTACGGCGGCGAGTGTCCGCACCACGGGGCCCCGCTCGCCGAAGGCACGCTGCACGAAGGCCACGTCCGCTGCCCGTGGCACCAGGCGGTGTTCGACGCAGAGACGGGCGATGTGCTACAGCCGCCGGCGCTGGAGCGACTGGCCCGGTACGAGGTGCGCGTAGACGGCGAGGACGTAAAGGTAATCGTGCCGGACGTCCAGCCCGCTCCGCAGGTTCCCGAAATGGCCGCGCCGGACACGGATGCCGATTCGCGCACGTTCGTAATCGTCGGGGCCGGGGCGGCCGGGATGGCCGCCGCCGAGACGCTGCGGCGGGAGGGCTTCCAGGGCCGAATCGTAATGCTGACGCACGAACCCAAAATCGGCTACGACCGTACCGATTTGAGCAAGTTTTACCTCTCCAGCAGGAAGACGGACCAGCCGATAATCCGCAGC
This sequence comes from uncultured Planctomycetaceae bacterium, assembly GCA_964472875.1. Taxonomy (GTDB): domain Bacteria; phylum Planctomycetota; class Phycisphaerae; order SM23-33; family SM23-33; genus CAYYMD01. The sequence goes on from CAYYMD010000036.1 coordinate 4,369, forward strand.
AGCGATTTTTACGACCAGCACGGAATCGAGGTCCTCACCGACAGGCGAGTCACTGCGGTTGACACCGCGAACAAGTCCGTCACCTGCGATGGCGGCGAGCAGATGACGTATGACAAACTCCTGCTGGTCACGGGAGGCCGGCCGAGACGCCTCGGCGCCGGCGGCGAGGATTTGCAGAACGTGTTTCTGCTGCGGAGTATGGAAGACTGCGAGCGGATACGCTCGGCCGGGCAGAAAGGCGCCAAGGCAGTGGTCGTGGGGGCGAGTTTCATAGCCATGGAGGTCGCCGCCTCGCTGAACAAGCGCGGAGTCGAGGTGACCGTGGCCGCGCCGGAAGAGACGCCGTTCGCCCGCGTCTTCGGCGAGCAGATAGGGAATATGTATCGCAAAGTCCACGAGGAAAAGGGCGTCACGTTCAAACTGGGCCAGTTCGTGGACCACTTCGAAGGTTCCGACGGTAAACTACAGTCGGTGGTTCTTAAAAACGGCGAAAAACTCCCGGCCGACTTCGCCGTGGTGGGCGTCGGCGTCGTGCCGGCGACGGATGACATCGACGGCCTCGAGACCAACGACGACGGCGGCATAACGGTGGACCGGCATATGCGCGCCGGCGAGGATTTCTTCGCCGCAGGTGACATCGCCACCTTCCCCGACTGGCGGATACAACAGTCGATTCGAATCGAGCATTGGCGCGTGGCCCAGCAGCAGGGGCAGACGGCCGCCGGAAACATACTGGACAAGGATGTCCCCTTCGACGACGTCCCGTTCTTCTGGACGAACCAGTACTTCGTCATCACCGAGTACGTCGGCCACGCAAAGAAGTGGGACGACATCGTCTTCGACGGCGATGCGGAGAATCAGCAGTTTCTGGCTTATTACACGGTTGACGGCAAAGTCCACGCCGTGGCCGGGTGCAACGAATCGCGGAAGATGGACGCCGCCGCGGAAATTATGCGTCAGGGCAAAACGCCGTCCGTGGACGACCTCCGCGCTAAAATAAACGAGATTCTGAAATAGCGGCAGTCTCTATTTTTCAGTAAGTCTGTCGCGAAGGTATTCGAATGCCTCGTCAACATCGTCGCAGAAGTGGATGAGGTCGAGATCTTCTTTTGAAATTGTCCCCGTCTCGGCGAGGGCGTCGAAGTCGACGATTTTGTCCCAGTATTCGCGGCCGTAGACAACAACCGGCATGTGCTTGGTGGTCTTGCGGTTCTGGACGAGCGTGAGCACCTCGAAGAGTTCGTCCAGTGTTCCGAATCCGCCGGGAAAAATCACAAGCGCCTTGGCCATGTATACGAACCAGAATTTGCGAATGAAAAAGTAATGGAACTCAAAACCCAGCTCTTCGCTGACATATGGGTTCAGTTCCTGCTCCAACGGTAACGATATGCCCAGCCCTATTGTCTGTCCGCCGGCTTCGGCGGCGCCTCGGTTGGCGGCCTCCATTATGCCCGGCCCGCCACCAGAGCAGACCACGTATCGCCGACCGTCGGCCGGCATTGTAAGCGACCACTCAGCCAATCGGCGGGCCAATGCGCGGGCGTCTTCGTAATAGTGCGACAGTTCCACCGCACGCTCGGCCGCAGCCGTGTCATCCGAGCGGTCGCGCCGCGCGGCCGCAAGATTCGCCTCGGACGTTTCGCGCGGCAGTGCGCGTGTCGAGCCGAAAAACACGATAGTGTCCCTGATGCCCAGTTGTTTGAACCGGGCCGATGGCTCGGTCAACTCACACAGCACGCGGATAGGCCGGGCCGCGGGACTGGTCAGGAACGGAAGGTTCTTGTAGGCCTTTGGGGGCCGTCGGCTATTTTGCGTTTTGGGCGTGTCGTTCATTTTTGCTTTCCATTGCTTGTGGTACTGAAAAATCGGAAACGGCGTCGGCCGGAGTTTAATAAGCGGCCGAAAACAAAGACGGTCCGTTTGAAACTGCCGCTATTTTAACCCGTCGAGCGATTGCATCTTGCCTAAAGGCGGGCGGGGCGGCTAATCTATGGATATGATTGTAACAGTAACGGGACAGGTGGGCCTGGATAAAAAATCTTACCTTGCGGCGGTGAAGCGACTCGCGGCCGATTACGGCCACGCGGTGGACATTCACAACATCGGCGACATGATGTACGCCGAGGCGCCCGACGTGGCGGCGGGCAAGATACTCGACCTGCCGCTGTCGCGCCTGACGAACCTTCGCCGCAGCGTGGTCAAGGACATCCTCTCGGCCTGCGGGCAGGACTACCGCGGCGCATCCGACCGCCACACCATTATCAACACGCACGCCACCTTCCGCTGGCGGCATGGCCTGTTCTACGCATTCGACTACGACCAGATGAAGGCCCTCGACGCCGACCTGTACGTGTGCCTGGTGGACAACGTTGACCGCCTGCACTACCGCATGAAGCGCGACGGCCATGCCGACCATACGCTCAAGGACCTGATGGTTTGGCGCGAGGAAGAGGTTCTGGCCACCGAACTGCTCAGCGAGCTGGTTCGCGGGCACGGGTGCTTTTATATTTTTGCGCGAGGATGCGAGGAGGCCACGGCCGACGCGCTGGCGCGGCTGTTCTGCTTCCCGAAGCAGAAGAAGGCGTACCTGTCGTTTCCCATGTCGCACGTGCTTGACGAGCAGCGAATTCAGGATGAGATAAGCGATTTCCGCCGGCGGATGAAGGAGTTGTTCGTGTGTTTCGATCCGGCCGAGGTAGAGGAAAAAGACACCGCACAGAAGGCGCTGGCCGCGGCGAAAGACGGCCTTCGGACCATAACGGTCGGTCCGCCGAACGAGCAGGCAGTATTGGAGACGTCGCAGGTTATCGATATCATACCCGACATCGACGGGCAGATTTACGCGCGCGATTTCAAACTAATCGACCAGTCGGACATGATCATCTCTTACATACCGGCCATGGACGACGGCCGGCCGGCGGTCTCCTCGGGCGTGGAGCGGGAACTGCAGCACGCACACGAGGCCACGCGGGATGTGTTCGCGATATGGCGGCCGCAGGCGGCCCCGTCGCCGTTTATCACCGCAACCGCCAGCGAGGTCTTCCGCTCCGTAGACCAGGCCGTCGAGTATTTCCGCAAAAACGGATACGTGGTGGACCAATAGTCGAATTAACCCGTCTTTGCCTTACGGCTTCGACCCGGCAAGCGAATCAACGATACATTTTCCCCCTTTAAGTTTACTTGGCGGCGAACAGTATGATGTTCCGCATAATTTCGTAAGCGGACTTCGACTCGTAACCGTCGATGGTGAAACTGGGCTGGCCGACGAGTCCGCCGGTTATGTCCTCGCGGCTGAATATGACGCCGGGACGCCCGTCGACCATAACGCCGTAAAGACTGGGGGTGTTTTCGCGCTTCCGTGCCCGGGTGCGACGACGGTAGTCCACCTCGTCTATCTCGTGACCTTTGAGCTTGTACACCTCGGAGTTAAGCGAGAGGCGCATTATAGACATAGGCCCGTACATGCTCGAAACCTCCCGCCAGGCAGACCGGCCGAAGTCGCGGGAACCGCCGGCGGCATCCATCACGAGAGTCCCGCCGCCGGATACAAATTTTTTAATCGCCTGCTTTTCTGCTTCAGTAAGTTCCAGTTTGTCCGTTCCGGTCAGCGTGGCAACCTTTGCGTCACTTTCGCCGAGTTTCTCGACAGGCATGGTCTCTACGGTCAAGGTAGCTTCACCGTTGAGCTTCAACAATCTCGACAAGCGTTCGTAGGCCAGCGGCTCCGGGTTCCAGTTGCTCTTGTGTTCCAGTCGCACCAGTTTCACCTTGGGCGAGGGGGTTTTTTTGGATGCCGGCGGCCAGTGCGTCGTCCCGCGGTGAGGCAGGCGCGATACGCTGTCGGCCACATACATCGCTATGTTGGCCGCAATCTCAAAGTCCTTGCCCGTGACGTACCGGCGGGTCTGCCAGCCAAGGGCCAGGTCGTGATCACTGTGTATCACAAAGGGTCTGACACCGTTTGAGAGTTCGAACAGTTTCGGAGATCCGCGCGTCTTGAAGTGCGCGCTGTAAATATCATGATCCTTGGAGCATGGGGTCAGTTCGTAATCGGGAAAGATCTTTTTGTAGACTTTTCGCATTTCCGCCGCAAACCCCTGACCGCCGCATTCGGTTACGCTCAATATAGTTCCGCCCTGGTGGACAAAACGTTTGAGTTTTTCAAGGTCCTTGTCGGAAAATTCCGGCTTTTTCGAACCGGCTATGTAGAGGATAGGCGCATCGTGCCATTCCGTTGTGGAAACCTTCAGGTTGACTATCTGCCAGTTTACGGTCCGCTCGAATGTTTGCGTTATCCAATTCGTTGCGTTGGCCAGGTCGCGGGGGCGGTTGTTCCAGTATCCGTCGTACTGAAGTTTGTTGAAAAGTACGGGGTTCTGTCCGCGAACAAGGAACAGAAGGGCAAAAGCCGTGTTGACCATAGGCCCCCTATTACCATTCCACTCACCGTTGCCTTTCTGGTGACTAAGAAGCCACTTGGCGCCCAATTTATACCAGTCGGCAGTGCCGAAATATTTGTATCCCGACGCCAGCCCGACGCGTTCCACGCCGTAAAGATAATAGAATTTCCACTTTCCACTGCCTACTGTTCCTTTAAAGTTTTTGTCGAACCAGTCCAGGCCGCGCTTTATGGGTGGTGGGAGTTTGCCGCCCGTGCATTTGACAAACTGGGACTGATGGAGGTTGTCGAAACATACGAACATGCTGGCCACACCGGCAGCAGCCATCGTTGCGCTAGTGCCGCCGTGTTTGTATGACCACCCTCCGTCGGGGTTCTGCGTGCGTTTCCAGTGATCCCAAACTTCTTTCCAGTATTGTCGCGGGATTTCGATATTATCTCTGGCCGCCGCCCACACGCCAAGCAGTCCGTACTGGCTGCAGGAATTGTCCCAACTGCCTACGGGTTTGCCCGTGGCCTTATAATGATAGGAACCCTTATTGGCCGAATTACCGAGACGCTTGGCATCCTTCTTAAGATTGGCGAGGTATTTCCTGTTGGTGGTTCTGTTGGCCACGTACCAGGCGTTGCAGAGTATCCCCAGATTATAAGTCATCTTGCAGTTTTGTTTGGTCAGCCAGTTAAGCGCCTTTTGCATGCGGGGGTCCTGCGGATTTTCGCCGCTTTCCAGGAGGGCGTAGGTCACCAGTGGCGTAGAGCTCAGGGGATATTTATTTTGATTTACTCCATCCGCCGGCCAAGAGCCATTTTTGTTCTGTCTGCTCCAGAGGAATTTGATGCCCTTTTCGATGGCTTTCTGCACGTCCTGGTCAGAAAAGCCGCCGTGTGTAAACATATGACGTTTTTCGTTCTGTGCAGCTTTGGCGCCGGCTATTAATCCCCCGAAAATCAGTAAAACGGCGATGAAGGTTACTCTTTTCATTATCGGGTTCCTCAACTTATTCCTGTGTATGTATTGTGGCTTGCTATTAAACGCATGCTTATTTCTCTACTCTATTGTACCCTCAATACCCGTGTTTTAGCAAGTGATGTTATCTGTTATGTTATATTGACTCACTCATCCATTGGCTGCAATCTACCCCCCGTCAACGCAAATGCGCAACCATTGGACAGTTACTCCGTCTGCGATTAACATGCCCGATGAAAAGGAATACCAGTGGACTACGCTTACAGTGACATAGCGCAAATGATTGACCACGCGCTGCTCAAGCCGACGCTTTCGGTGCGGCATATGCGAGATGAAATCCACCGGGCGATGAGATACGGCATCGCCGGCGTGTGTATTATGCCGTGCCGCCTGGATTTGTGCGTTGACGAACTGATCGGCAGTGCCGTCCGCGCCGAGGTGACCGTGGGCTTCCCTCAGGGTCTGCAGGTCACGGCCGTCAAGGCAGCCGAAGCCCAATGGGCGATCGAGTGCGGGGCGGAGGAACTCGATATGGTCGCCAACATCAATAAAGTCATCGCCGGCGAATGGGGTTACGTGCAGAGCGATATTTCGGCCGTCGTCGAACCCGCACACGCCGCCGGGCGGAAGGTGAAAGTCATATTCGAAAACTGCCTCCTCGCCGATGAGCAAAAAATCCGGCTTTGTAAAATTTGCGCGGAAGTTGGCGCCGACTGGGTCAAAACATCCACCGGCTTCGCTGAGGCGGGCGCGAAGTTATCGGATGTCAGACTAATGCGGAAATACAGCCCACCCGGCGTGCAGATTAAGGCCGCCGGCGGCATAAGGGTCCTCGATACGCTTCTGCAATACCGGGCCGCCGGCGCCACGCGAATAGGAACCAGCAGCACGTTCGAAATTCTCGACGAATGCCGGAAACGTTGCGACGACTGATTCCGGGCGGTTTCGTGTATTTTCGCCGTCGCATCGGCTTGCACGCCGTAAAATGACGCGTTCAAAATAGCAAATCTTTAATTTCACCTTAATCGTCAGTTTATCTTAGGACTGTATATTAAGTGGCATGGAAGGACCAGCAGAGCTGATTTGTTAAGGGTCCGGGATTAATCATCGACTTGTGCCCCCGCCGCCGGCGCGGGTTGAACTTCTCGGGCAGGACTTCAGCCGGACTGATTTGCGGTGCTGCAAAAACGAATTTTGCACAGGGAGGTATAACGATGAATTTTGGAAACGACTGTGCATCGGGCATGGGAACTATCAGGGCTGCACCTCCAGGTTGGGACTTGCCCAACTCAATGGACTGCACCGAAATGCATTTGAACGAACTCGCCTGCGAAAAAGAGCGAAATCGCCGGATAGGCGTCTATCAGAAGCGGGTTGCGGCCGGGCTGCCTATCGAATACGACCCGGCCGATTTCGACGACGTAAGCGAACCGGTCGGCCAGTAAACGATATATTTGACGGCCGCCCGCTATAGCCAGGCGGCGTCTCGATATGTTCACGCCCTGACTGTGGTCCGGTGGACTACTTTTTCGGTACGGAGATTATTATGTTCGTCGCGCCGGAATCTTCGGGGATTATCTGCACATTGATTTCGCGGCCGTCTTTCTTGTAGTGCAGCATTTTGTGCTCGCCCATGTCCATGGCGGCCTCTTCGCTCCATCCGGCCGCTTCCATTTTTTGCTTGTAAACGGAAAGGACCTTATCCACGGCGTCGCTGCTGGAAAGTTGCACCTGGTAAGAACCCTTAACCGTGGCCGAAGTATTGACCTTCGCGCCGTCGTAAATGTAGACGTCGTCGGGGAATCCGTCGGGTATCTCCGCGCCGCCGCCTGCGGTGAAGGTGGCCTTGCCTTCTTTGCCGGTTATGGTGATTTTTCTGCCTTCCTCTTCCACGTCTACCCGGCCATTGTTCTTATCCTCGGAATCGTCCCCGCATCCGGCGGCCAGCGCCAGTGCCAGGGCCAACAGCGGTATTAACAGGTGGTGTCTCTTCATTTCATGTCTCCTTTATGAAGATTTTTATCGCCTTTTGAGAAACAAACGCCGCACATTCGAATCTTCATTAATATTATAAACAGCCGGGATATTATATCACGTTATTTGTCGCGAATCGCTGCAGCCCGGGAATGACTCAGGCGGAAAGGCCCTTCACTGGAACTGCCGCAGAAAGAATATTGCGAGTATAAAAAAAACGGCCTCGGCAAAGTCTTCGTAAAAATCCATTGTGCTCGTAACTTCCATGTGCTCAAGGACGTTGGCCAGCGTAACAAACAGATATGCCACCAGGGCCATCGCCAGCAGTATAGCCGAAACCGGGCGTATAGAACCCAGTCGCCAGTTTACCAGTCCCGCCAGCGCCACGCAGACGCCGCCCGCGCCGATAATGTCCATCAGTGCCGCGGCGTTCATCCTCGGCCTCCTTCCACGGCTTTGGACCAGGCGGCCATCGCCCACGTCCCGGCCGCCAGAAGCACTCCCGTAGCGGCGTAGCAGAAATGTTCGAGAGCATTGAATAACTGCGGCCAGATGAGATCCTCTACGCATGTGAATATCACCGCTGCAAGCGCAGAAATAAAAGCAGCCGCGAACAGGTACATTCGCGAATGACGAAGACCAATCGTGAGAATTACCATTACTATGCTGTAAGGCACCCCCACCCCGAGACAGATGAGTTCGCTTGATTCCATCGCATTACCTTTTTTGATGATATGCTATATGTTTCATTATCAATTTACGTCTGCTGTGCAAGACGCGTCAAGTTATTAATAAGAGACTTTTTAGATCCGCCTGCACTCCTTGACAAACTTTTCAAAAATTTCATATATTAATCCTCTCAAGAACAATATCGCCAATATCGTCAATCATAAAAACGATTATGGCGAAACCTCCTTAAGTTGCGACGGTTCAACCTGACGTCTCAGTCAACGGATAGAATGAAACCGTGTATAAACGTACAGGAAAACTGACATGGGCATGATAGAAGTCGAAAATCTGACCAAGTGGTACGGTCCCGTCCTCGCTGTGGACGATATTTCCTTCGATGTAGAGAAGGGCTCGATCGTGGGTTTCCTCGGCCCCAACGGCGCCGGCAAAAGCACTACGCTGAAGATACTGACCTGTTTTCTGCCGGCCACCAGCGGAAAGGCCCGCGTAGCCGGCCACGACGTGTTCGGCGATTCGCTCCAGGTCCGCCGTAATATCGGCTATATGCCCGAGGCGGTGCCGCTGTATCCCGAAATGCGCGTGGACGAATATCTCATGTTCCGCGGCGCTCTGCGAGACATACCCCGAAAACAGCGTCGCAAGGCCGTGCAGCGGGTGTGCGAGCGTTGCTGGCTCTCCCGGCCGGAAGACATGACACGCCGGCGGCTGGGCGAACTCTCCCGCGGCTACCGCCAGCGTGTAGGCCTTGCCGACGTGCTGCTGCACGACCCGCCTGTGCTGGTGCTCGACGAGCCGACGATTGGTTTGGACCCGGCCCAGATCCGTTCCATGCGGGAACTGATCCGCTCACTGGCCCCGGACCACACGGTGATACTTTCCAGTCATATACTGGTCGAGGTCGAGCAGACGTGCAGCCACCTGATAATCATCGCCGGCGGGCGGATAGCCGCCTCCGGCAAGCCGCAGGAACTGCGACGGCGGGTTGTCGGCCCCTCGGAGATAATCGCCGAAATGCGCGGCGCCACCGCGGATGAGATGACGGCGGAGATAAAGAAACTCACCGGCGTGGGCAAAGTCTCCCATAAACGCGTGGGCGACTGGACCAGGATGAGCATAAAGGTCGGTGGGGAATCCGACCCTCGCGGCAACATATATAAACTGGCCGCCGAAAAGGACTGGCAGCTGCGTGAACTGCGGCGCGAGACCGGTTCGCTGGAAGATTTCTTCGTACAGATTACATACGAGCAGAACATTCGTGCGGGACAACCGCCTGCCGGCGCGGCATAGGTCGGCGGGTTCGACGATTTGCCAAGGAGTAAAACATGAAAAAGACGCTTACTCTGGCGTGCAAGGAACTGTCGGGATTATTCTATTCGCCGATGGCGTACGTTATAGGGGCGCTGTTCCTTCTGGCCAGCGGTTTGTGGTTCTTCCATAAGATATTCATACCGGGCCAGGAGGCGTCGCTGCGTCCTTTGTTCGAGGCGATGGCCTACATAATGGTTTTCGCCGTTCCGGTGCTGACGATGCGTCTGATAAGCGACGAACTCCGCAGCGGAACGGTCGAGACTCTCATGACCGCACCCGTCACGGATACGCAGGTGATTCTGGGCAAGTTCCTGGGCGTGCTGGTGTTTTACCTGGTTCTGCTGGTTCTGACCGGCGTGTTCTGGGCGCTTATCGCGGTATTCGGCCAGGCCGACGCGGGCGTGGCCGCTATGGGATATCTCGGCATGGTGCTGCTGGGAGCGACTTTCCTGGCTGTGGGGATTTTCACCTCGTCACTTACGCGGTACCAGTTGCTGGCGGCGATAGTCGGCATCGCTATTCTGGCTGTTTTCGGGATACTGATGCGGGTGATGGTTGCACACACGCCCCAGCCGTGGAGCCACCTGGCGGCCAGGTTGAACGTTATGTCATATTTTGAGGATTTCTCGCGAGGAGTGTTCGATACGCGCGGGCTGATTTACTTTTTGAGCATAACCGCGCTGTTTTTGTTTTTGAGCGTTAAGACCCTGGAGTCTCGACAATGGCGATAGAGGCATCGGCCAAGAATATGAGTCAGATGGACCGCAGGTTTGCAAATATTGCCGGCGCGGTCGCACTCGTCGGCGGTGTTGCACTGGCGGTGGTTAGTATACTGGTGATGGCCGGGGTGTTCGGCCATGACCGGCTTCAACAGTGGTTCGAACAGGCGGATTTCCCATCCTGGTCGGCGCAGGCGATGGAACTTCTGTCGCTTGTTCTGGCGGTGATAATCGCCGCCGGCGGATTCTACATGTTGCGCGGCCGGCGATGGGCGCACCGGCTCGAATCGGCTCTGGCGGTAGTCGTCACACTTGCGTCGGTGTCGGTGCTGCTGTCCGTAATTATGAGGATTATAACCGGCGGTGCGGAAACCAAAGCCATGCTTTGGCCGGCCGCTCTGGCGTCCGTGATTTTGTTCGTGGTTTTCGGCGCATGGACGTATCTGCTGTTCCTTGCCTCGGCGCCGGAGTCGCGCCTCCGTTATGGAACGCAGGCGATACTCTCGATTGCCCTGGCGGTTGCCCTGGCGGTTATTGTCAACATAATTGCCCAGGCCGACTACTGGCGAAAAGACTTCCAGACGCTGGGACGGTTCGGCGTAAGCGAGCGGACCAAGCGGATACTCTCGCAGGTGGACCAGCCGCTTCGCCTTACCTGCGTGTACACTTCCGACGACCCGGAATATAAAACCGACCAGCGCCGCTCACGCGTGCTCGACCTGCTGCGCGAGATGAGCGAGTACGGCCGCGATGTGGAGGTGGATAATATCACCACCGATGCGGGTAAATTCGAACTCATAGGCCGGCTCCGCAAAAGCGTCAGGAGCCAAGCGGGACAGCACGTGAAGTTTGTCGAAAACTTCCGCAAGCAAATTAAAACAGTCGTGAAAAATCTACAGAACCGACTGCAGGAATGGTCGCAACTGCCCGCCGACTCTTACCTTAACAGGTGGGGGCTGAGTGCCGAAATTTCCGGAGAACTAAAGGACCGGGTCAATGAGCTGCAAAGTGTGCTCGAGGACATGCGGGAACAGGCGGAAATGACATCCCTGCCGGATTATGCAGACCTGGTGCAAAAAGCGACCGATGCGTTGACGGCCACCAGGGAGGAGTTGCAAAAACAATCCGAACTTCTGCACAAAATCGCTAACGTGCCGGAAAAGGTCAAAGCCAATCGCGGCCGCGCGGTCGAAGCAATGGATGCCGCCGTGGCCGCCATGAATAAACTCGTGGAGGTTACGGGCGCGCCAGACAGCGCACCGCCCGAAAAGCCGGAAGCGCTGCTTAAAAAGATATCTGAGCAGATGGGCCGGGTGGTCGAGAAAATCAGCAATGCCGCCGAGGCGCTGCGGACAATCGCCGGCGAGGGCAGCGCCGAACTATTGCGGCAAAGCAGGGCATGGACCATGCAGGTCCAGGCCGCAGGCGGGCTTATGAGCGTGCGAATCACCATCGACGAATATTTTTCACAGTATGCCGAACTTATGCGCAGCCGGCAGTCCGACGTGGAGTCGCTGCTTGAGGTGGCTCGACCGAAATATCAAATCCAGGCCATCAAGGATATGCGTAAATCTTTCGCCGAAAACAGCGGTAAGTTCGCGCAAATACGCGATAAAGCCGCCCAGCGTATCGGGCAATTGATTAACGTCGATAGTGTGAGCGAAGAAGTGCTTGCCCGCGCCGAAGGTGGGAATTATTTCGCCGCGCAGATGAAACCCGTAGACGAGCTGCTCGAACAGGCGGATGAACTGCCCGAACTCGAAGACGGAACTCTGGCCGAGGACATCACCGGCGATAATATCGTAGTGGTCGAAACAGAGGACGACATTCGCACGGTGGGCTTCGACGAGGTCTGGCCGGTAGAGGGCGGAGCTTTCGGCCGCAACGAAGACAAAACGCAGAACAGGACATTCAACGGAAACGCCGCCATCGGCTCGGCGATTCTGTCTATGACGCAGGAACCCTTCGCCAAAGTCATGCTGACCTATTACTCCCCCACCGGCAGGCAGGCCAGAAGGATGCCCCAGCCGGATATCAGCGTGTACGATTTGTCCACGCTGCGCAGCCGCCTTGAACAGGCCAACTTCGAGGTTGTCGAATGGAATCTCAGCGAAGAAATGCCCGGTGCCGGCGATGAGGATGAAAGCGATGAGTCCCAAACCCAACCTTCCACGGCGCCCTCCGAGGAGGAAGAGGCCCCGAGGGTCATGCTGGTGCTGCCGCCTCCGCCGGCGATGCCCGGCATGCCGCCCGGCGCTGGCTTCGGGAAAGAGCACATAGAAAAGATTAATAAGGGCATAGATTCCGGTATTCCGTCTATATTCCTTGCCGGTTTCACATGGCCTCGGCAGATGGGTTTTGGCTCGCCTCCGGTTCAGTTGCCTTACGGCCTTGACGGTTATCTCCGCAAAGAGTGGGGTATCGACGCCAGGACCAATTACCGTGTTGTCATGGCCTCGCCTGACGAGCAACGCCCCGGGATGTACCGCCTGAACCTTGAGTGGTTCTATTACATGCCGATAAGCGCCTTTACGGACCATCCGATAGGCGAACCGCTCCAGGCCAGGCGCATGCTTTGGAATGATCTCTGCCCGGTGGTTCCCTCTGACAATGCGCCGGAAAACGTCGAGCTCGAGCCGCTGCTGAAGGTCCCCGCCGCGTATTCCGGCAATACGTGGGCGACCAACGACATACGGTCGCTTATCGAAAGCGTAATGGAGGGACAGGGCAGCACCTTCAGTCCGGATTACGAAGGCGGCGATACGCGTCCGCCGTTTGCGGTGGCGATGGCCGCCGTTCGCGAAGGCGACAATCCCGCCCGGATAGTCGTCCTCGGCTGCGGCGCCTCGCTTACCGATACGCACCTCGACCAGCCCGCCATAAGGTTCGATTCCGGCGGAAACCTGGCCAGGACGGACCCGCCCGGCGGAAACGCCGAGGTTGTCATTAACAGCGTTTACTGGCTGATAGGCCGACAGCGTTACATCGCATCCGGGCCGGCCCAGATAAGGCCGATTGAAATGATCGACAGCGGCACGCAGAATGCCTTGCAGGTCGCATGCCTGTTGGGCCTGCCGCTGATAGTTCTGGCAGTCGGCGGTCTTGTGATGTTCTTCCGCCGCAAATAAAGAACATTCGTATCACAACAGGATAACAACAGAACAGTATTCGGAGTAAAAGAACCATGAAGTCCAAAACGTTCATAGTTCTTATCGTTGCGTTTGTCGCCTGTGTGGCGTACGTGACCGTGAGACATACAGGTTTTATCGAATGGCTGACAAGCCGCCCCGGCGGTGAACAAGGTTGGGAGGACAAAAAGGTATTCGCCAAAGAACCACAGGGCGCCAAAGAACTGGTTATTACGCCAGCCGGCGGCGAATCGATAGTGCTTAAAAAGAGCGCCCAGGACAAATGGCGTCTGGCCGAACCTGATGCCCAGGCGTCAAGGACCCGGATCGAGGACGTGGTCGAGACAATAACGGAACTTAAGGCGCGTCGCTCGTTCGAACCCGGCTCCGAAGGCGCACCCGGCGCCGAAGTTACCGGCCTGGACCGGCCACGATGGACTATAGAATTAACAGATGAAAAAGATAAGAAATTCACACTCCGCATCGGGGCACAGGTTCCGCTGTCCGCCGGCGGCCGCACATATGTCCGCCCAGACGAGGCGGATAAGACCTGCGTCGTCGATGTTGACTTCGACGAACTGCTCAAGGATTCGCCCTGGGGCTATATCGACAAGAAGGTCCTGTCGCTGAAAACAGACCAGATCACGCGCGTGCGGGTGGACGGCGCGGAAAGTTACGAACTGAAAAAGGTCGAAGGCCAGTGGGGCATTGTCGCGCCCGTCGATGCCGCCGCGGCCGAAGATAAAGTTTCCGATTTGCTGGATGAGTTGACCGATATCACGGCCGAGGATTTCGTCAAAGAAGCCGAACCCGACCCGGCCCTTTACGGCCTCACAGAGGACGCCGCGCGTAAGATTGTAACCATCCATACCGAACCGCCGGCGCCTACTACCCAACCCGAAACCGCCCCCGCCACGCGGAAAGCCGAAGGCCGGACGTATGTTTTGCTGCTGGGCAATAAACGCGACGAGCAAGTCTATGCCCGTCTGAAGGGTCGCCCGCTTATATTCACCGTGGAGGCGGATTTGGCTGAAAATATAACACCCGCCCTCGCCGATCTGCGGCAGCGGACCGTGCTGGAGATCGAGACCGATGCTATAGTGAAAGTGGATATAACCACGTCCGCCGGACGGACGGTTATTCACAAAAAAGATGACCAGTGGAAGATGGCCAGGCCATACGCCGGCCGGGCCTCCGACACACAGGTTAAGCAACTCCTTGACGACATCGCGGCTCTGAAGGCCGAGGATTTCCCACGGCAGCAGTTGCCGCTTGGCGCCTACGGGCTGGACGAACCCCGCGGCAAAATCATACTGCACCGCCAGGGCGAATCTCGCACCAGAACGCTGCTGATAGGCCAGAAGAGCGCCTCGGGCAAGATGGCTTTCGTCAAGACCGCCACCGACACCTCCGTGGCGGTGGTCCCGGCGGAAAAGGTCGAACCGCTGCTGGCGGGCCCAGCCAACTACTGGCACGCGAAACTGCTGAATGTCCCGCAGGAACTGAACGCAACGCGACTGAAGTTAAACCGCCCCGACGGGCGATTCGTCGTCGAAAAATCCGACGGCGCCTGGAAACTTGCAACCCCCGTGGCCGCCGACGCCGAGGCCGAAAACGTTAAAAAGATAGTAGATAAACTCGGCGACCTGAAGGCCGACGAGATTACAGCACTCGGTGAAACCGTTCCGGAAAAGTACGCGAAGTTAAAAGACAAAATAACCGTTTCGCTTGTTGGACATATGCCATCGCCCGCGACCGCAACCGCACCTGCGGCCACCCGGCCGGCCCGGTCCGGGACAAAAACTTATAAGTTCATTGCCGCCGCATCCGAGACGCATACATACGTGTGGGTTCCCGATGCTGCCCCCGTGGCCGTCGGCGAGTTTCCCAGGGACCTGTTCGAAACGCTCTCGGCGGAGCTGCGAAACAGGACGGTGTGGAAAATCAATCCCGACGATATACACACCATCAGCATCCGTGCCGGAGAAAAACCGCTCATCCTCAAACGCAAAGACGATGGGTGGAGTTACACCGAAGACCCTTATGTGAAAATCGAGGCGGACAAAGTCGAGGATTACCTCAAAGACGTCAAAGAAATCACGGCCGAGCAGTTCGAAACCTATAAAACACCGAAAAATACCGCCCGCTTCGCCCTGAACGACCCGTGGATAGTCCTGGAACTTGAGGGCGAAGACGGCAAGCCGATGCAGATGAGGGTTTCGCACAAGGGCGCGGATAAAAACAAAAACCGTTTTGCGGTCTCGAATAACCTCGAAGGCGTCTTCGTAATATCCGCCGGCACGGCCGAGAAACTGGCCAAGTCGCTCGACGATTTTACCGAGTAATCTGTTGTATTAATAAAACCCGGATGCGCATAGACGGCGGGTATCTGTTATCATATGCATGGCCGCAGTAACGGGAGCAGAATATGAGAAAAGCCCTTATACTAATATTAATCACGGCCGTGCCGGGCATTGCGCTGTCGAATGTACGAAACGAGGCGCAGTCCGGGCCCTCTACGCAGGCCGCCGAAAAGTCGAAACTCCAGCGTCTCGCCGACAAACTCGAATCTCTGGCCGAAGAATGGAAGAAGGGTCGTCTCAACCGCCCGCCGCATAAAGAAGAATTCTACCGGGTCATGCGCGACCTGAAGCGCATCCGGTTCGACGAAAAACGCGTCGAGGAATTCAAACAGGTTCTTGCCGAGGCCCGCCCGGATGATGTTAAACTTTTCGTGGTCAACAAACTCTGCACACCACTGCTGCTGGCCAAAACCGAGACAATACGCGAAATTCTTCCTCCGCTGCGGGAGATACACCAGCACTCCGGGCAGTTTGAGCGTGTGCCGCAATACTCCGAAAAACAACTGAAGACCTTCCGGTACGAAAAGGGCGATTCCGCCGAACGCAGGAAACTCGCCAGAAAGCGGCAACATGAAAAGATACAGACCGAACGCGACATAGAGCGCCACAACGAACTCGTCGGCGAATTCAAGAATCAGTTATTCGAACTGATGGTCTATGCCGACCAGCCGCGATACGATGATGAGTTGCTGGATATCATAAGAACCGAGGAGAAGAAACGTCACTGGACGTTTACATACGTGCTGGACGCCATTCGCGCCGAAATCCGGCACATGGAGCAGGACCGCGCCAAGCGCCTGTACGAAAAGCTGCGCGTAACATGGGTGCAGGTTCGAGACGATGCCAAAAAGAAATATGCCGACCTGGCGCACGTTAAGGTGAACCGGGATAAAAACAGCGAATACGAAATACACGAGGAGGCGCCCGGTCCCCTTGTCCTGAAAGTAATCAACCTGCTGGCGACGCAGGCGAAGATGCCCGCGCTGGTCAACCCCAAAGGTAAAAAAGGCGGCGGCAAACGTCTGCCCGGGCAGGAACATCGACACAAAAGAAAATAGCGGTCCGCAGAAATGGCCAAACCCACAACCGTCAAATCGCAAACTAAACTCATATGCCCCCTCGTGGCGTCCTCTATCGCCCAGATGCGGCAGCAGATGATTGCGGCCGCGGATGCCGGCGCCGACGCCGTGGAATGTCGCCTGGATTTTCTGGAAATACCGCCGAGCCGGGACGAACTGGCCGAACTGCTCACCGATGCGCCCGTGGAAGTCATTGTCACAAATCGTCCCGTTCGTGAGGGCGGTAATTACAGTGATAGAGAGGACTTGCGCCTTAAGATTCTGCATGCGGCCGCGGCGTTTCAACCGGCCTACATAGACATAGAGATGGATGTTCCGCCGAAGGACTGGCCCGTGGCCGAGATAATCGTAAGCCATCACAACTGGGAAGGCCCGCCCGCCGATTTGGATAAGATAATCCGCCGGATGGATTCGCTGCCGGCCGCCGTGAACAAAATCGCCTTCGCCGCAGGCGGACCCGAAGATGCTGTTGCGGCACTTGATATGTTGCGCAACTGCAATCGCCCCACTCTCGCACTGGCCATGGCAGAGGCGGGCGTGACAAGCCGGATACTCGCGCGCAAGTTCGGCGCATTCGGCACGTTTGCAGCGATTGGACACGGCGGTGAATCCGCCCCGGGACAGCCCACAATATGGGAAATGAAAAACCTCTACCGCTGGGACGCCATCGGTCCCGGCACGCAGGTATTCGGCGTTATTGCTTGTCCGGTCGCACACTCAATGAGCCCGGCCATTCATAACGCCGCCTTCGACGCCGCCGGGTTCGACGGCGTATATCTGCCGCTGCTGATTCAGCCGGGCGCGGATAACTTCAACCGCTTTATGGATGCGTTGCTGCAAAGGCCCTGGCTCAACTGGCGTGGGCTGAGCGTCACCATACCGCACAAGGAAAACGCCCTCAGTTACGCCGGGGCGGATAAATGCGACGAACTGGCAGTGAAAATCGGCGCTGTTAACACGCTGACTATGGAACGTGACGGCGCCGTCAGGGGAGACAACACCGATTACGCGGCCGCGACCGAAGCCCTCTGCGATGCGATGAAGATAAGGCCGGAAGATTTGAAGGACCGAGCCGTGGCCGTCATCGGGGCCGGAGGCGTGGCGCGGGCCATAGTTGCCGCACTCGCGTATTACGAGGCAAAAATTACAATTTACAACCGCACCATAAGCCGCGCCCAGCACCTGGGCGAAGAATTCGCATGCGCGGCGGCCGGGCTTGATGAGGTCCGCAATACCGATGCCGAAATTCTCATAAACTGTACCTCGGTAGGCATGCACCCGAATGTTAAAAGCAGCCCGCTGGATTCTATTCCGAAATCCGTAAAAGTAGTATTCGAAACTATTTACAATCCCGTGCAAACCCGCCTGCTGGAACTGGCCGGCAGCGCCGGCTGCACGTGCATCACCGGAGTGGACATGTTCGTCAACCAGGGCGCAAAACAGTTCCGGATATGGACCGGCCGGGATGCCCCCCGCGAAACGATGCGGAACGTCGTGCTGGAAAACCTGCGTCTCTGATACATTATTCACATATGGCCGGATCGGGAAAACAGAGCGTAATTATGGCGTGATGCTCCCGGGCGTGTGCAACTATTTGGGCCTGTTCGTATTTTCCCTGTCCGGCGTGTAGGCCTGGACTATCTGCTGAACCAGGCGGTGGCGGACAATGTCACTTCGGTCAAGGCGGACCAGTTTTATCCCTTTTATTTTCGCCAGCCGCTGCTGTGCATCCAGCATTCCGCTGGTAACGTCCTCGGGCAGGTCGACCTGGCTGTCGTCTCCGGTGATGATGGCTTTGGAGCCGTGCCCCATGCGCGTCAGGAACATCAGCATCTGTGAACTGGTCGTGTTCTGTGCCTCGTCGAGGATGATGACCGAATCGTTCAGGGTCCTGCCTCGCATAAACGCCAGCGGTATGACCTCGATTACATCGTTGACCATGAAGCGGCGAATCTGGTCGTATTCCATCATGTCGTGCAACCCGTCGAACAGCGGCCGCAGGTAGGGATTGACTTTCGCCTGCATGTCGCCGGGCAGAAAGCCGAGTTTTTCACCGGCCTCCACGGCCGGGCGAACGAGTATGAGCCGCCTTGCCTTGTGGTGTTTGAGCATGTGCACGGCGAATGCCACGGCCAGGTATGTCTTGCCCGTGCCGGCCGGGCCCGCGCAGAAAACCATGTCGCACGTGTGCATCGCCTGCATGTACCGCCGCTGACCCGGCGTCTTGGGCGCGATTCTCTGGCCGGCGACGAAAACATCCAGCGACTGGCCCGGTTTTTCCTCGCCGGCCGCGGCGCCGGCTACGGCCTCGTCAATGTCGCGCTGCGTTATCGTCCCGTTATCGCGCACCTTGCTCTGGAGGCGCTGAATCACCCCCGCGGCCCGCTTAACGTTGTCCGCCGAGCCGGTTATTTTGACCTGCTCTCCACGTGCGAAAATCTGCACGTCAAGCGAATCGCGTATCATACGCAGATTCTTGTCAGCCGGCCCGAAAATAGCCCTTGCCCGCTCGGGTTTGTCCAGTTTTATGCTGTGTTCCAACTTTACCTTCCTGAATATAATTTCCCGCCGTTCAGGCGGAATTCGCCGGTGTTCAATACATGGTATAAAATATCATATCATCTTTATTTAACATACTATGTTCTTTAGCCCCTGTTTCCCATACATTCCAAATCGGATTATTTTTTGCCGGAAATTCCGCTTATTCTAAAATTAAAGAGCGGGCGGCTTTTGATTATTCCGCCCGCCCTTTTCATTTTCGGCAAACAGACTGCAAATCACGAATGCCGTTTCTGTTTTTAACTACCCGGCTGTTGCATCCGGGTGATCAACGTGGTACAGAACGCTGTCGTATTTGCTTTCGTCAGGCGTAGTAAAATCACCACTACCTGTCTTCACCTCGTTATCCGTATCCATGTCTTCGAGATATATGTTATTACTGCCCCAGCCGCAGAATATCGTGCCGTCCGACCATTTCGCATTGCCGGCGGCGGTTAGGTAATTAACACCTTCATTACTGTGCGCATAGCCGGTGCCAGTGTTTGTTTTTGTTTGTCCCTCATCTTCATATTCTTTACCGAAGTCGTGTTCAACATCGTTTCCCGGCTTGTCGGCCAGTATCGCTACCTGCGATGGAAGGTTCTCGGTCAATGGTGCGGAGTTATCTCCATCCGTGGTATTGTCGTAACCGATCTGGTAGGCGTAATCCATATGCACATCACCCTTATAATCCGCAAATCCGTAATTATAATTTGTACCGCCTTCTAACTCGCCTCTTTGCATAACATCGTTACCGGTCGACGGGCAAATAAACACCTTCCAGTCGGCCAGGTCTTCCGACATCAGCAGATTTAGATTTTCCAGCATGTTAAGATTTTTCTGCTCACCGCTGTCGGTGGCGTCCGCAGAACCCTCGTCGAGACCGAAGGGATCGTCGGCTCCGCCTTCCACCATATCCGTATCGTAGTTCATGTCGTCTTCGTTACTTATAAACGGAAAACTTCCGCCCTCGGCACTTGTATACTGCGTTAATGCCTTACCTGCGTTGTTCATGTTAGAACGGCATGCCACCTGTCTGGCGTATTCGCGGATGGCGCCGATGGCCGGTACCAGTATGGACAGCAGAATCGATATGATTGCTATGACCACCAGCAGCTCGACCAATGTGAATCCTTTGCGTCTCATGGCTGTTACTCCTTAAGTTGCGCCGAATAACATTATGCTAATATTAATGCACTTTATCTATGTATTCGACTTGGCCGTATCCATATCGGCCTGGTTACCTTGAATTTCTCAATGTATTTGCGTTGCCGCCAACTATTCTGCACCTGTGCAGACCCGGGACCGCATGAGCCGGCATTTAAGCGCACACTTGTGGACTTTTATGCAAATAACATTACTGTCAGAGACTTGGCTGCTTCCCACTGCAATTTATAGGATTTTATATTTATGAATCCTGAACGCACTGTTCGTCAGCCATTTCTCCTATTTAATAATACCATCCTTATGACCGACGGGTCAATAAAATTTTAAAATATTTACCTTACATCGATATTATTCGCCGATTAGTTAAACTTGCTCACTCGTGGCCATGATGAGATAATGTATATTAAGTGGATTGCCTTTGAGATTGAAACTAATATGAACCTTGCGCTTGAAAATGAAATCCGTTCACGTTTGCGTCACTATGCCCGCCTCATATGCCTTATAAGAAGCATTGCATTCACTACCGGCCCGGTTATAGCGGCTTCTGCGGGCGTTGTCGTTCTGCAAATTGCCTTGCGTCTGAATATTTATAATACACTGTTATCACTGGTTATATGTGTATTATCGGCCTCTGTGGCCGTGTGTTTTGTCATAGCCCTAAAGATAAAGACTAACCGCCGGCTCCCCTCTTATCTTCAGTTGCGATTTTCACTGCTCCTGTTCGTAGTAATTTGCATATATGCTGCATTAGCATGTATTTATGGCACGTGGCCTGGCATTAATAATATGTATTATCTTTTGCTTATACCGCTTTGCGCGATAATCGGGTTTGCCCTGAGATTGGCGAGAGGGCTATCTGTTAAAAATGCGGCCGCGATTATTGACGATTACTTTGATCTTTCTGAACGCCTATCTGCATCCGCGGATATAATGCATAGAAATGTACGCGATCATGTCGGCCGATTCATCTATCGCAATGCGCTGAATGCTACCAGGAACATTCGCCTTCGGGACTGCGATATACTCAGGCCAAACACGGCCGTAGCCGGAATTATCTCATTGATGATCATACTATCCCTTACGGTTTCCATTTTGCCCGTTCCCTCCGCAGAAAAAGACATTTTAAATCGCCTGGATGAAATGTCCCGCCGCGATCTCGTCTCGGCCGGCAATATTTTTTCGAAGGCGGCGCTGCAAAAACAGGAATTTTCGCAAAATCTTAAAACAGCGGCCGAACTCTCCCGCGCCGGCGACAGGAAGGAACTGGCCGAAATTTTAGCCGGATTGGAAAGAGCCGGACTTGATGTAAAAAAATATCTACGGCCGATAGAATCAACTGAAACGGGATTAGCTGCAAACAGTAAGGACAGCAATGACAGCACTGACTCAGATTTGGCGATAAAAGCCACCCCCGCCTTGCATGATGAAGAATATTCCGGAAGCGGCAAGGATTATACAAGTGTGTATAACCCTAATATCGGCAAGAGGATAGATAAACCTGAAATGATAGAATTATATCCTGATGGAAATATTCAACAGCAATCAACAAGAGATATTGCTGCACAATGGACACGCGCTTCAAAACACGCCGAAGATATGCTGCGGAAAGGGCAAATCCCTCCGGAATACAAATTAATTATCAGACGTTATTTCAGTCCTGAATAACGCCCTTCTAAACATACGATAATCGAATAGCATTTATAGATTAACTGGTTTGAACTTCCGATTCCAGGCCTAACGCATCCGCTATTCTGTCAAAATCTTCCAGGCAACTGTACCGGATAACGATCTTTCCTTTGTTTTTACCACGTGACTGATGTATCGATACCTTGGCGCCTATGGAATTGCTTAACCTGGTTTCAACATCTTTTATATACGGGGGCTTCTGAGTTTTCCCACTACGGCTTTGTTTTCGCTTCCCATCTTCATCACCGGAAATCAACTGCTCGAGTTGTCTTACGTTTAGCCCCCCTTTTGCGGCCTTCCTGGCCAAATTTAACTGTTTTTCGTGATTATCATTGAGTGTAGCCAATACCTTGCCGTGGCCTAATGTCAATTCGCCGCTTGTTAGCATATCCCGCACGGATTCGTGCATGTCAAGTAATCGTAAATGGTTAGCAACTGTCGTCCGCGGTTGGCCCAATCGCTCGGCCGCGTCGGACTGGGTGAGATTGAACCTGTCTATGTATTGCCTGTATGCCATGGCACGCTCAATCGGGTTAAGGTCGGCCCTTTGAATGTTTTCGATTAAGGCCCATTCGAGCATTTGGCGGCGACTGGCTCTTCGCACGATGCACGGGACAGTGCTCATGTCGATCTGGCGTGCGGCCCGCAGGCGGCGTTCACCCGCGATGATAAGATATTCCTTTTCTGACCCTGCCGGGGCCGGCGCAACAACCAATGGCTGAAGCATTCCCTGCTGGGAGATACTCTGAGACAGTTCGGCCAATGCCGACTCACTGAATTCCGCTCTCGGCTGATAAGGATTAGGCGCAATCCTGTCGGTGGCTATCTGAGTAACAGCATCCCGCTCTTTTGATGAAGATGTTTCCTTTGATGAAGATTCCAATGGGGGCAATCCGGTTACATGCTTATATTCCTCGTCGCCGGCCTCGTCATGTTGCTGCGGGCCGGTAATGAGACTCGATAGCCCTCTGCCCAGGCGTTTGCGATCGGCTTTGCGTTGTGCTGACATAATTCAATCCTCTTGCTGCCAAGTTCAAAATGTTCCACATGGAACATTTCTATCTGCTAATACTGAAGACAAGATTACCGATTAATTAATCCGATGCAAGTATTATCGGATTATTATCATAATTTCTACCAGTCAATGTTCCACGTGGAACATTTTCTTTATTGCCCCTAAAAGTGTAAAGTTTCAAATCACGCCCACCATATTGTCACACAGTCCGATAACTACAGCATTATCATAACCAATATTACAATACATATTACTATTATTATCATAGTCTTATATGTTCATTACGCTATAATGTCAAGTAATATTATTGGTTATTGATTTTCTCTCCTTCCGTTATATAAGTGCTTTTGCTTATGCGGATACACAATAAGCATATATAACGGCTACGAATTTTTGGCCCGGCAAAATATCATGGCCGTCTATGAGAGTGTTATTGTTTTAGCGGTTTTATTGGTTAAAATAGCATCGAGATTTAAATCTATTTATTG
This sequence comes from uncultured Planctomycetaceae bacterium, assembly GCA_964472875.1. Classification (GTDB taxonomy): domain Bacteria; phylum Planctomycetota; class Phycisphaerae; order SM23-33; family SM23-33; genus CAYYMD01. Next base: position 27,890 of record CAYYMD010000036.1, read on the forward strand.
GAGTATCGCCAATGAGCAAACAGGACATAACGTCACTCGAAGACATCTGGCCGTTGCAGGGGGCCCTTAACTCGCGGACGGGTTTCGACACAATCGCCATGGGCAAGGCCCTGGAGGCCGCAAAACGCGACGGCACCCTGGAAGATTCCGATGAACTTCGCACGAAGGTCGGCAAGGCGATTAAAAATTATCTGGATGCGCTTTTTGATGAGTGTCACGAACTGCACCACTGCCTGTCGTGGAAACACTGGTACGCCGAGGCCAAACAGGGCAAGCAGTATCAGATACAAGACCTCCAGAACGCCCGCGTCGAGGTGATAGACATGCTGTTTTTCTGGATATCTCTGTGCCAGTTACTCGGCATGGCGCCCGATGATGTTTACCGCCTGTACGAAAAGAAACTCAACATTAACCATCGCCGGCAGGATCAGGGGCGTTCGCAGGCCGAGCACGCCCGGCACGAGGCCGAGAACAAGGATGTAGTCTGACCTTCAGTTACATAAACGACACGCCAGTGCGTCGCGCCATCCGGTAAATATATTCTAACGGAAAGGATTCATGGAAATACTGAGACAGTTGCGCAAGTCCTTGACATTCGGTGGGTTGAGAATCGGCATGGAAATATCACAGAATGCCGTCAGCCCGTTTACCGTCGAGGCTCTGCGGAGCGTTCTTCGCGGCATGGCCAAGACCGCCATACCGCTTCGGATGCGCCTGGCGACTAATATGAAACTCGCCGGCGTGTATCGCAAAGGCCTCGTGGACGAGCACTTTGAGCGGGCGATTGATCAACTGACGATGCTTGCGCACGTGTTTCGCGCGGGGTTTCCGGAAAGCGGCTGTCCCGAAAAATTCGCCTTCGACGAGACTTTCCAAATCCTACAGCAGGCGTATGATGCCGGCAGGGGGGTAATCAACATCGCGCCCCACCTTTGCCACTATCCGATATACCCGCCGATACTTTCGCAGCGTATTCCTTGCAGCATATACATGCGCCGCAACAAGGACCCTCGCAAGATGAAGATAAACGATGCGATAGGACTGGCCGGAAAAGGGCACCTGGTATACCCGCCCGCCGGGGCCGGCAAAGCCCAGCGTCTCCAGGTTGCCCTGGACATTTTGCGGCAGAAGCGGCTGTTGTACCTTACCGCCGATACGCCACGTAAACCTCATCAGGGCGTTCCGGTAAGAATATACGGCAAAACGACTTATTTTCCCACCGGCGTGTTTGTGATGTCGCTGCGGACCGGGGCGCCGGTAGTGCCTGTGGTGTGGTGGTGGCAGGGGGATGTTTATCGCATCCGCTACGGCGAGCCGATAGAACTGCCGCGTGGCAGGGGGGTGAAGAAGTTGGCCGCCTCGGCCACGCAGAAATGGGCCCAAAGCGTGGATGATTTTATCCATGAACACCCGGACATGTGGTGGAACTGGCTGGATAAACGCTGGACTCAGATAATCCGCAACGACCAGTAATACATTACTTATATACTCATATTGACCGATTTTATGCCGCGAGGAGTTTTTCCACGCGGCGGATAACG
>CAYYMD010000037.1:0-29264 GCA_964472875.1 uncultured Planctomycetaceae bacterium
TGGAATATATAAGCCGAAACATCACGCTACAGCCCCAACCACGCTAAACAGATACAGGCCCGCCTGCCAACCTTTTTGAAAACCAGTCGGCGGGCAGGTCGATAACAAACGGTTTTTGCCGGCCGGTTCAAGACCAATCATTATTCATTTACACGCTGATTGTGCCTCCTGTGGAAAAAATAAAAAAAAGCGAAACTTGTAATGCTATTCGGCTGTTGTATTATTGTTAGAAGGTCTACGGAGGCCGTCGGTCAATGGCTGGACGGGAAATCCTGGTTAAGAGTATTTTGCGTTTTTAACAACACAGCAAAGAAAATCGGAGAAATATCATGAAAAGGAATATATGGATTATTTTTGTTTTAACTACGACACTTTTTTTGCCCACAAACGCAAGCGCCAAGTTCGAACTGCCTCGTGTGTTCGGAGACGACATGGTTGTGCAGCGCAACAATCCCGTAAAAGTTTGGGGTTGGGGTAATAGTGGCAGTCAGGTAACCGTCAGGTTCAACGGCCAAAACCGGACATGCACTGTCGGTGACGATGGGAAATGGTTGCTGACTCTCGAATCAATGGAGGCCAATTCTAACCCACAGACGCTTAAGGTCAGCAGCGGAAAAGAGTCGATTGTTTTCAAAAATGTAGTCATAGGAGATGTATGGCTTTGCAGCGGGCAGAGCAATATGGAAGCTAGCGCGAGCGGCCCCGTGAACTCCGATCTCGACATGCCGCTGGCCAACTACCCCAATATCCGGTGTCTTACGCTTCCGTTGCGCTCCGGTCCGGAGCCCCATGAGAACTTCCCTATCGAAAAACGCAATCCTTTCTACGAGGAACTGAAGGGGGTTTGGCGAGTCACCACTCCCGACACTGCGGTCGACTTCCCGGCCGTCGGCTACCATTTTGCTCGTCTAGTACACGAATTCACCGACGTGCCGATCGGGCTGATCGACAACTCCTGGGGCGGCAGCACGGTCGAGACATGGATATCGCGCGACACTTTGGAGACTATCCCGGAGGCCAAGCCCTTGCTCGAAAACGCCGCCGCCAAAGTGGAGGCCTACGACTACAAAGCGATACTGAAGCGCAAGATGGAGGACTGGAAGAAGAAAGTCGCGCGGGCCAAGGAGGCCGGACGCGAAGCGCCGCCCAAGCCCGAAGTGTCCAAGACTTACGTCTACAACCAGCGTTTCCCCGGGGGATGCTTCAACGGCTTGATCGAGCCGATCAAAGACTACGCCATCAAGGGTGCGATATTCTACCAGGGCATCAACAACGTCGTCGGACGCACAGGACGACCGAATCTGTACCACGAGACATTTCCGGCGCTTATTCCCGACTGGCGCAAGGCTTTCGGCGACGACGACATGCCCTTCTGCATAGTCCAGATGACCAGCTTCGGCTACCCGACCACGGATGAGGACATCGAACGGGCCGTTTGGCACAAATCTTCGGGCATCCGCGAGGCGCAGTCCAATGCGCACTTCATGCACGACAATACCGGCCTGGTCTGCACCTACGACCTGGGGCATATCCAGATGCACTCGCCGTATAAGCGTCCGATCGGCGAACGCGCCGCGCGTTGGGCGTTGGCCGACGTCTACGATGTCGACGGGATGGAGTACAATCTCCCGGTGCTGGCTTCGACCGAGAAGAACGGCGACGAGATCGTTATGGAGTTCAGCAAGAACAGCTATCCCTCATCGCGCTACGGCATGCGGGTGCCGCCAAAAGGATTTGTGATCGCCGGTGAGGACCGCCATTTCTATCCTGCCGAGGTGCATGCGGTCAAGCCGGGCGTCTACGCCGCATCCAGCCCGTTCGTTGAAGACCCAGTAGCCGTGCGCTACGCGTGGGGCGTGCATCCGGTGGCCGATTTCGGCAACAAACTAAGTCCGGCGGTGCCGTTCCGCACCGACGACTGGCCCTGCTGGATCGATGGCCGCTACCAGTTTGTTGAAAATCCAAAGAATCCGAACGCGGACGAGATTCCTTCTCGCAAGGAATTAGAAAAACAGTCGTGGCAGCGCAGAGCGGCTCAGGCCCGAAAAACCCTCAGGGAATATCAGCAATGGAAACAAAATAATCAAAAATAAGCGTTCCCATTTCCTGGAATATGTTTTATAAACGGGAAAAATCGGTTGCGATAAATGATTTTCAAAAATCAGAATATTAAAACCCGTATAATTACGAAGGAACATTAAATACGATTGCTATAAAAGATTTTTCTATGGGCAGTCGCACGTAAAAATTGGCGACGAAGGGATAGACATAGATAGACGGGGCGGGGTCGTTAGGTGGTGTGGGATCCTGCGAGTAGTTTTGAAACCTTAGTAATAATCATTCACACAGGACATGAATATTCTGTGGCGGTAGTATTGCTATGAGCTTGGACTTGGATTTGACGTCGAGACGTTCTATATCAGCCAGTGATACGTGGGCTTCCAAGTCCGCCTCACCTATCAGTTCAATTCGAACGAACCGGCCGCAGTCGCGTATTGTGGCGACGTTGACGGGGATTCTGTTTTGCCCGTGCTTCTCATCCGGTCCCAGCAGCATCACATCCTCGGGGCGAATGACAAACTCCACCTGCCCGCTGTGTCTGCCTGGGACATGCAGGTCGAAGCGGCTGCATTTGACCTCCGTTGTCTGCGAGGATTCATCGTACCGCCCGGCGGCGCCTCGGAAGATATTGCCGCACTGCATGAATCGGGCTACGAACCTGTTTCGCGGGCGACGCAGCAGTTCGCCCATCGGTCCGACCTGTTGAAGCTTCCCTTCGAGCAGCAGGCCCGCCCGGTCGGCTACCAGCGACGCTTCCTCGAGGTTGTGGCTGATGTGTACAACGGTTACCCCCAGTTCACGCTGAAGGCCGCGAAGGTACAAGCACACATCCCGCCGGGTGGACTCATCCAGGGCGCTGACCGGCTCGTCCAGCAGGAGCACCCGCGGCCGCAGCACAAGCGCCCGCGCCAGTGCGACGCGCTGTTTCTCGCCGCCGCTTAGATTGGCGATGTCTCGCTTCAGCAGCGAGCCGATTTCCAGCGTGCGCGTGACCTGCTCGACGCGCTTGGCGGTGTCCCTGTCCCTGCGGCCGTAAAGACCAAAGCGTATGTTTTTCTCCACCGTCAGATGCGGGAACAGGGCGTAATCCTGCGGCAGGTAGCCGATGTGTCTCAGCCGGGGCGCCAGGCGGGTGACGTCCTTTTGCGCAATAGTTATTCGTCCGCTCTCGGGCGGGCGAAGCCCGCACAGGCACTCCACCAAAACGGTCTTGCCCGAGCCGGGCGGGCCGAGCAGCACGAAATATTCGCCCTCACCCACCTCCAGCGAGACGTCACGCAGGCGAAACTTGCCCACGCCGTATGCCAGCCGCTCGATGCGTATCACAGGCGGAACCCTCCCAACATCCGGATCGTGGTAAGCGCCAGCAGCGCCACCAGTATCATCACCAGTCCCACCGCTAGCGCTACCTCCAGGTTGCCAACCGACTGTTCCAGGAAGATGGTTGTGCTGAGCACCTCGGTCCGTCCGCGGAATGAGCCGACCAGGATAATCAGCGGACCGAACAGCCCGAACGACCTGGCCCAGGTAAGCAGTCCGCCGGCGATGATGCCGTTTTTGGCCATGGGCAGCGAGACGCGGCGAAAACTGCCCCATCTCGTGCACCCCAGCGTAAGCGCAACGTTTTCAAAGCGGCTATCAACGTCGTCGAATGCGGTCTTGGCCGAGCGTATCGCGAAACTCGCTGCCAGCAGGAACTGGCACAGAACGATGCCCTTGGGCCGAAAGACGAATTCCAATTTGAGGCGGTCTTCAATCCAGTTGCCCAGGTGCGTCTGTGAGAAGAACACCAGCAGCGTCAGACCGGCTACCAGAGGCGGAAGGACGATTGGCAAATCCACGATGCTGTCCACCATCGCCCTGCCGAAGAAACGGTAGCGGCTGAGAACGTATCCCATCGGCACTGCGAACAGCAGGGCGATCGCCGTGGCAGTGACGCTCGTCCATACGCTCATCCACAGGGCGTGGCGAATGTAGGCGGAGGTCGCCACCGTGACAATCGCCTCGCGATGGATGTAAAAAGCGTCAGTGATAATCAGCGTCAGGATAAACACCACGAACAAGGCCACGAAGAAAAAACCCGCGGCGGCGAATATCCTGCCCCGCCATCCGCTGACGGGTTGTACCGAGGAGGGTCTCATATCAGCTGTAAACACCCCACTTGGCGAACTCGTGGTGAAGTATGTAGACCATGCTGGCGAGCACGACCAGCAAAGCAGCCACGCCGGTGAGTTTGGCCGTTTTGGGCGGTAGTTCTGCCGGTTCCTCGCATCCGCGATATTTGCGATTGAGCACTATGTACACAACCAGCGTTACAAACGCCGCCGCCACGTAGGCGAACACCTGCTTGCCGTACCAGCCCTGAGAGGGTATGCCCTTTTGCTTGCCCCATTGCCATGTGTGCAGTGTGGGGTAGTAGCGCAGCAGCGGGATGTGAAACAAGCTCGTGATGCAATAGAAGACGCCAGTGGCCGCGGCGAATACGGAACCAAGTATGTACGCCATGTCGGATTTTTTCATCAGAACGATCCTTTCAGTAGAGACAGGTAACAGCCAATGATTACCTTGTACCAAAGAATTACGTTCAGCAGCAGGCACAGGGGTATGTAGAAGTAGAGTTTGTGCTTTTCCTGTGACGGCTGGAACGTCTTGCGAAGCAGGTAGTACACCAGCAGAAGCGCCAGCGCGATGGCCCCCCAGTGCTCCTTGACTTCGAACAGTCCCGTCGCCCATGGCAGAGCCGGATCCAAATAAAAGTGGCGGATGTAAACACGAAAGGCCGGGTATATCAGTATCCCCAGCACGTAAACTACCAGATAGGACCAGAAAAAGATCGCGCCGTAACGTTTCTCCTTCCGTTGTTTTATGAATTTTCCGCGGACGTATCCCGCTACGCACACCAGGTTGTGCGTGGCCGCGCCCACCAGCACGATGGTGCCGATGAGGTGCGCAATCAGCAGCGGGATGTACCAGTTCTCCAGAAATATGTCCATGCAGTTCCTTTCGCTGTTTGGTTACTCGTTTTGCCGTTCCTTCAGGCAGATTAGACGATTATCGTGCATTGTAAGATATACTTTGCCGCCGGCGGTTATCAACCCATCCCATACGGGCATGGTGTCCAGTTCGTACTGTGCGAGTTTAGCGCCGTCGGATGTGTCCAGCACGCGAAGGATTATGCCTTTTTCGCCGGTGAACTCGGCCATGGAGTGCGTTCCGGTCCCCAGCGGTCCTGCGGCGAAAATTTTATTTCCCGCCAGTGCCATCGCGCGGACCTGGAAATCAGCAGTTTGCGACCAGTCGGTTTCGTATTTCTTCCTTCCTGGCCTGCCGGAATCTTTGCCTGCGTTTCTGCCGGTGGCAAACAGGAGATATTTTTCGCCCTCGTTCCACTGCCCGGCATTGCCCGGCGAGTAGAAACTCCGCCCGAAACTGTAAACCTTATCCGCGCCCACGCACATGATGCGCCCGGCGGGCCTGCGGTTGCCGCCGTGCCACCATCCGCCCCATCCGGCGTCGAACTTGGATCCCCACATCCAGTACGACCGGTGCCACCACGATTCGTCCAGGAAACCGATGGGGCTGAACAAGTGCGTATGCGGTTCGCCCGTCGGATTGCCCTTTAAGTCGAAGACCTTATGCCGCATGTAAATGCGATTGCCATCGCTCGAGAGTATATCCGGCAGGGCTCCCTCCATCTCGAAACCGCGCACGGGTGGTTGTTTGCCGTTTTGGTAATCCCACAGGCGGGTGCGGGAAAGTGTTTTTCCGGTGCGGGCCTCGAGGCGGCACAGGTATATCCCACCGTCGAGGAAAGATGACCGACCGGCCGCGAAGACCACCTGCCCGTCTCGGGCGAGCACGCTGCCGTGCACTGGCCAGGCGGACTCCAGGCGATTATAGATTACCAATCGCCTGTGACCGGGTGCCGCTTGGAAGCGCCAGACAAGTTCGCCGTCCGACGCGCGGAGGCAGTAGACGCATCCGTCGCGGCAGCCGAAAATCGCCATATCCTGATAAATCGTAGGGGGCGAATCGACCGGTCCGTCGGCCGTGAACGACCATTCGACATCGCCGCTGTCACCGTCGAGGCAGTAGACGGTATGCGTGTCCATCGAGGCCGTGAAAACCTTCCCGCCTGCGGCGGTCAGGGATGTCAGCCCGCCGGGCAGTTTGCATCCCCACGCCTGTTGAAGATTTGCGCCGACCTGCGAATCCGTTGCTCCGCTGCGCAGCCCGTCGTGACGATACGTCGGCCAATCTGAAGAATTGCGGATTTCCGATTTCGGATTTCGGATTTTTCCGTACGCGGGGCCTTTCGTTAGGCCAGGGGCGTCCCGGCCGGGGACCGGCTTGTCCGATGTCGGGGCCAGGGCGTTAAAACTGTTCAACTTCGCCTTGATGAAGCACGCGCAGGAATGGGGCGGGGCGTACAGCAGCCCGTTTGCGGGCATCACACCGTACTGGCATGCCCCTCGCACCCAGTGATGCCCCATCGCAACGCCGCTGTCAAGGTCCACGAATTCCGCCCCTGCCCGGCCGAGCACGAGGTAATTCGACGTGGCCTTATTGCGGTAGCAGCGGTGGTGCGGCATGCCGACGGTCACGGTCTTCAGGTCGCTTTGACGCTTTCGGGCGACCTTTCCGGTGTGCAGGTCGAGGGCCTGGTTTATGCCCGGTTGTCGGCGTTCGGTTAAATTATTCGACGTCCACACCAGGCCGTTTATCACGAAGACATCCGGCGGCGCGTTGTATGTCTCGTGCGCGGGGGCGGACCACATTTTGTCGCCGTCTTCGAGTTTGTACGCGGTCAGTTCGGCGACGCGGTGACCGCCGCGGATGCTGACTATCCAGTTAATTTTTCTATCTTCGGAGTTTTTCTTTTTTCGTACCGCTTTGTCGGCGACGAGCACCACGCCGTCGGATATAACCACCGTCGGGCCGGACCATGCGGGACGCTCCCAAAGGGCGGGGCGATCCACGCTCCATATTTCCTTGCCGCTTTCGGCGTCGAGGCAGAAAAGTTTCTCCACGGTGTGGTAAATAACTCTTCCCTTAGACGCGGCCATCGAAAGCGGCAGCACGTGTTCGGTTTCGCCGTCGGATTTTTGCCACAAAGTCCGCCCGTCTTCGGCTCGGATGGCGATAATCTTCCTGTCCCGCGCCGGCGGTGCGGGCTTGCTTCGCCGCTCGGCCTGGAGCCACTTTTGATAGCCCGGCCTGTCGCCGGTGACAACGTACAGCGCCCCGTCTTTGTGGATTAACTCCACCGCCCCCTCGGTCTGTTGATAGGTGCGAATAACCTTTCCCGTGGCGGCATTGAGGGCTTGTACGGGTTTGCGGTAGCCCAGCGATGCATAGACGGTGTCGCCTGAGACTACGAGCCGCCGCGTCAGTTCCGCAGGTCCGGTTCTGAAGCCGCGAAGGTGACCCTCCCACGGCCCTACATCGCGCTTCCACAGCAGCACGCCATTGAACGCGTCGCGCGCGATGAGTTTCCAGTCGGACGGTAGCGTCACCGAGGCCGTCGGACCCTCGTCGGCGATGTAGAAAATGCGACCGTTGCCTGTCACCGTTGTGGAAATGCTGGCCAGGTGCTCGTGCGAACGGCACCATCGCGGGCCTGCCTGCCACTTCATCCGCCGCGGCGGGCCTACCTGGGTATCATCGCCGACGGCGTTGTTGGATGCATCATGCAGAAAATGCGTCCACTCGTCCATACTGTCCGGGCGGGGCTTTACGCTCTCTTGTCCGCCGATTATCGCAACGCCGCGGGGGACAAGCACGCGCATCACCTCGTTCCTCGGAATATCGCCCAGTTCATCGGCCACCAGTAGATTCACCGTATTTTCGGTATAGGGCAGATAGTCGCGGCTCCATTGCTGGACGCTGACCGGCCCGTACAGGTTCTGCGAGCGGATGTGCTTTCTGGCGGCGGCGATGTTGTCAGCGTCGTCGTCCAGGCCGTGAACAAGGTAACTGTCCCCGTCGCGCAGCGCGGCCGTCAATTTGCCCTCATCGCAACCAATGTGCACCACCAGCCCGCCTTTTACACCGGCGGCCGAGAGAATTTGTTTCGCCTTCTGCTGTGGAGTCTGCGCGCTGCATACGCCGGCAGCAAACAAAGTTATAAACACCATGTACACTTTGGATTTCATCTCGATACTCCTTTGTGTTGTATTTATTCAATTTATGGCATGAATTATGCCTCGTTCCGGCAGTCATTCTCCCAGACACATTATAGTTCCGTTCTTTAGCGATACGAACAAACGGCCGCCTGCGGCGGCCAGACCGTCAAAGACAGGATCGGCGGGGAGGTCTGTTTCCGTAAGCCGTTCCCCGTTTTCGGCCGAATAAATTCTCAGGACGGCCTCGTGCGGGTCGGGATTGTCTGGATTTTTGGGCCGACCGGTCTTCAGTTCGATGCCAACGTCGTCTTTCCACCCCGCCACGCAGACCTGGCCATCGGTTAGGATCATCGCCCGCGGCTGAATCTTTTCGTGCTTGTGCCAATGAATTTTCCCGGCCTTCATGTCGAGGTGTGTTCCCACGGGGAACCATTCTTCCTTGAGATAACGCGTAAACTTCTGGTGGTAGTGCCCGACCTGGTTCCACTTGCTGCCTTTCTGATTCGTGAGGGTGACCTTACGTCTTTGTTTCAGACCAGTATAGATATTGCCTACGGTTACGGTCCGGTCCTTGTCGAACACCACGAGTTTGCCCGCCTTTCCGCCGTGGGTCCACTGGGCGCGATGGAACCATGAGGTGTCCAGAAACGCGGTGGCGTTTAGCAGAGAACCATCGCCGTCTTTAGCGAATTCGCTGTTAAAACCGATCTGCCTCATGCCGATGCTTTTTCCATCCTTCGAAGTGAGAATGTCGGAAAGGAACCCCCATCTCCCGTCGTTTCCCCAGTGGCCGGATGCGATCTTGTTGAAGTGAAGGCGCCTTCCCGTTTCCAGGTCCAGGCCGTACAGGCGGATGCCCCCGTCAAGGTTCGAGGAATAACCGGCGGCGAAGTAGACAGTGTCATTGGTGATCAATACGCTTCCGTGTATCAACAACGGCGAGGCGAGGCGGTTATCCCAGCCAATCCTCCGCTGGATCGCCGAGGTCTTAAACCGCCACGCCAGATCGCCCGTCAGGGCGTTGAGGCAATACACCGCCCCGTCATGGCAGCCGAAAACGCAACGCCCCTTGTAAACGGTGGGGGGAGAATCCACAGTCCCGTCGGTGAAGTATTTCCATTTCCGCTTTCCAGTGGCGGCGTCGAGACAAAAGACGGTGTAGGCGTCTTTATCAGCTAGGTAAACGTTTCCGCCCGACACGACAGGTGCCGTGGGCGTGTCGCCGATTTTTGCGGTCCATTTCTTGGTCGGCTCGTTTGGCAACTCGCAGGCGATGGAGCCGCTGCGCTTGCTGTCGCCGCGATATGTAGGCCAATCTGACAAATTGCGGACTGCGGATTGCGGATTGCGGATTTGCCTGTATGCTGATCCTTTTTCCAATACGCTTGTAATCTCGATATCCGCCCACGAATTCTTGTCCGCCAGGGCGAAGAATCCGTTTATCTTTCCCACAAAGTAACACTTGCACGGATGGGGCGGAACGTAAAAGCAGCCGTTGGCAGGCATGATCCCGTAACTGCATTCGCCCCGGACCCATCGGTGCGTGGTGCACTCCTTTGTCCGCGGATCGACGACCTGGATTCCGCTGTGGCCGATGAGGAAGTAGTCTTCGGTTGCCTTGTTGCGATAACAGCGGTGGTGATGTTGGGTGCGCCGAAAGGGAAGTTCGGCGACGACCTCTCCGGAGTGGATATCAACGGCCACGCCGGTCTCTCCGTTATTGATATAACAAGACCGGGGCGGCATTCCCCCGCCCTTAAGCATGGGGAAGGTCCATACCTTATCGCCTATGGCGAACAGGTCGCCCGGCGAGCCGAAGCCGATGGACCCCTTGTGGCGCCAAAGAATCTCGCCGTTTTCGATCGAGTAGCCCACCAGTGATTTCCACGTCAGGCACATAATCACGTCCCGGTAAGCGACGACCGTGGGCGCGTAATTGCGCATGTAAACGCCCTCGGCGGGCGGCTCGAAAGGCGCCGCCCACCGCTGCTTGCCGGTCACGGAATCGAGGCAGTGGAGTTGTTTGCTGTCCAAATAAAAAACATCCTTCCCCAACGCGCAGAGGGACATCGGCATGACGTATCTGGCCTCGTCGCCCTCGAGCCGCCACAATTCCTGCCCTCCTGCCGCGTCGTAGGCGACGATGGACTTCTCGGGAAAAGGCACATACGTCTCGGTCCGATCCCAGTAACCCTCGGCTTGGTCTGAATACTTGATGTGCCTTTGGGGATTATCGGTAACCGTCAGGAGTATCCCATCGTGAAGAATCAGTTCCTCGGCACCTTTGGAGCCCTTGTAGGTGTGTAGCGTCTTTCCGGTTGCGGCGTCGAGTTTAACGGCCGGGGCGCTCCAGCCAAGCGTGGCGTAAACGTAATCGCCCACCGAGACCAGCCGGCGGGTCAGTTGCGTGGGACCTGCGCGGAAGTTGTACAGGTGCGTCATCCAGTCGGAGATGTCGCGCTTCCACAGGAGTTTTCCGTTGAACGCGTCGCGGGCGATGAGTTTCCATTGCGACGGACGATGCATGACCGAGATGGGTCCTTCGTCGTAGATGTAGAACAGCCGCCCGTTGCTGGAGGTCATCGCCGACAGACTCGCCAGGGCGTCGTGGTGGCGGGCGAACCTCGGCCCCGCCTGCCATTGGGTGTGGCGCGGATAGCGAATCTTCTTGTCCCTGCTGACGGCGTTTCCGGAGGCGTCGTGAAGAAAATGAGTCCACTCGTCGATCGTATCGGGGCGAGGCTTGACTTTGACCCGGCCGTTAATCCACGCCGCCCCGCCCGGCGCCAGCGCACGCATAATCTCCTGTTTAGACACCTTGCAGTCATCCTCCGTGACGACCACCAGGTTGACTATGTTGTCGCCGTAGGGCAGGTTCCGCCCGTCGTATTTTTCGGCCGAGACCTTTCCGTAAAACCCCTGTGAGTCGATGTATCGCTGCGCCTTTTTCACGTCTTCAGCATCGGTATCCAGGCCGTGGACCAGGTAACGCTCATCCGCGTGCAGCGCGGCCGTGAGTTTTCCATCATTGCAGCCCAGGTGCGACACTATGCCGCCCTGGACCGCGGTTTCTTCGAGTATATCCATCGCCTGCTGTTGCGGCGTTTGCGCGGCGCAGATACAAGCAGCGAATAACAAAATAAACACAAAACAAATTTTCGCTTTCATGATGGCGTACTCCTATTTGCTTAACAACCCACGGAATGTCCCGGCGCGCCGGGATGGGCTGTCTCTGTTATTTTCCAAAACATACGACCTTTCCGCTTTGGGTCGAGACGTAGAGTTTTCCCTCTGCCGCGGACATCCCGTCCCACACGACGGGACTGTCGAGTTTCACCTCGGCGAGTTTGCCCGCTTTCTCGGCGTCGAAGACCAGTATCATCCCGCCCATACGGCCCTCGTATGCAGAGTGGGGATCGTCTTTTGAAATATTTGTGGGCGTTGCGCCCAGGAAGAGCCGCCCGCCGGCCTTAACCAGCGCGCGTGGGCGTAGGTTGAGGCCTTTTTTCCAGACGTATGGATAAGGATTTTCACCTTTGGGTATTTTGCGGATGTCCCGCACGCCGCTTTTGTACTCGGCCAGTGACTTGTTTTTACGGCGAAACACGGTATATCGTCCGTCTGCACGGCCGTTCCTGTGCACGCCCCACGCCGCCTCATCGTCAAACACCATTATTACGCCGTAGGGGTTTGCGGGTTTTTGTCCAAATCCGCCGCCGCTATTGACAATCCAAGAATACGCCACCGCAACACGGGAGAAATCGCCCGTGCCCAACATCCAGTGCGAGCGGTGGTTCTCCGTATCGTCCAGCAGACTGGAGGTGGAAAACAGGTGGGCTGACATTTCGTCGGTGCGGTGGAGTCCGGCGTCAAACCGCACCTGGTGCAGGAATACGTCTTTGCCGTTGCTGACCAGCACGTCGGAGATGGTCCCGCCTGCCATCGAAAACGCATCGCTCCTGTCGGACTGGAGGAAGGTTTTGTAGTCGGTGGAGTTCTGAGCAATCCTCTTTTGATACTTTTCACCCGCCTGGTCGGCGCCTTGTTTGAATTTCGGGTGCTGGCTTGCTAAATGACGCTTGTGGAGCATTTTTCCGCTTTCTGGGTCGATGGCGTACAGGTATATGCCGTCGTCAAGCCAGGTTGACCTGCCCGCCGAGCAGTACGCCGCTCCGTTGAGCACCAGCACGCTTCCGTGCACCGGCCAGAGCGATTCGACGCGGCCGTACGAGACGCCCCGCAGGTCTGTCGGAGCGCAGTTGAACCGCCATGCGAGCCGTCCGTCGCTTGCACGTAGGCAGTAGACGTATCCGTCGGCGCTGCCGAACAGGACGGCGCCATTGTAAATCGTGGGCGGCGAGTCCACCGGCCCGCCACAGGTATAGTTCCATACGATCTGCCCGTTTTTTTCATCCAGTGCGTAAACGGTGTTTTCATCTTTTGCCGAGACAAAGATTTTCCCATCGGCTATTACCGGCTGGGTCAATTCTCCGCCGACGTCAGCACTCCACACTTGCGTTAACTTTTGCGGAACTTCCGTTTGCACCACGCCCCTTCGCAAAACATCATGACGATACGTAGTCCAATCCGCCGACTCGGTTTTTGGGGTTTGGAGTTTGGGATTTGGGATTTTCCCATAAGTGGGTCCTTTTTCCAGGCGGTTGTCGTCGGCCACGGCGCGGGAGGCATCCGAGAGTACTTTTCTGTCGGACGCTATGGCCCAGAAACTCCGTAACTTGGATTCCATGTAGCAGCCGCAGGAGTGTGGCGGGGTGTAGAGCAGTCCGTTGGCGGGCATCACGCCGTACTGACACGTTCCCCGCACCCAGTTGTTGCGGGAATGATTGTTTCCGGTAAGGTCCATCATCTCCACGCCGCGCTTACCGGTAATGATGTATCTGGATGTGGCTTTCTCACGATGGCAGCGATGGTGGTGTCCGACGGTTTGAAGGTCGGCCAGTATCGAATTGCGCATCTTCGGCTTCCCGGTGTGCAGGTCCAGGCCCTCGTTGAAGTCGTCCACAGCCGGCGGTGCGGGCCTTCTTCCGGAGTCGGGCCTGTTCGTGCCGAGCCAGACCGTTTTGTTTATTACAAATATATCCAGCGGCGCGTGGAAACCATGTCTGTTGGCCTTGACTTTCCATAGTTCTTTTCCATCCTCGGCCGAGACCGCCCGCACGGAACCGGAAATGTTACACACGACAACGTCGTCGGCGACCACCAACGTGTAGATTCCGAACGAAATATTTATGCCGCCTTTGCCCGACGTGTTGCCGTAGGTCCACAGTTCCCGGCCGTTTTTCATGTCCAGACAAACCACGCCGTCGCTGACCTGGGCGTACGCACGCCGGCCGTCGGACGCCAGCGTCTCTGGCCTGATGGCGCCGTTATCGGGTGACCAGCGCCAAAGTTCTTCGCCGCCGGCGATGTCAATTGCATGGAGGGTTTTAGTGTTGGAAATCTTCTTCTTCCCGCTGAATGCGGGATGTTGCCTGGCCTGTACGGGAACGGGAGAGCCGGTTAACACCAGCAGCATATCGCCGGAGAGGATGATTTCCTCGGCGGTATCGGTGGTTTTGAATGTGGCCAGCGTTTCGCCCGTGGTTGCGTCGAGTTTCGATATCGGCCTGCCAAGGCCCAGCGGCACGTAAAGGTTGTCGCCGTCGGCGACCAGCAGGCGGGTGACCTGCGGCGGGCCGGAACGGAATCTTATGCGATAATGCGCCCAGGAGTCTATCGGTTTCTTCCACAGCAGCACGCCGCTGAAAGCGTCACGGGCGACGATTCGCCACTTGCCCGGAACGGACATGTTGGCGGCGGTGGCCTCGTCGATGATGTAGAACATCCGCCCCCCGGCCGAAACCATTGAAGTGACGCTGTTGAGCCGGTGGTGATTGCGAGTCCATTGCGGCCCCGCCTTCCACTGCATGTGGCGGGGCGGGCCGACCTGTTTATCTTCGGCCACGGCGTTGTTGGTGGGGTCGTGCAGATAGTGCGTCCACTCGTCGATATCGCTGGGGCGGGGCTTGACAGTCATTTCATCGCCTATAATCGCCACGCCATCGGGGGCAAGGACTCTCTGGATTTCGGATTTCGGAATTCGGATTTCGGGATTAACGACCACGAGGTTGACCAGGTTATCCACGAAAGGCAGATGCTTTCCGTCGAACTGCGATATGGAGACCGCGCCGGACAGTTCCCTGGAACGAACATATTCACGGGCCTGTTGCACATCCGCTGCGTCGTCGTCCAGGCCGTGAACAAGGTAACTGTCCCCGTCGCGCAGCGCGGCCGTCAATTTGCCCTCATCGCAACCAATGTGCACCACCAGCCCGCCTTTTACACCGGCGGCCGAGAGAATTTGTTTCGCCTTCTGCTGTGGAGTCTGCGCGCTGCATACGCCGGCAGCAAACAAAGTTATAAACACCATGTACACTTTGGATTTCATCTCGATACTCCTTTGTGTTGTATTTATTCAATTTATGGCATGAATTATGCCTCGTTCCGGCAGTCATTCTCCCAGGCACATGACTGTTCCATCCGTCAAAGAGACGAATAGACGGTCGTTTGCGGCCGACATGCCATCCCACACGACGGGGCTGTCGAGTTTCACCTCGGCGAGTTTCTCGCCGTCCCCGGCCCGGATCGCCAGCAGGACGCCGCCGAGTTCGCCGGCGTATGATTTCTGGAACTTTTCGACCGGATGGTTCGGCGGAAAATACAACGGACGCCCCGCGACAAAAAGGATCTCACCGGCCATCACCATCGCTTCACCGTTAATCTTGATGCGGCTTGACCACAATTTATTTCTCTTGCCTTCCAGGGCGCCGGCGTAGAGGAGATATCCCCCCAGCCGCGGGTCGAAGTACGAGTGGCGCTTGACCGGATCGCCCCTGACCTCGAAGAAACGCTCGCCGTCGCTGACCAGGATATCGCCCCAGGGAACATTCCATTGTTTCTTGATGTTAATTCCGGCCGGGCTTCTGCAGCCAAAAAGCAGCCCGCTGCTGACCGTCCAATAGGTACGGTGCTGCGGAGTGGAATCGGTAAAGCCGGCGGCCGGAACAATATGCTGTTGACGGCGCCGTGCATCCTTCAGGTCGATATTGAAGGCCTTATGCCGCAGATATATCCGCTTGCCGTCTGTAACCGGGATATCGTTCTTGAAACCAGCGTGCCTCGTCGCCGGGAAGCCATTTTCATTGAAAGGCCCGTAGATGTTCCGGTTGTGAATGACCTCGCCGGTGTGTGGATTCAGCGCGTAAAGGAATATTCCTCCGTCGAGGAATGAATTGCGCCCGGCGGCGAAATAGGCAATATCGTTAAAAACGAGGATACTGCCGTTAACCGGCCAGGCGGATTCCAACTGACCTCTGTCTACGATTAGTCGCTCGGGCATGCCCTTGAAGCGCCAGGCAAGTTCGCCGTCGGATGCCCGCAGGCAGTAGACCCATCCGTCGCGACAGCCGAACAGCAGATGTCCCTTGTAATACGTCGGGGGCGAATCCACGCGTCCGCCTGCTATAAACCGCCATTGCACCGAGCCGTTTTCGGCGTCGAGTGCACACACGGCGTGCTCGTCGCCAAGGGCAACAAAGACCATTCCGCCGACGATAACCGGCTGGCTCGCCTCGCACTGAAAATCCGCCTTCCAGATTGGCTGGAGATTGGAGGGAACCTTCGCCGGGGAAACACCGCTGCGCGCGCCGTCGTGACGATAGGTAGGCCAATCCTTAACATTTCGGATTTCGGATTTCGGATTTCGGATTTTTCCGTATGCGGGTCCTTTTAAGAGGCGAGTGTCGCGCTCGACGGGAATATCCTGTCCGGAAGATTTCAGGCCCCCTTGGGGGGCGTAAGCGTTATAGCCCTTTTTCATGACGCCCTGGCTGCACTTGCAAGAGTAAGGACCGACGTAAACCAGCCCGTTGCAAGGCAGCGGACCGAATCCGCAGGTGGAGCGTGTCCAGTGGTGAGGAAATTCCTCTCCGTCTTTGAGTTCGACAAAATCCGCACCGCCGGTCTTGCTGTTTATGTAGAACCTCTCCGTTATAAAATTGCGGTAACAGCGGTCGTGAGACATGGGACCGGTCATTTTCTGGTGCAGTGTCTTTATCTTTTTGCCGGTATGGCGATTGTAGGCGGTTGGTTGACTTGCTCCGCCTACCCAGATTTGGTCGTCGATAACAAATAGGTCCGCGGTCTTTTCATAGTTGTAGGGAATTCGTCCCCGCCATATTTCCTTCGCATCCGTCAAAGAATACGCAAAAAGGTCGCCCCATTCCTGGGAGTAAACCATATCATCGGCCAGAACGACAACATTTGGTTCCGTCCCATCTTTGCTTCTTATTTTTTTTTCGGCCTTCCACCTGGTCTCGCCCGTTTTCCGATCCAGGCAGGTAAGTCCTTTATAAGTCTGGAAAACGGCTACTTCGCCGCGAGCCGCAAGTGTGCCGCCGACGTAATTATGAATATCCGGCCGCCTCCAGAGCACTTGCTGCGAATCCTTGTCGATGGCGACAATGTCACAGACGGTGTCCTTTTTGTTTTTTATCTGGCGGGCGTAACTACTTCGCCATCCGGTACCGCCGAAAGGCGCCTTTGGATCGCTGCCGCCAAGATTCGTCCCGCGCCGGGGCTCGGGCTTGACTATATTGTAGCGGGCGGCGTTCATTCTGTCGCCGATGACCAGGTAAAGAACGTCCCCACAGAGGGCAAATTCCTGGGTGCGGTTCGTGCCTTTATAAATCTTTATAGTTTCTCCTGTTGCGGCGTCTAATTGTGTCAGGGGAGCATCCAGGCCCGGCGTTACGTAGACGACATTATCGTCGGCCGCCAGCCGCCTCTGTAGTTGCACAGCAATATCCTTGACGTAACGCGTAACCGGCTCCCAGTCGTCGAATTTACGCTTCCACAGGGTAACGCCGTTGAATGCGTCTCTCGCTATAAGATACCACCGTCCCGGCAGGCGGGAATTCTTAATCGAACCCCGGTCCTCGATGGAAAACAGCCGCCCGCCCGCCGAAACCATGCTGCATAAACTGGGAATCCCTATGTGGGAGCGGCTCCAGGCGGGCTCATCGTACCATTGCAGGTGTCGCGGCGGACCCGCCACGGTGTCCTCAGCCACGCCGTTATTGTCCGCAGCGTGCAGATATTGCGGCCACTGGTCAATATCATCGGGCCAGGGCTTGATAATTTTTTCCCCCTCGACCAAAAGCACGCCGCCGGGCGCGAGAACTCTTTGAATTTCGGATTTGGGAATTCGGATTTCGGAATCGCAAACCACCAGATTGACGAGGTTGTCTATATACGGCAGATGCTTTGGGTCGAATTGAGCAACGGATACCGGGCCGTAAAGGTCTTTGGATAGGATGTAATCACGGGCCTTTTTGACGTCTTCGGCGTCCGCGGCCAGTCCGTGGATGGTGAAACTGTCGTTGGCGCGTAACGCGGTGGTTAACTCACCATCACCGCAGCCCAGGTGGACCACCAGTCCGCCTTTGACGCCGGTGTCGGACAATATTTGCTGCGCCTTTTGTTGCGCTGTATGCGCAAAGCAGGCGCCTGATGCGAATAAAACCGCAGATAAAAAACAAACCTTTGTCTTCATTACGAAACTCTTTCCTCATTTACATCTCTCGGAACGTTCCGGCGCTCAGGGACGGGCGGTTTGCGTTATTTTCCAAAGCATACAACCGAACCGTTTTCCATCGACAGGAGTAATCTTCCGTTCGCCGCAATCATTCCGTCCCAGACCGGCGACGAATCCAATTCTGTCCGTGTTATTATCTTGCCGTTTTTCCTGGAAAGAGCCATCAGGATAGCGCCGCATCGACCTTCCAGGGCGTCGGCCTGCTTTTCCATTTTTTTACGGGTTTGGGGGTCTTCATACCGGATTCGCGCCATGTTTTCGTCCAGGACATCAGGCGGTCCGGCGGCGAAAAGTGTATCTCCCGCAAGCACCATTGCCCGTGCAAGCAGACCCGGCGAATTTTTTTCCCAGATTAATGCCTTTTTCCAGTTTGCACTCTTGGCCCTTGCGAACAATCGGTATTCCATGGGCGTGGTCCAGTTGAAATATTTCTGCTGGCGCCCGAAACCGTATACGTTCTTGTTATCGCAGACCAGGATGCGCCCGGCCGGGCGGCTTCTGCCTGTCAGGAAATAACCGTGCCGGTAACTATACGTGTCGTTGTAAACCCAGTAAGACCGATGCATCCATGAGTCATCCAGGAATCCGTAGGATGAAAAAAGGTGCGGATAGGATTTACCCTTAATGTCGTGGCCTTTGGTTCGTTTTCCGCCTCCCGGATATCGGATTACGTGGTTTTCCGGAAGAAGTCTTTTCTCGATAGTATTTCCATTAAGTTCAATCGCTCCCGCACGCATGAAAATATGGCCGTCAGAAGCCGAGAGGATGTCGGGCAGGCCAATCAGGCGCTTCTGCTCAGCGCCGGTAAGTTCGCTTCCGTCCGGCGCCTTTCCGTCGAACGTGGCGCTTGAAAGCACCTTGCCTGTCTCCGGTTTCAGGCGGTACATCTGTAGCCCCCCGTCAAGGAAGGCCGAGCGTCCGGCGACGAACCACGCCTCGCCGTCGCGGATGAGTATGCTTCCGTGAACGGGCCAGACCGACTCCACCTGCCCCATCGCAGTCAGACGGTGGTCCTCGGCCACGGCGCGGAAGCGCCACACCAGCGCCCCGTCGGATGCCCGCAGGCAATAGACGCAGCCGTCCCTGCTTCCGAACAGGACCATGCCCTTGTAAATCGTCGGTGGCGAATCAATCCGTCCTTCGGCGGTGAAAGTCCATAGTTCCGCGCCGTTATCTTCGTTGAGGACATGCAGCGTGTGATGATCGACCGCAGCCACGTATATCCTCCCACCGGCCATGACGGGAGCGCTTAGTTTACCGCCAATGTCTGATTTCCACGCCTTCTTCGGTGACGAGGGCGCCTTACAGGACGCCACACCGCTGCGCGCGGCATCGTGACGATATGTCGGCCAGGATGAATTTGAGATCTCAGATTTAAGATTTGAAATTGTGTTGTATGCCGGCCCCTTCGTCAGGAGGTGTTTGGTTACGTCAACCTTTGCAGATTGTCTGGTCTTTGCGGAGGCGACGGCGTTGAAGCCGCACAATTTCATGTCCGCCGAGCAGGCGCAATTGTGCATCGGAGCGTATAACAGGCCGTTGGCGGGCATGATACCATAAAGGCACGCGCCGCGAATCCAGTGGTGAATCTTCCATCGCCAGTTTTTCAGATCGACGAACTCGACGCCTTCTTTGGACGGCAAGAAATAGTTCACGGTCGCCTTGGATGGATGGCAGCGGTGATGAACAAACCACACCGGGTCTTCCACATCCGGCTTCCTGTTGTGAACGATTTTGCCGGTTTTCAGATTCGCGCCTTCGAGTTTGTTGGTGTCCGGTCCTTTACCCCGAAGCCAGGTGGTGAACGGCGCCAGCACTATTCCGTTGGCAGCCAGGAGGTCTTCGGGAGACTGGTAGCCGGAAGGGTAGTGGGGCGACTCCCACAAAATTTTGCCGTTCTTTGCGCTGAGTGCGGTCATCTTGTCCGTGCTGCCCTTCATGTGCTGTCCGTAGCCAGGGCCCCCTGCGAAGACGACAACGCCGTTATTGACCGCCAGTGAAGGCATGAAACCCGTGGGAATACCCTTTTCGGGGTCAATGGCGGCGACGGGTTCGGAGGTCCATCTTTCCTGGCCGGTCTTTTTGTCGATGGCGACTATGCTTTTGCCGTTGTGGAAAAATGTCGAATCTCCGGCGACGGCGAGCGTCCCGGGCAGGATTACCGAATTAATCCGCCATTTCGCTTGGCCGGTTTCCGTATTGATCGTCACCAGTTTGCGATTCCATCCCTTCCAGCGTTTGTTAAAGGGATTGCCCGGGGCTCGGATTTTCTTTTCGTAAAGGTGTTTCATCACCTTTTCTTCTTCTTTGCGGGGCGAGCCCGTAACCGCGTAAAGTAAGCCGTCATTCAATACCATCTCCCAGGTGTTTTCCGTCTCTTCGTATGTCTGTAATTTCTTGCCGGTGACAGCGTCGAGTTGTGAAACGGGGGCGTTGAGTCCGATGGGAACATAGACATGGTCATAAGTAGCCACCAGTTTCCGGGGTAACTGCGCCGGTCCGCTCTTAAGCGGCGCGAAGCGTGTCCACCATTCGGGAATGGATTTCTTCCACAGCACCACACCGCTGAACGCGTCCCTTGCGATAAGCCGCCACTTTGACGGTAGCATAATCGAAACAGTGCTGCCCTCGTCGAAGACGTAGAACACTCGCCCACCCGCCGAGACCATAGCGTTCATACTGGACATGTGGTCGTGGTGTCGCGCCCAGCGAGGACCGGCGACCCACTGCAGATGCTGCGGCGGAGCGACGAGGGTGTCGTGGCTGACGGCGTTACCGGTGGAATCGTACATATAGTGCGTCCACTCATCCATCGCAGTCGGCCGCGGTTTGACTATCTTTTCCCACGCGTTGGCCTTTCGGATATACGCCACGCCTTGAGGAGCCAGAATTCTGTGGATTTCGGATTTGGGAATTCGGAATTCGGAATTAACGACCACGAGGTTAACGAGATTGTCTATATACGGCAGATGTTTCCCATCAAACAGTCGCACAGAGACGGGGCCGTAAAGTTTATGTTGGTGTATGTATTGGCGCGCCTGCTCGACTTTGTTGGCATCTGTGCACAGCCCCTGAACCAGGTACGAGTCGCCGGCGCGCAGCGCGGCCGTGAGTTTTCCATCGCCGCATCCTACGTGCACCACGAGTCCGCCGGTAACGCCAGTGTCCCCGAGAATCTTTTTGGCTGTGTCTTCGGCGGAATCTTCAGCCCGCGAATACGCCGGTTGCAGACATACCATCAAAATGAATACTGTCGTTGTAACTTTTGCCGTTTTGCTCATATTTCCGGTTTACCAATTCGCCTTCAATGCTCCCGTTTTTTAATATTCCTGCGTAATTCGACGGGTTTCACAACCCGTAGATGAAGTCAACCGCCGAAGACGGACGGGCGAAGCCCGAAGCAGCAATGTTGCGGGTTTTAACCCGTTTAATCCGTAGTACTTTACTGTAAACAAATTAACTTGCCGTCAACGGTGCTCATAAAAATCTTTCCGCCGGCCGCTATCATGCCGTCAAAAACCGGCATATATCCAATCCTGGTTTTGTTAATCTCCCGGCCGTCGGCGGCGGAAACAGCCCACAGAACACTCCCTTCTTCGCCGGCGAAGAGTTTTGACTGTTTTTTGAGCAATTTGCGCTTTTCGCTATTCAGCCCCCTTTTCGACTCATTTATGATATCCTCAGCCCCGCATATAAACAGAATATCGTCGGCTTTTACCATAGCCCTGGCCAGTAGGGGGACATCAACATTCCACCGTATTGCAAAGTTTTGGCGTTTCTTTGGTTTCTGCGGGGAGGCGAGATTTCTCGGCGACGAAAACAAACGATATTCGATGCCCGTTCTCCAGCCCCAGAAATTCTGTTTCCTCCCGAACACATAAACATTCTCATCGTCCTGCACCATTATTTTACCGGCCGGTGCCTGGCGCCCATTTATGCCATAACTGTGACCTCCGAGGACACCGCGGCCGTAAATCCAGAAGGAACGGTGCCAATAAGTGTCCGTTAAAAAACCATGCGGGGCGAAAAGATGCATATCTTCGCCGCGTTGCTTGTTTACGGGAACGACGCGGATTCGCGTGCGCTTGCCTTGCAGGTCGAACGGCTGGGAACGCATAAATACGTAGTCGCCTTCGCTGCTGAGCACGTCGGATTTGGCGACCGGCATGCTCAGTTTGTCGCCCCCCCCCGCGACATACTCATGCAGATTCTTGCCCGTATCCGGTGCGATGTCGTCCATTTCCGTCTTTGAAAGGACCTTACCGGTCTGTGGGTTGAGGCGATAAAGGATCATGCCGCCGTCGAGGAACATGGACCTGCCGACCACGAAGTAGAGAACGTCGTCGCGAACGAGCACGCTGCCGTGCACCGGCCAGACCGATTCCAACTGTTCCCGCACCATGATTTGCTGTTCGTACGGGGCGGCATGGAACCGCCAAACCAAGTCGCCGTCGGCCGCACGCAGGCAGTAAACACAACCGTCGGCGCTGCCGAAGATAATCATTCCCTCGTAAAAGGTCGGCGGAGAATCTACACGCCCGCCCGCGGTGTACCTCCATTTGACATCCCCCGAGTTGCGGTCCAGCGCAAAAACCGTATGCGAATCAATAGAAGCCACAAACAGATATTTCCCCGCCACGATTGGCTGACTTAATCTGCCTCCGATATCCGTTTTCCATTTTACGGCCGGATTTTTCGCATCCACCTTGCTGTCGGTGACCCCGCTTCGGGCGGCGCTGCCCCGGAAGGTCGGCCAATCCGTATCTGAAATTTGAGACCCACCCTGTCGGGATTTGAGATTTGAAATTTCAGATTTATACGCCGGTCCGGTTTGCAGCCGGTCTTTGTCCGGGATTTTCTTCCCCTGTGATATTCTCGAACCGGCGCCGGCCAGTGCGTTGAAACAGTCGAGTTTGGCCTCCTGGTAGCATGCGCAGGGATGCGGCGGTGCGTAAATCAGGCCGTTAGCGGGCATAATTCCATAAAGGCACGCGCCACGGGCCCAGTGGTGCAGGTCCCAGTTGCCGGTTGTACGATTAATCACCTCGATGCCGGTCCGGGAAGCCAGAAAGAATTTATCCGTGGCCTTTGCCCGGTGGCAGCGGTGGTGGAACCAGAAACAATCCGCCCCGCGGGGGATCTTTCTCGCCAGTTTGCCCGTTTCCAGATCGTATGCTATGAATTCACCGGTGCTTGGGGCGACATCCGGGTATCTCTTGTCGAATTCACCCGGCTTGGAGTTGAGACTGCCGCACCAGACAAGGCCGTCGATTACAAAAATGTCCTGCGGCGACTGGTAACCGGACGGCAGGTGCGGCTGCTGCCATTTGACCTCGCCCGTTTTTGCATCCAGGCAGGTCATCTTTCCTTTGCTTCCGGCGTGTTCGTGCCAGTTCTCGCCGCCGGCGTACAGGAGGCAGCCATCCGCCGCTACGAGCGTCGGCGCGAAGTAGGTCGGCATTTTCTCGCGCCACGGCAGTTCCTTCGATTCCCAGAGCTGCTTTCCGTTTTTCTTATCCAGGGCGATGATTCGTGGTCCGTTGCAAAGATAAGCGTTTCCATCATTTACAGTGAGAGTAACCGGGGCTATCCATGAGAATTCTCGCTGCCACAGAATCCCGCCGTCGCTTTGCCGCACCGCCATGACGGACTTGGGATTTTTTTTCCACATGCCCTGACGTCTGTCCGGATTAATGGAGGGATTGACAACCAGGTAAAGGACACCATCCTTGAGGAGTATTTCTTCGGTATTCTCCGTGCCCTCATATACTTTCAGTTCTTTACCGGTAGCGGCGTCCAACTTATTGACAGGCCCTGTTATGTCAAGGGTTACATAAACCCGGTTATCCGTTGCGACCACCCGGCGGGGCGTATTTGACGGTCCGCTCTTGAGCCGCCAGAGCCGTTCGGTCCAACGTGCAATCTGCTTCTTCCACAGAACTTTGCCGTTGAAGGCGTCGCGCGCGGTCAGTCGCCAGTCGGAAGGCCAGAGTATGGAGGCCAGCGGTCCTTCATCCACAATGCAGAAAACCCTTCCGCCGGCGGAGACCACCGCCGGGATGCTGGAGGTGTGATCGTGATGTCTCGACCATGTCGGCCCGGCCTGCCACTGAAGATGCACGAGAGGCGAACTTATCTCTGTGTCCCTGCTTACCGCGTTGTTATCGGGTGCGTGCAGATAGTGCGTCCATTCATCCATCGCATCAGGCCGGGGCTTGTCATGCTGCTCGCCGTTAATCCACGCTACACCGTCCGGCGCCAGGACGCGCATTACCTCACTCATCGGCACGTCGCCCAAGTCTTCGGCCACTACCAGATTCACCAGGTTGTCAGTATAGGGCAGGTGCTTTCCATCGAACCGCTCCACGGAGACCGGTCCGTACAGGTTTTTGGAGCAGATGTAAGCCCGCGCCTTTTCGACATCTTTGGTGTCCGTATCCAAGCCGCGGACGAGGTAACTCTCGCCGGCGCGCAGAGCGGCCGTCAGTTCGCCGTCATTGCAACCAATGTGAACCACCAGCCCGCCTTTTACGCCGGCGGCCGAGAGTATATCCTTCGCATCGCGCGTTTCGGCTTCTCCGGCGGGTAAAACACCCGATAAAAGAGATGTTATTATCAGCACATTAATCGCTATAGATTTTGAATAGTTCATCTTTGTCTCCATATATCTTTAACCAGTGAAATAGATTTACGCGCCGGAAGCAATTTTTTACTACGGCGGTTCGACCGTGTAATTGTGCTTTTTGAAGATTTCCTTGCCGCGGGGCGACGCGACGAAAACCGCGAACTTCTCGGCGATATCGCGGTTTTCGGTGAACTTCAGCACGCCCACGTCCACGGTGGAGATAATGTTTTTCGCAGGCGGGATGGCGACCTTCCGGCCATGTTCGGCATAATAGTCGGCCACGGCGTCCCAGACGATAACCGCATCGAGGGCTTCGGCCTGTATCTGCATGCCCAGTTCGTTGACCGTCATGGACTGGAACGAGAGATTCTGTTGCACCCTGCTCCACGGAATATCGTTTTTCTTAAATATCTTGCGCGATTTTCTGCCGATGGCGCACGCCTCGGCGTTGCCCAGGCCAAGTTTGATATCCTTGTCGGCCAGATCCTCCAGACGCGAGATGTCTTTGGGATTGCCCTTGCCTACAAAGATAGTCGGAACGAAATAGCATACCTCCCGCCGGGAGAGGACCAATCCGGCCTGCTCGGCCTGGTCCACGTAGTGCCTGTCGCCGGGCAGATAAAGGTCGCCGCGACGGCTGGCCTTCAGCCGCGCCAGGAGGACTTCCGAACCGGCGTAGTTGGTGATTATTTCCACGCCATGTTCGTGCTGGAAGGCCTTGGCGCACTCGGCCACAGGCGGGCGAAGACCGGCACCACAGTGCAGAAGCAGTTCATCACTCTTGCCGCCGCCGTCGCTTTTGTCATTGCAGCCGTAAAGACCAACAACGGCCGAGACGATCGCCAATATCGCGGTAAATCTATGCATAATTTTCGAGTTTCCTTATTTGACGTAACCGTACTCTTCGAAGATTTCCGGCCCGCGCCCGGAGGCGAATTTATGGAATTTCTTAATCGCCTCGAGATGCTTCGAGTACGACAGCGTCATCACGTGCACGCGGATTTCCTCGTCATATTCGTATGGAGTAGGCACGATTTCCAGCGAGTCGGCGAAGGTGTGAGCCACGCCGTTCCACATTATCACGGCGTCCACCGTTTTCGTCTTCAGCAGTGTGCCGAGGCGGTGATGACCCTTGGTCAGGCGGTTGCCGACGTTTTCCATCATATTGTTCTTAATGCCCTTCTTCTCGAGCAGGTCGAACACCAGCCGCCCGCAGGTTGAATATTCCGGGTTGCTCAGGGCCACCTTTATGCCGGGTTTGGTCAGGTCCTCGATGCTCTTGATGTTCTCGGGGTTGCCCGGCTGGACGGCCACCACCGGCGCCACGTAGCCGACATGGACGGAATTGGCCAGGGCGTCGGCGTCTTTGACGTAATCCAGATATGGATCATGCGTTACAAAGATGTCGCCTTTTTTCCCCGCCTTCACGTGTGGCAGGAGGTCTTCGCTCTCGCCCTGGGTGGTGACGATTTCTATGCCGGTCTTTTCGGTAAATTCTTCGCAGAGCTTCTTGGCCGGTTCGACGAACGAACTGCCGGTCAGAAGGACCAGTTCGGCCTTTTCGTCTTCGGCCGGTTTTTGCTCCCGTTTGCAGCCGGTGGCCAGTCCCACTAACAGTATCGAAGCGAAAATAATTGTTGATAATTTTTTCATTTCTGTTGCTCCATTAGTGTCCGGGTTAACTTGCCGCATTTCTGTCGGTGGACGCGATACGGCCGTACTCCAGGCGTATGAGACTGTCGCCGTCGCCTTCCCATCGCGGGTCGTGCGTTACCATGACCACCGCCGCGCCGGCGCGGGCATAATCCTTCAGGGCGTCGACGACTATGCGGGCGTTTTCTTCGTCGAGGTTGCCGGTCGGCTCATCGGCCAGCATGAATTTTGGATTCTTAAGCATGGCTCTGGCCATGGCGACACGCTGCTTTTCGCCGGTCGACAGTTCGGCGGGGTAGTGGTTCCGGCGGTCTTCGAGGTTGAACCGGCGAATTAGTTCCTCGCCGCGGCCGTGGGAATCTTCCACCCGCCCTGCCACCAGCGGGGCAAGCACGTTGTCGCGGGCGTTCAGGTACGGCACGAGGTAGAACTGCTGGAAGACAAAACCGACATTGGCGGCGCGGAAGGCGTCGCGCTGCCCGGCGGGCATGTTGTAGGGGTCGTGGCCGTCCAGTTGGACGGTTCCGTCATCCGGGGCAAGCAGCCCGCCCAGAGCCAGCATCAGCGTTGTTTTGCCGCATCCGCTGGGCCCGCGGACGACAGCGAACTCGCCCGCTTCCACCGTCAGCGAAACGCCGTTGATGGCGCGGACCTGTTTGTCGCCCCGGCCGTATGTCTTGCGTAAATCCTTCGCAAATATCATTATGCGCCTTCCTCCAGCAAAACCAGCGCCGGGTCGGTAGCCGCTGCCAACTGGGCCGGAATCCAACTGGCCGCCACCGCAAGCGCGGCCGCGCCGAACACGCATATACCCAACAGCATCGAATCGAAACCCCTCATGCTCCACCCGATGAGCCCGGAGTGCATCGTAAGCCCTACGCGGGCGGCGGCATATCCGATGATAGCGCCGACAAGGCCGATAATAGCCGCCTTGCCCAGAAACAGCGTTTGTATCTTCCCGCCGCCAACACCCAGCGCGCGCAGTATGCCGATTTCCATTCTGCGGCGGCTGACGTTCTCCCACATCATCATACCCAGTCCGAACGCCGCCACCAGTATCACCAGCGGTATCAGCACAGCGCTGTAGGTGGCGCGCTTGGAGCGAAGGTCGGCGCGGAGGCGCTTCATCTGCGCCAAATCGACGTCGGCCTGGCGGGCGGCCTTGGAGCGGACCCGCGCACGGGCCAGTAGTTTGGTGTTGTGCTCCAGAACCTTTGTCCCCGGCAGGAAATCCTTGATCTTCTCGCGGACGCCCATAAGCACTTCCGTGAAGTGCCGGATGTCCTCCTCGCCCTTGGTGAATATACACATGCAGTTGACCGCGAGCATGCCGGTTATGCGGCCGTCCTTATCGAGTATCTCCTGCGCGCTCCGCATGGGGATGAAGATGTTCTCGTCCTCGTGCGGTCCGCGACGGTCCAGGCAGCGGGTGATTTCGAACTCCCTGCCGCCGAGTGTGATCTTATCGCCTACGGACAAATCCAGCCCTTCGGCGATGGCGTATCCGAGGACGGCCCGTCCCTGGTTGACCTTCTGCAGCATGGGAGTCTGCCACTGGGGGTTCTTGATGTAAACCTCGCCGGTGGTGCCCACCAGCGTTATCCACCGCTTGTGCTCATCCCAGAAGTATTTCTGCTGTAGGAACGGCAGAATGTGATTGATTTCGACGAATCCAGCCGAGGCCAGTTTCTTGGCGTATTCTTCGGGCATGTCTTCTTCGGGTGTGGGGTTGGAGACGTTGTAATCCTCCGGCAGAATCATCAGGTTAAAGCCGAGGTCGAGCATGTCCTTTCGCATTTCATCCTTGAACTCGGCCCATTTCCTGCGGCTGACCTGTTGCTTCTTCTCGAGTATGTTCTCCGTCTCACGGTCGAACCCCTCCAGCAGCAGAATAGCGCCTGCGCCGCATCCGGCCGCTATCGCCACGGCCAGCACGCCCGCGATAAACGTCAGTTTCCGGTGAGATATTTCCCTTAACAGCAGGTGTATGAGTTTCATGTCAGCTACTTCTGTTTCGTCTGGTGGATTTTATCATGTATCCCCCGGCCGCCACAACCGCCAGTATGACGCCGGCGGCAATGAGTGAAGTTATCAGAATCAGGTTAGTATCCCTGGCTGGCTGAACGTCGGCGACTGCCGCGTCCGTTTCCGGCGTGGCGGGAGATTCTTCATCCGTGGATTCGCCGTACTCCGCCGGGGCGGTTGCGGTTTCGCCGTTGCCGCTGGCAGCGGAGCTTATCGGAGCGCCGCCGAGCGTGTCGAACATCTCGTAATCTTCCATCCAGCGTTCCCAGTTGGCGGTGAAGAGCATGTCAACGCCGGGGTTCTGGTACTTTACCGGACACGCGCACGGGCCGGCCAGAAGTGCACAAATCTGAAATATGGAGTCTTTGTTGAGCGTTTCGCCCCTCATGGCAAACAGCGACCTTCCGCGGCCGAACACCGGAAAAATCATCGGGACGGAGCGCAGTTCTTTTGTGTTCAGGTCCGGCTCGGTTGTCAGCAGCGTCTTGATGAATATCTGTTCGCTTTTGTCCGCGCGGGAGATTCGCATTATGGAAAAGTCAATTTTCGCCGGCGCAGGGGGGTCGGCCTGTGTGGCCGGCTGCGTCTGCGGCGGCGGGGCGTAAGCTGTCATTTCTTCGTTGAATATTTTGGTGGCCTCGTTGACGTGTTTTTTCAGCAACTTGTATGCTTTATCGTCGGCTTGTTTATCGCCGCTTTCCAGCATAACCCACACCGCGACTTCGTCCTCGTCGAGTATTTTTTCGGCGATTTTCTCCCTCGCCGGCGAGTTGGTGAGTTTCTTAACATTCGCGACGGTGGGCGGACCCGTCCACAGCGTCTCTGGCCCGTACGATCTGCGCGGGTGCAGGACCACCATGTGGGGAAGCGTTTCTGAGGAGTTGGCGTCCCAGATTTTCTTCATGCCATCGTCCATGTCACCGTCGAGGTCGGCTGCGAGGAACTGTATGTTGGCAAAATAATTCTCGGAGAGTTTTTCGAGGTATTTGGCGGTTTTTTTGGCCTGTCCTTCAAGCGGCCCACGGTTGAATATTAGTACAGGGTAGGGGTCGGCCGGCCAGCGCTGGAGCGCATACTCGTAAACGGGCACGTCGCACGCCCATATTGCCGCGGGCGCTAA
>CAYYMD010000038.1:0-28840 GCA_964472875.1 uncultured Planctomycetaceae bacterium
TTCATATTCTCCCATCCGGCCGCGTTTGTAAGCCCCCGCTGTCAAGCGGGGGATAGTTTTTCGGCATCCCGCTATATACGGCGTTATTATCCCCGCATTCACATGCGGGGCTTGCCGTGGCAGCGTTTTTTATAAGGGCATTGGACATTGTAAATCCCGGCGCGCCGGGATTGGTCATTTCTTCACCAGGGCCACTGGCCGCATTTAAGTTTTCAGCTTTTAGTTTTAAGTTTTTACTTTCCCCTCCATACTTGGACGAAACAACACCTTTGCGCGCGCAAACCGCGCCCGGAGGGCGTATCCGCAATTCGTAACCCACGGCCGGGAGAAGATATAAAAAATATTATTTTTTCCCCGCCAATCCCGAATTTCCCCGCGCCGCTGCGCGCGCAAATTTGTTAGACACGGCCGCATTTTTAGTAAGCCCCCGCTGTCAAGCGGGGGATAGTTTTTCGGCATCCCCTATATGCGGCGTTATTATCCCGGCGTGCAGTCCCGATGACGATGAATCGGGACACGCCCTACTCCTGGTTCATCAGTTAGTTTTACCCGCCGCAGGCGGGCGGTCCTTCGTAGCCCACGGGGCGAAGAAGGATTCGAATTTAGGATTTCGTATTTGTTTCGTAATTTATGCATTCGTCATTGATTCGACATTCGACATTCGTCATTTGGCCGCACTGCCGCCGGGTCAGTCGTTAATGCTTCGTAATTCGGGCGGGTTCTTATCGGCTTTAATCTTGTCGATGGTTTCGTTTACAAGCTCTATATGCGACTTGAGCCCTTTCGCCTCGCGGTGGTTCTTCAGGCGTTTTTCGAGGTCTTTGAGTTTGGGTATCATGCTCCTGGCGGCGCCGCCGTATCGCTGGAGAATCTTCAGGCAGCGCCTGATGCGATAGCGCTTGCCCCAGCGATTAATATCCATGATATCGATGCACAGGGGTATGCCTTCACGGATGCGGTGCCTGGCCAGCAGTTCCAGGCCTGCCAGGCGGATACCGTCGGCGAACATGATTCCACTGGGTGCGCGTTCGACGACCGCCTCGTGTATGGCGGTCAGCAGCGGCTTAATCTCCTCGTAGCTGAGCTGCTGATAGACGTTGCCGATGGCGCCCCGCGCCCGCCCGTCCTGGTTCCGCAGGCCGGCACGCACCGCCTTGCGCAGCCGGTCGCGGTCGACGCCTTCGAGCGAATTTTTCAGCATGTCGCCGAAGACCGCGAAACACAGGTAGCGTTGCTGCATGTTGCGCGGGTCCTGCTCGGTGGGGCCGCGGGCAAGCATCTCGAGCAGTTGCGGAACGGCGACCATTGCGGGCTCGCCGATGACGGCCAGGGCTTCGGCGGCCTTGATGCGCAGCCAGAGGTTTTCGTGGTCCAGCTGCTTGCGCAGCGCATCCACGGCCGGGGCGGCCTTGTGCTTAAGCTCAGCCAGCGCCTGGCAGGCGCCGATGCGGGTTTCAACGTCGGGCGACTCGAGCATCTTCAGCAGGGCGGGCAACGGCGCATCGTCGCGACGGCCCAGCGCTTTTGCGGCGCGCCCGCGCACGATGGGCGACCAGCTGCCCAGGCGCTGCAGGAGCCGGGCCTCGGTGAACTTGTCGTAGGCGCTGCTGCGGTCGACGGTGTTCCAGCCGCGGCCGTCGGCTATGAGTTCTTGCGCGGCGGCGGCATCGAGTTGCGGGGCGGCCGAGGGGCGTTTGCCGGTCAGCCGGATATTTTTGAGCGGCATCGCATAGGCCAGAAGATAAGCCCCCGTGCAGTCCCAGTTGTGGTACTTGTCATGTCGATTTTGGGGTGGTCCCTGGTGGATATAGGTGCCGTCCCACCGCCGGGCGAGGTCGAAATACCAAGCGCCGAATTCTTCCATCCAGGCGCCGGTGGCGTGCGGTCCGGAACGCGATATGCTCGGAATGGCCCAAAGGATATTGAAAAAGTTTCCGGTGTGGCCGGTGTCGCGCTCGGAGCCGTAAGCGGCGGTGCTCATCCGCGAGAAAAACTCCGCGCCCCGCTGCTCCCGCATGAGGTCGAACAGCACGGCGGCCATGCCGTTTTTGCCGTTGTCCGCGTGCGTCTGCGTCCACGGGCGGTGGTCGCCGTAGGGGACGCTGCCCTTGCCGATATAGAATCGCAGTAGATTGGCGCTGCGCTCGACGGCGCGCTGTACGGCATGGTCCTTAACACCCGCCGCGCGTGCCATTACCAGCGAGATGGTCAGCGGCACACCTGGCGAGTTCATCATCCCGTAGCCGCCGAGGCGGCCGTCCGGCAGGGCGAACCCGTGGCCCCAGGAACCGACGATGCTCTGGCCGTTGGCGGCCTCCATCGCCAGCCGCCGCAGCCCCGGCAGGACCGACTCATCGCCCGTGACCAAGACATACTCGGCCAGGAACATTGTCGTGTAGCCGTACCACCAGGTCTTATACCCTCCGGGCTTGAACTTTGACGCCCATTGGGCTTCCTTTTTGACGATGGGCAGGTGCTTAGGATTGCCGCCGGCCAGCAGGGCCATGGCGTTCAGGGATCGCACAATGGGGTTCGCCCTGTATGACGGTTCCGCCATGCGTTCGGCCAGGGCCTCGCAGCCCTGTTCGAGGATGCGCCGCGACTTTGGGCAGTCGTAAGGGGCGGTCGGGCTGTAGCTGCCCAGGACGGGAAGCTTCAGGACGACCGTCTCGGTCCGGCCGTCGCGCCAGCGGATAAGCGGCAACTTGCCGCCGCCGGCTTCCGATTCGGCCCGGGTCAGCGCCTTGCCGAACTCCGTGCGCGGGTCGGAAGAAAATCGTTCGCCGCCGACGCCCAGGATGACGTCGCCGACCTTGAGAACGCCGTCAGCAGGAGATTTTTCATGCACCTTCGTAATGTAAATCTGCCGCGCATCGCGGGTGGACATCCTGTGGCTGTATATCCAGCCGCGCGCGCCGGTGGCGCCGAGCGTCCAGTCATGGTCGGCGCCTTCGGGTATCGAATCGCCCTGTGTAAAGTCGGGCTTTCCCGCTTTTTCGGACCGCGCGGCCGGGAGCGGCCCGGCTGCGGCCGCAAGCAGGGCCACAACCACGGCGGCGGTTTTCATCGTTAACGGCGCCTCGATAAAAACGGACTTTTTCGGCGGAACGTCTCGGGTAATGCCTTGTCGTGTAGCCATGTTAAGACCTTTCTGATATTGACTTTACAACTCAGACTTCACCGCCACGGCCTCTGGGACACCCCTGCGTCCCGGGCCGCCCGTCTTTGCTGTTTTGAAGTAAATCGCGGTTTCAACGGCAGCCATCGGCCGATACCGGCATATCGAAACCGTCGGACTTCGATGTCACTATAACAACGCGGTACTGTGAATATAGTTTTCTGCCGTGTTATTGTTAAACAACCGTGGCGACCACAAGTTATCGAAAATAACAAAAAATAACATTGTTAGCCAGAGTTGGGGGCCAGAAGGATAGTGTCGAATATTATGTGTAAGTTTTTTTGTGCCATCTGGCGAGCTGGCCGAACACGGCCCGCTCAGCAGCGGACACAGCTCTGACGAACATCTCCACCCTTTCCAGGCCGCGACTGCGCAAGTCCTTCAGGAGTTCCGCACACCGCTTGCCCTGGGATATACAGAAGTCCAGCACGTCCGCTCCGCCGTCCCGGGCGCGCATTCCGTATTTTTGCCGCGTATAATGCTGATATATTATGGATGAAGTGTTCCTCGTCGCCGGCGACGGGGAGACGATTGAAGCGGGATTCTAATTTTAAAAATCCCGGTGTGTAAATGCGTTGAATTCTTTGCAGACAGAAAGGAGCGGATTATGAATCTGCACGATTATTTCGAAAACACAAAGGGCGCCGGCGTTTTGGCCACGGCCGACGCCGAGGGAAATGTTGATGCCGCTATTTACGCCCGGCCGCACGTCGAGGATGAGCGGACCGTGGCGTTTATCATGAACGAGCGTTTGAGTTACGCAAACCTGTCGGCGAACCCGCGGGCCGCCTATCTGTTTATAGAAGACGGGCCGGGTTACAAGGGAACGCGGCTGTATCTGACTAAAATAAAAGAGGATACGGACAAGGAACTGATAAAATCCATGCGTCGGCGGACCACGGATTACGACGAATCGAAAAGCAATAAATACGTGGTCTATTTCAGTGTGGACAAAACCAGGCCGCTCGTCGGCGATTCACCGTCGTGAATACAATGTTGACCTTCACCGCCGGCGTTGTTCGATGAGTTTTTCGTAGAGGCGGACGAGTTGCTTTATGGCGGCATCTTCCTGCTTGGGCGAGCCGACCTTCAGCAGGGCGGCGCCGTGCGGCATCACGGTGGTCTCGTAGCCGCCTTCGAACGAACCCAGACGCCGGCGGCGCCACAGGTCCCGCACGTCCGGCTTATCGTCGGCCGGCTTCGGCCGCAGGTCATCCCAGTTAACGCGGATTTTCAGGGGCTTCTCTCCGCGGTTGAACAGGCCCACCGCATGGCAGCCGTCCCACAGCGGCCGCGACCATATCTCGGCCTGCCCTTCCCTGCGAACCCGCGTAGCGACCCGGCCGAGCGGATCCTGGCTGACGGCCAGCACTTCGGGGTTGGTCAGCAGTTTCAGGGTGAACGGCTCCATGCGCGTCAGGTCGTTGCCCAGAAGCAAAGGCGAGCCGATCATGCACCACAGCGAAATATGCGTGATTTGTTCGTGGTGCGTCAGTTTCGTCTGGTGCAGGTTGGGACCCCAGCCGACCTTGCCGATCACGAGCATGTCGGCGTCGTTCCAGTGTCCCGGCCCGGCATATTCGGCATACCTGCTGTGGCGGAAGCCGATGTCCTTCATGCTCCGCCATGAATCCCTGATATCGCCCGTGGTCCGCCAGGAATTGCCGCGTATGGAAGGATGGTTTGACCACTTCCACGGCTCACCCATGCCGTACTCGCAGATGCTGTAGACAATGTCGCGGTCGATATGATCCAGGGCGTGGCGCATAATGCGATACGGGCGCATCAGGTCCTCGGTATTTTCAACTTCCACGATGTGCCTGTAGCCGCACCAGTCATATTTGAGATAATCGAACCCCCATTCGGCGAATCTCTGAGCATCGCGGTATTCGTGCAGGTGGGCGGCCTCGTATCCCTGGCAGGTGGTCGGCCCGGGCGAGGTGTAGAGGCCGGCCTTGAGGCCAAAGCCGTGGATGTATTCGGTGAGTGCGGGCATGTCCGGAAAGTAATCGTTGGCCAGAATCATGCCCTTTTTGTCGCGCGGCCGGCCCGCCCTTTTGGGGTCGTCATGGCCGGGCTTTCGCATCCAGCAGTCGTCGATGTTTACATACCGCCAGCCATAATCGGCCAGGCCGGTCTCGACCATGGCCTTTGCCGCCGCCTTCACTTTTTCCGCCGTGACGGACCTGGCCCAGACGTTCCACGAATTCCATCCCATCGGCGGGGTAAGGGCCAGCATGTGCCGCCCGCACACCAGCAGAACACGGCGGCTGTGGCGGCCGTGCTCGTTTTCGGCCGCGACCGTGACGGTATAGACTCCGGGCTTGTCTATTTGGCCGGTGATAATGCCGCCGCCGTTGATTTTAAGCCCCTCGGGAAGGTTTTCGGCGCGGAAATCCATCGGCCGCTCGCCCGTGGTGGGCACGCGCCAGATGAACGGATGGCCGACCTGGCAGCCGGTTACTATGGGGTGGTGTATCCGGGGCGATTTGAGTGCGTCGTGGCCGACAATGTCGGGCTTGCCCGCCGCGGCGGTTGCGAATAACGTCATTGCCAAAACCGCGCGCGCGGCCGCTCTCATGAAACTGTTTGTCTTTAACATGAGTTTATCCTTATAAAGAGTTGCCCGATAGAAGGATTCTACGCTTTTATTATATGGCCGGCGCGTTCGCACTCAAGTTGCTTAGCCGGGGTATTCCTTGTCGAAGGCGTAGGCGTGGCGGACGACGTCGCCGGTGCGGAGGAAGATTATGTCCTCGGCGATGTTGGTGCACAGGTCGCCGATTCGCTCCAGCGCGCGTGCGATGTTCAGCATGGCGTATGCCCTCTCCACGCCCTCGGCGCGGCTGCCCTCGGCGTCTAAAATGGTTCGGACGAACTCCTTGTGCGCCCGGTCAACGTCCTGGTCGTCTTCGATAACCCGCCGGGCGGTGTCGGCGTCGGATGCGTTGAGCATCCGCATGGTGACACCGAGCATCTCCACCGTCAGCGAGCGCAGGCGCTGGAACGTCTCGTTCGATTCGAGGTCGATGCCATCGGCCACTACACGGCCTGTCTGCTTGGCTATGCTGCAGGCCAGGTCGGCGATGCGCTCCAGGTCGTTGTTGGCCTTGATTATTGTGCAGATGGCGCGGAGGTCGATTGCGGCCGGCTGGTACAGCGCCAGCATGCGGATGCATTCCTGCTCTATCTCGACCTCCTCGCGGTCGATGACGGCGTCCTTTTCGCGGATGGAGCGGGCGGTGTCTTCGTCCTTCTGCTCGACGGCGCGAAGGACGTCGGTGACGGCCTCCTCCACGCGCATTCCCATATGGTCCAGCCGCAACTGGCAGATTTCGAGTCGGCGTTGTAGTTCTGACATTCCTGTGGCCTTGCCTTTGCTTAATTGTATCTTAGCCGAAGCGTCCGGTTACGTAGTCTTCGGTCTGTTTTTGCGTGGGATTGGTGAAAATTTCGTTTGTCCGGCCGTATTCTATCAGTTTGCCCATGCAGAAAAAAGCCGTCATATCGCTGACGCGGGCGGCCTGCTGCATGTTGTGCGTTACGATGACGATAGTGTACTCGTTTTTCAACTGGGCGATGAGTTCCTCGATGCGACCGGTGGCGATGGGGTCCAGGGCCGAGCACGGCTCATCCATCAGCAGAACCCTGGGGCCGGTCGCCAGTGCCCTTGCGATACACAGCCGCTGCTGCTGCCCGCCGGACAGCGCCAGGGCCGACTTGCCCAAATCATCTTTGACTTCCTTCCACAGCGCTGCGTGTTTGAGCGTCTGCTCGACCAGTTCGTCCAGTTGCGCCCGCCTGCGGACGCTCTGAAGTCGCGGCCCGAAAGCGATGTTGTCGTAGATGCTCTTGGGGAACGGGTTGGGGTTCTGGAACACCATGCCGACTTCCTGGCGGAGATTCACCAGGTTAATCCGCTTGTCATAGACGTTCACGCCGGCCACCTCCAGCAGGCCTTCTGCGCGGGCGCCGGGGATGAGATCGTTCATGCGGTTGATGCTCCGCAGGAAGGTGCTCTTTCCGCAGCCGCTGGGACCGATGATGGCGGTGACGCCGCGCGGGTAGACATCCATGGTGATGTCTTCGACGCCGGCCTTCTGGCCGTAGAACAGGGAGAAGCCCTTCGAGGTAATCACGGCCGTCTTCTGCTCGGCGGCGGACTCCGGCTGTAACGCCTGAACGTCGGCGTTTTGGGTCTGAGACACGTAGGGTTGAGTCTCGGCCTGCTGCTGTTTTTCGGTTGTCGCCTGTATCTGGTTCATATTTAAATCCGTTATAGGTTATTGTCCTCTCAGTTTCCTCGACGCCCGCCAGCGCAATATTATAGCGGCAATGTTTAGAATCATAACTATTAAAATAAGCGTCATGACCAGGCCGTACTGCTTGTGCGGGGCGTTCTGGGCGTCGGGGTTGCCCAGTATGGCGTAACTGCTGTATGACAGAACGCGCGTAGGGCCTTCCGTAATCGAGGTCACCATCCCCCTCTTGACGAAGACAGCCGCCACGCCCAGCAGGGGCGCCGTCTCGCCGGCCGCGCGTGACATGCTCAGTATCGCCCCGGTCAGCACGCCCGGCAGCGAGGCCGGCAGCGTGACCGTCATGAACGTGCGGAACTTGCTGGCGCCAAGCGCAAGGGAGGCCTCCCTGTAAGGCCGCGGGACGGTGCGGATGGCCTCTTCCGAGGCGCGGATTATGATGGGCAGTATCAGCAGCGACATCGTCATAGCTCCGGCCAGAACGTTCGATTCCTTGCTAAGTCCCAGCCACTCGAATTCCGGCAGGTATCCCAGGAAAAACGCCATTCCGAACAGGCCGAACACGATGCTCGGCACGCCGGCCAGCGTGTTTATGCACGTGCGGATGACCCGCACGAAGATATTGTCGCCGGCGCATTCGACCAGGTACGCGGCCGCGATTATGCCCACCGGGAACGCCAGCAGCAGCGACAGCGTGGTTATCAGCAGCGTGCCGAAGATGTCCGGCCAGACGCCGCCGTAAAGGTGGCTGGGCACGCTGTCGTCGATGAAATACTGCCAGTAGAAGGTGAACCGCGGGTTCAGCATTTCGTCGAGGTCGTTTTTCAGGATGGAGAAAACTTTTTCCATCACCGTGCCGGCGAACTGCTTTGCGCGCGGCACGCGCTCCATCACGCGGCGTGAGGTTTCATCGCCGCCTTCGGGTATGACCCAGTCGGTGGTGTAGAGTATGTCGTCCAGGATTTCCTGCGCACGGTCCCACCGCGTGGCGCCGTAACGGGACTTGATAAGCATGGACCTGGGCTTGCCGCCGGGCGCCGGGCCGAGCAGTTCGTAAATCAGTTCACGGACCTCCTCGAACGGCTTGGCGTACTGGTCGCGCTTATCGAAGTTGAAGTTCGCAGCCACGGGCCTGTACTGCCGCGCCAGTTCGAAGAACCGCCGGCCCTCGGTGCCTTCGAAGATGTCCTTTTCGGGATAGTTCAGGACCTTTTCGAGGTGTTCCATCGCCTTTTGATTGTCGGTGGCGTAATACGCGGCGGTGAGGGCCTTTCGCAGAACCCAGGCGTGCTCCCTGATTTCGAAGCGCTTATCCTCGGAGATTTTGCCCTGTTCCTGGCGGTTTCTCAGTTGGTCTTTCAGCTGACGATAGACGTTTTTGACCCTTTCCACGTTCGGCTCAACGTCGATGCCGGTGGCGAAGCGGTCCATTATTTCGTAAATTGAACGGCGGGCCTCGTTTGTGCGGCTTTGCTCGGCCTTGATTTGCTCGGCGTCGCCGCGCTTCCAGTAGTCTTCATAAAACTGCATCTTCCGCCACTCGACGGTTGCGTCGAAAAACACCGCCTCCGAGCCGCGGTAAATCATCGGCCCGAGGATAACCACCAGCGCAGCCAGCATCAGCAGAATCGAGCAAAAGGCGGATAAACTGAAGATTTTGTCCAGTATGCGTCTCATCTGTGCGTCAACCCTGTTTGGCTTTCTTTGCTTTTCTGAGGAAATATTCGCCGGCCAGGTTCAGGCAGAAGGTTATAAGCACCAGCATCACGCCCAGCGAAAACAGCGCCTGGCGATGCACGCCGTCCTGGGGTGCTTCTCTCATTTCCTGGGCGATGGTGGCGGTCATCGTGCGGACCGACTGGGTAATGTCCCACCATGGGTGGGCTATTTTGGCGGCCATGCCGGATGCCATCCACACGGCCATGGTTTCTCCCACGGCCCGCATAATGCCCAGGATGACGGCCGCGAATATCCCGCTGTGGGCGGCGGGGATAATTACCTTAATCATGACCTCCGCGCGGGTGGCGCCCAGGGCGTAGGCGCCTTCGCGGATGTCCCGGCCGACCGATGAAAGGGCATCCTCTGATATACTGATGATGGTCGGGACCGCCATAACCGCCAGTATCAGCGAGGCGTTCAGGGCGTTTGTGCCGGTGGTCAGGCCCAGCGAGTTCTGGAGCCACGGCGCCAGGACCACCACGGCGAAAAAGCCGTAGGCCACCGAGGGGATGGCCGCCAGGAGTTCCACCACCGGCTTGGCCATCTGCCGGATGGAAAAGGGGGCGATGTCGCTGAGGTACACGGCCGCCGCTACGCCCAGCGGCACCGCTATGAGCATCGAAACCAGCGTAACGATGCCCGAGCCGTAAAACATCGCCAGGAAACCGAAATCCGGGTTTTCCTGGTTTGTTGGATGCCACTGGGAGGAACTGACGGCCTCGAACACGTGGCCGGAGGCAAGGAACGGCCAGGCCTTCTGCGCCACGAAGAAGATTATCAGGAACACCGCCAGTATCGTCACGGACGCGACGATTGTAATAAACAACCGTCCCAGGGCGTTCAGGACAACACCCCATATATCTTCGGCCGCAGTTAACATCAGCGACCGGGTGAACCCGGCCGCCGATGTCTGCTCGGTTCTGTCGCGTTTATCTGGGGTTTGCTGTTTGCTCACCTTTATAGCCGTGGAATCAATAATCGGTCATAGGTACGAAACCTTCGGCCTCGACGATTTCCTGACCTCTCTCGGTCAGGTAAAAGGTCACGAATTTATGCACGTATGAGCCGAGGGGCGGATATCCGTCGGTAAACATAAACAGGGGCCGCGCGATAAGGTAGCCGCCCTGGGCCACGGTGCGCCGGGTGGGCATAACATCGTTGACCTTGACGGCCTTGACCTTCTTGTCCAGAAAGCCCATTCCGACGTATCCGATGGCGCCTTTGGTTGTGGCGACGCGGTCGTGGGCCTGGCGGTTACCGGCCACGGTCTCGACGCCCGAGACCATCTTATCGCCGCCCATCACCAGTTTGCTGAACACGCCGAACGTCCCGGAAGAGGAATCGCGCGTGATAGCGACGATTTTAGAATCCGGGCCGCCAAGTTCGTTCCAGTTGGTGATTTCGCCCTTGTAGATTTTCTTTATCTGTTTGTCGGTGAGGTTCTTGACCGGGTTGGACGGATGGACCACAACACAGATTCCGTCCATTCCGACCACGTGGACGACGGGCATGACGCCGTTTTCGACGGCCTTTTTCATTTCACTTTCTTTGATGAACCGGCTGGCGTTTGCAATCTGGCACTTGCCGTCAATCAGTGCCGCTATGCCGTCGCCGGAGCCGGTCATTTTAACGGTTATGTCCACGTCGTCGTACATGCGCTCGAACGCCTGCACGAACGCCTGCGATATGGGCCCGACCGTCGTGGAGCCCTCGATCTGGACTTTTTGTTTTTCTTTTGGGGCGGAGTTTGCGTCACCGGCGAAACACGCCAGCAGCACGGCACTCGATACAGCCCAGGCAACAGTGTTCAGTTTTTTGGTCATAGTCATTCTCCTTCTTTTTAAAACAAACCATCGAAAATTTACACGGGGAACAACCATAATCCAACCCCGCGCCGCAGGCGAAAAAGTATTATGTTTAGATGAGGTTTATATAAACTTAATATTAAGATTTTGTTAATCGTTTTGCTCTGTTGATATAAGTTAAAATATTACAGACACTTAATAATATATTAGACCTCTATTATTAATTTTGCTATAAGAACGTAATGTAAAGATTAAGGTAATATTAAGTTTTCGTGAAGACTTAAAGGCGCGGTTGTCAGTTCGTATAAGAGGGGGATACAATCTATACTATGTCTAAAAAACGAATAGTGATTATCGAGGACGAGTCGGACATGGCGGACCTGGTAGCCGCGCGCCTGCGGAAGGAACACTACGAGACATTCACCGCCTATGACGGCAACGAGGGGCTGCACGAGATACGCGCCAGGCACCCCGACCTTGTGGTGCTCGACATCATGCTGCCCGGCATGAGCGGAACGGAGGTCCTCAAGCAGGTCCGCAGCGACCCGCAAATCTGTCACATACCGGTGGTGATGCTCACCGCCCGAACCGAAGAAGCGGACGTTGTAGCCGGTCTGCAGCTGGGAGCGGACGATTACGTCACCAAGCCGTTCAGTATGTCGGTGCTGATGGCCCGCATTGAGGCCCTCATGCGCCGCAAGGGCAGCCAGGGCAGCAGCAGCCCCCGGCTCCAGGCAGGACCCATCAGCATTAACCGCGACACGCACCAGGTTACGGTCAACAACAAAAACATAACGCTGACCCTGACGGAGTTCCGTATTCTGGCCGCCATCGTGGCCGCTCACGGACGCATACTTACGCGCTCCCAGCTCATAGACAAGGGCATCGGACCCGACGCGATCGTGACCGACAGAACAATTGACGTGCACCTGGCCTCTCTAAGGTCTAAACTCGGAAAGGCGCGTAAATTTATCCAGACCGTCCGCGGAGTCGGCTACAGACTGGCTACGGAAGAATATGAAACGGCGTAGTTTCTTCTTAAAACTATTTCTGGGCAACCTGCTGCTGGTTGCAGTGATAATGCTGGTGAGTTTCGGCCTTGCGTACGTGAGGATTAACCGGGAATTCAGAAACCGCCAGCAGCTCCGGCAGGAGCAAACCACAGAGATAGTAAAAAAGTTTTTCGAGGATTTCTGGGCGCATTCGGGGGAACAACTCAAACGTCAGCGGATTGATTCCCTGTGCAAACAATTGATGAGCGGCCGGGACATGCGCCTGACCGTGATAGCCGACGACGGGCAGGTCCTCGGCGACAGCCACAACGACCCCTACGGCATGGAAAACCACAGGGACCGCCCCGAAGTAAGCGCAGCGCTGGACGGTCGCAATGGCCGGGACGTGCGCCCCAGCGACACCATGGAAATACAGTTCAGGTATTTCGGCCTGCCCGTCGAATACGAGGGCGAGACGGTGGCCGTGGCGCGCCTGGCGATGCCGCTGTATCAAATCGACGCCGCGCGCGAGTTCATACCCGAGGCGCTGGCGGTATCGGCCATGACGGCCGTGGGTGCGGCGCTTATCCTGGGGCTGCTGATAAGCTGGCTGTGGTATCGGCCGCTGCGGCTGATTACCTTTGCCGCCAGGCGGATAGCAAGAGGCGACCTGGAGCATCGCCTAAGTATCCGCGGTTCGGACGAACTGAACCAGTTATCCGAGGCCATCAACCAGATGAGAACGTCGCTGTCGCAGCAGATACAGACGGTGGCCTCCCAGAGGAAAAATCTCGCGGCGGTGGTTGCGAACCTGCAGGAGGGCATACTTGCTATAGACGGCGAAGGCAAGGTGGTCCTGGCCAACGATTCCGCCCGCCGCATACTTGATATCGTTGAGGAGGACCCCGTGGGCAAGCACCTGCAAAACGTGGTGCGCCAGGCGAGGATAATAGACACTGTGGAAAAACTCCGCCACCGCGACATCGTAAACGACAGGGTGCAGATGCGGACCGAGGCCGGGCCGGTCATCATAGACCTGCACGCCGCACGGATAACATCGACCGAAGACACCGGCGTTTACGGCATTCTCGTACTCCGGGACGTTACCGACCTGTCACGCATGGCCGAGATGAAATCCCAGTTCGTCGCCAACGCCTCCCACGAGTTGAGAACGCCGCTTGCGACCATCCGGGCCGCGGTGGATTCGCTTACCTCGATGCAGGATGAAGTGCCCGAGTCGGCTTCCAGGGTCGTGTCCATACTCGACAGGCACGTCTCGCGCCTTGAGGACATGGCCAATGACCTTCTGGACCTCAACGTGGTGGAAACCTCCGGCCAGCAATTGCACCCGGAAAAAATCACGCTGGGAGGTCTGAGGGACTGGGCGAAGGACCGTTTCGCTGAAATAGCCGCTGGCAGGAAAATCGAACTTCGAATCGAGTCCAAGAAACCGGATTACGCCTTCAGGTCCGACCTGACGCTGATAAAACTGATTCTTCAGAACCTTCTGGACAACGCCATCAAGTTCACCCCGGCCGGCGGAAATGTCGAAGGCCGGCTGGACACCGACGGCGAACTGGTGAAGATACAGGTCAGCGACACCGGCTGCGGCATACCGCCGGAGATGAACGAAAGGGTATTCGAGCGGTTTTTCCAGATGGAAACCTCCCGCACCGGCGACACGAGAGTCCGCGGCACCGGCCTGGGCCTGGCCATCGTCAAGCACGCAGCAGAACGGCTCGGCGGAAAAATATCTCTCCAGAGCAAACCGGG
This sequence comes from uncultured Planctomycetaceae bacterium, assembly GCA_964472875.1. Classification (GTDB taxonomy): domain Bacteria; phylum Planctomycetota; class Phycisphaerae; order SM23-33; family SM23-33; genus CAYYMD01. The sequence continues at coordinate 13,727 of CAYYMD010000038.1, forward strand.
GCAGGGCACGACGATAACCGTCAGCATACCACCGCAGGTTGCATAGTATATCGCGGTGTCACGTTGAGTTTTTCTCCAACATTATCAGTCGCCGCCCCCGGTACGCCACGGTGAAATTCCCGCCGGTCGTCAGGCGGGTTATGACCGACTCCAGGTTCGATTCCGATATGTGGCGGACGTCGACGACCACGTGAGTGAGTTCATCATGATTCCGGACCGTCTCGAGGATGCCGCGGGTTTTTTGCCGCCGGGGTGTTTTCTGCTCGTAGGTCGGCACACAGGGCCGGCCGGTGAGAAAATGTATAACCCTGAGGTTGTCGCGGTCGATGCCGACGATGACTTCATGCGGCCGCTGAGCGTTATTGATTATTTCGCTTACGGCGAACCAGTCCTTGTAGCGGCCGGATTTTATGACGCGGTGATAGTCGTCTGTGTAACTGGCGGCGGTGTAATAAAAAGCGTGCCGCGCCAGTGCGGGGGCGTTGCAGGCAATAATGACCGCAGCGAAAACATAAACGGCCGCCGGCAAAACCGTGTGGCCGAGCCGCCGTTGTTTCATGTAAGCGACGGTGCAGATTACACGGAGCAGGCCCGATATACAAAAAAACAGCAACAACGGTATCACCGGAATGAGATAGCGGGGGCGAACGGCGGTTTCGCCGCCTATCGCGCTCAACACCGGCACGTACATAACAAATATCAACTGGAACGACCGCAGACCGCGTTTCCACGCCGCCACGCCGCCGACCACCGCCAGAGCGAGTATCACAAGACCGACCGGCATGAATTCATCGTGGCTGGTGAGAGTCTGCGAGCACGCCAGGGGCAGTTTGACGAATCCGGCCGCGATGTTGGAGAAAATCCGCATAACGCCTATTTGCGACCGGTGCGCGACGCTGTCAACGTAAAGCGGCGTTCTTTCGCTGAATACACGGGCCAGCACGTAACACGCGCCGCACACCAGCATCGACGGCGTAAGAACCAGGGCGCTTCGCCGGAGGCGTCTGATTATCGACGTCCCGGCCGGTCTGCGGTCGAACAGGATTGCGCCCGCCAGCAGTAAGACCAGTATAATCCCCGGCGCGCGTATAAACACAGCCGCGCCCAGTACCAGACCCGCCAGCGCCGGCGGCCACAAACTGCGGCCGTCGCGGGCGAATATGACATACAGCGCCAGCCAGAAAAACGCGGCGAAGGGGATATCCGTGAGTATCACGTGCGCGTGGAAGTAGTAGGTGCAGCAGAAGCCGGTGGCCAGCGTTACCGCCAGTGCGGTGCGTCCGTCGCCAAGGCGCCCCAGGAGCAGATAGACAAGCCACAGCCCCGCCAGCCCCAGCAGCATCATGGCCGCGTTAGGCGCCCAGAAATTTTTCCCGAACAGCAGCCGGATGCCCGCCAGCATCGCCGGCAGTCCCGGCGTCACCTCGCTGTTGACGTGTCCGTTGAAGGTGTAGCCCTCGCCTGCGGCCAGTGACTGCGCCAGCGTCAGGTAGAGCGCGCTGTCGGGCGTGGGCCACCATTTGCCGGTGACCCCGGCCAGGTACAACAGCGCCAGGCACGCCGCCGCGATCACCAGACCCCGCCTGCGCGGGGCCTTATACTCCGCCCCCGGCGCGGGTATTCGCCACGGCACACGTTCTGTCTGCGGTTTCTCAGTAATTTCCGTCGCCCTTTTTAAGCCGGGATATCATCAACAGCCCGATAACCGCCAGAAACAATTCCACAATTATCTGCAAGGCGCGATAAGCGACTACGATTATGGCCGCATTCGCCTCGGCGTCGACGCCGTCGCTCATCAGGTATGGAAGGATAATCAGCAGGACGCCTTCCCGCACGCCGATGCCGGCCGGGGCGAAAACGGCTATATAACCGGCAACCCCGGCCAGCGAAAAGGCGGATATCAGAAACGGAATGTCTGAGGGGGAAATTTTTGCAACCGAACACGCCAGCATCCACAAAACCATGCCCATAAGAAGTCTGTTTAAAAACGTTATCGCCACGGGAATGACATAACTGGTAAAGCCGGGGGCGGAGGCCAGGTCATTTCGCCTGAATCTTCGCAGAAAGAAATTGGCCACGCCGCGGAAAATCTTCGGATGGAGTGAAACAACCCCCGCGGTTACAAGCAGCACGCACCACAGCCACGCCAGGGGCACCCGCTGATATACAGGTCCCCAGAGCGTCAGCGGCGCGGCGACAATCAACGCGGCCATCACGGAAAGAATCTGAAGAATCATAACCGTGCTCAGCGCCATTGCCCCCGGGATATGCAGTTTTCTGAGCATCCACGTGGCCCCGGCCACGCTGGCGAACTTGCCCGGAACATACTTGGCCAGCGGCGGCGCCCAGGTTACCGCCATTATGCCTTTCCACGCCGGCGGCTTGCAGAACGAACTTAAGATTATCCTGTACCTGAATACGTTCATTATTCCCACCAGCAACAGCCCCACCGCAGCGGGAATCACATACACGTAGGAGAAGGAGAGCTGTTCCAGCGACACCCGCGACAGGCGAAGGATAAGCGCCCTGGCCACAAAGAAAAGGACCGCCGCCAGGAGCGTCCACTTTACGGCCTGTATGATTATGTTCCTCCGGCGTCGGGGCGGTTCCGGGTTTTGTGCGTTGCGGGATTTATCTCTGTTGGAGCAACTCGCCATATACGCATCCTGAAACGACGGGTCAGCCGATTTCAATTAAATCTTTAGTTTTCTGCATCTTTCCCGCCATTGTGGTTCCCGGCCGTATCCGAGTTCCGCCATCAAATCCCCGCAGATTTCCTCGAACTGCACGACTCTTTCATCGCTCCAGTCGCGCCATCCGGGAAACCCGGTTTTGTCCGAGGCGTGTACGCGCCGGTCCAAAGCATTCTCAAACGACCGATATGGGAATTCGGAATAATCAGGAAAACGCGTGATGAAATCAATAATTTCCTTCAGGCGCCGATATTTTTCATCGCTTAAAAATACGTCTTCGTACTTGACTATTTTAACGTTGTCGAGGTCTTTGCACCTCGCCAGCGCGTAGCGATACTGGAACTGCCAGTACCAGCATAATTTTTGGAACACGTCGAAATCCTTCCATCTGCTCTTCCATTTATCCTGCGGCAGGAGAAGGGGTGAAATACGGCCGAGAAAGCAATGATATATGTAATGAAAATAACCGTAACCTTCGCGTTTGAGGTGGATAATCTTATCGAGAAAGGTCTTTCGCCCTCTCTGTCGGTTTATGGATGTAATCCAGTCCCGGCCGTCTCTGAGGATAATAACAACCCGGCAACTGGCGAAGACCCGGGGCAGCAAATCCGCTAACGCGAGCAACTGGTTGTTCGACTCGGCGTACACGTCGGCCCCAACGGAATCCACGAAGTTTTTTCTCATGCCGAAGATACAACGGGCGGCGCGATATTCGCCGATTTGGCCCGCCTGCCGCATGACCGAGAGTCTGCGAACCGAGGACATCGGGCTGAATTTTCCGATTGTCATGCGCATAAGCCCGAAGTGTTTGATGCGGGGCAACGGATCATTCAAATTCAGCACGTCCGGCTCGTGGAAGGCCTGACAACTGTGCAGGATATGTTCGAACAGCCGTGCGAAGAAGAGCGTCCCTGTCCGTCCGAGAGAGGTAACGAAGATGGTCGGTTTGTCAATTGTTGTGTTGCCCGTTATTTCAGACATGTTCAAAAGGTCAGTCTTTCCATGATTTAAGATGATGCACCTTATACCTTTCGACAATCAGTCTATTTGCTTCGCCATAAAAAGCAACTCTGTCTTTGCCGTTTTCGACGGCACCCCGGCCATGGTTACCGTATTACTTTCATTATGCCGGCGTTAATATGACCGCGGCCTTGTACAACTTTCCGCATGCCGGAAGGCGAACCTGTTTAAAACTATGCTGAATTTTCTTCCGCCCGAGGTTAATATATCCACATGGCGGATGCCGAATTATCACAAGAGGATATATCGTCACTGAAGCAAACACGCGGCCGGCTGGAATTGCGTCCTTTTACCGTAATTGTTGTCAGTATTATTGCGGCGGCCACCCTCGCGGCACTCGGTTCGCTAAGTGATATCAGTCTGGGGGATGAGTGCGTTCATATACGCCACGTCCGCGCGTATGCTCAGGCCGGCCGGCGCGTGCCCTATGACACCCTCTTTTCGCATGTCCGCCAGAAGGCACTGCCGTTTTCGGGCACTCCCCTGTGGCATACAGGCCTGGCGGTTCTCTGGGCGGTTACCGGCACGGAATCACAGACACTGGCCCAGTTTTATCACGCCGGCTTTTATTTATTACTGGTGTTGTGCGTGTATTTTCTGGCGCGAATAATCTGGGGCAATTCCGCCGGCAGCTGGGCGTGGCTGCTGGTGGCGACGATGCCCATGGTTTGCGCCTACAGCATCCTGATGTACACGGACGTGCCGGCCACGGCGGTTTCGGCGCTGGCGCTGCTGCTGCTGTGGCGAAAGAATTTTCTCTGGTGCGGCATAGTTCTGGGCGCGGCATACTTCACTAAAATGAACATGCTCTCGTTTGCACCATGGGCGGTTATTTTCGCCGCCTGGTGGGCGGGAGGAACCTGGAAGCGGCGGCTTATGTCCGCGGCCATGGTCGCCGTGCCGGTTGCGGCGGTGTTCGGCTACGATATGTTCTGGCGATTTGCCACCTACGGTAACATGATGGGGCAGCGTGTCTTGAACATTTCCGATATGCCGGAACTTGTAAGTTCCGTCTTCAGGTCAAAGCCCTCGGATTACACGCTGTGGAAGCCGTTGCCGATAACGCAGCCAATGGCACTCGTAAAACAGACGGGGTTAGGTCTGTTGGCGGGGGCGGTTCTGGCTTTGTTCCGCGCATGGGACGTGCGGTCCCGATGGCTGTGGGCTTGTTTCCTCGTAACAGCAGCTGGGTTCGTCTGGATATTCGTCCCGACCGGATGCATGCAGATGCGATATACGTTTCCCATCGTCCTCGTCGTGATTCTGCTGAGCGGCAGGGTGCTGGGGGGATTGCGTTTGCCCGCATGGTTAAAAATCATCATCGTGGCCGGATTAATTTTCCAGGCCGCCGCCGCAAGCGGCTACGTGTGGCATAAGCGGCGAATCCCGAAATGGGACAGGGCCGGTTACGAATGGATACGCCGGAACACACCCGAAGATGCGCGCATCATGTATCCCGAGCGGATTCTCGCCACGCAGACCGGCCGGCCCTTCATGTGGAGTTTGCTCAATCCGGCCTATTTAATGACCGAAGCGACCGACCGGCAGCGGGTGGCCGTGCTGGATTATTTCAGGGTATCTTACATAGCCGTTCCCCTCAGGCGAAGGTACGACAGGCACAAGGAGGGCAATCACGCCGGAGGTTACCCTTACGATTTTGTCGGGAAAATGCGCACGGCGCCTTACCTGACAAAGGTATACGAGAACCCCGGTTTTGTTATTTTCAAGTTCACTCCCTCCGCCCATGAGGGCCAGCCGCAGGCGCTTCTTTGGCCCGCGAAATCTTCAATTGGGGCTCGCTTTACCGTCCTGAATCCTGCCCTTTGCGTATTATCAGAACATTATTACCCCGAAAGGGCACAGGCCCTTTAATTTCATATCCCGGAAATCTTTCGGTGATATCGCCGGGCGCCCATGAACGGTTGTAGAAGAGGTGTTTCCTGGCCTTTTGTGCGATTCCCGACATAACCAGGACGCCCCCGTCCGCCAGACAGCCGCTGATATTTTCCATTGTCGAGGTCAATCTGGATTCATTGACAATGTGCTCGACCACGTCCATCATGACAACGAGGCCGTACTCGCCTTCGATTTTGTCGGATGTGACGTCTTTGCAGGTGAATGTGAAATCCGGATATAGTTGCCTGAGTTTGTCAAAAAGCACATCCGTAATATCCACGCCAAGATAATTCCTAACCCCCATCCGACGAAGCAGACCCGTGTAAAATCCCGTCCCCACACCTATTTCCAGCACCGGCGCGTTTTCGTAATCGATCCCTTCCTGCTTGCACAGTTCCATAAATAACCGTCCGGCCGCCTCATATTCTTCCCTGTTGTGCTTCTCGCTTAGCCCCTCGTCTCCGGCCCCGCGGAGAGATGTGCCGTGTTTTGCAAACCTGTCGCCCCAGTAACGGCGGGCGTCGTAATCCCCGCCGCGGGAATACTTGAGCGGGCCTATAAGGGTTTTGTAAACAGCGTTCCTGACGAACGTGAACGGGTTTCTTATCAAACGGGATATCGAGTATCTCAGCATTTCCTGGCCGCCGTTCGGCTTACATTTCAACCTTTCCGGACAGTCCTGTTCAGGCGCAACTGCCGCGGCTAAGGGACAATTCTGGCATAATCTTTCGGTTCGGGGTCGAAAACTTTCGGAAAACGCTTCTTCACTTTTTGTTTTAGTTCGCGGGTAATCTTCAGGTCCATAATCCATACGTGGGCCAGGTGTGGAAAATTCCAGAAGAACCGACCCATGAACGGCACAAAGAACGTTTCGCCGTGGACAGGTCCGTAAAAACTGAGCTCCTCGAAGCCGTAAAGGCGCACATGGCCCTCGTTTTCGTCCCACGTCGCCATTCCCACAAGGCGCTTTACGCAATCGAAAGGCGAATGCCTGTTAGGCGTTACCGCAATCAGCCGCCCCCCCGGCCTGGTTACGCGAATCATTTCCGGCAGCGTTTCCTGTCGGACATGCTCGATAATTGCGCATGCCCATATCGCGTCGAAATAATCATCAGTAAAAGGCATCTCGGCGCAACTGGAGACCACGCACGTTCCCTGCGTCTGTTCCAGGGTTTTCTCATCTACGTCGAGACTGATGACCTTGTTGCCTTCCCGTCGCAGAAATGACCCGAAAATATCGTCGCCGCTGCCGCAGTCCAGGATGCGCCCGCTCAGTTCCCTGGCGAGTCTGACACGAAGTCGTGATCCGATTGAACGCATTGCAGTATTTTCCCGTTAAATCCTTCTGAGTAACCTTAAAATTCAGCCGCGGCCGTCTCCTTGGCTGTGCGGTCCCGAATACGCCTCGCCGGCCAAATACCTGTACAATTCGGCCATTTTCCATGCGCTGTTGGACAACGTCAATCCCATCTGTTCGATTCGTTCGCGCATGCGTTTGCCCATGGCAGAGCGCTGCTCGGGGTTCTTCAGTATCCGGTCCATGGCTTCGGCCAGGGCGTTTTTGTCGTTGGGAGGCACGGTGTACCCGGTTTGGCCGTTCACCACGAGTCGGGCGGCGTAGCCGACTTGTGTGGTGACCACAGGCAGACCGTACGCCGCCGCCTCCAGAACGGCCATGCCGAAACTTTCTATGGATGTGGGAGAAACATAAAGATCACAAGACGAAAGATAATCCGGCACCTCCTCAGGACTGACATGGCCCACCAGTTTTACCGAGCCGGATATGCGCAGTTCGGCGGCCAGATGCTTTAGCGTATTTCTGCAGGGCCCGTCTCCAACCAAAGTAAGCGTGGCGGAATCGTATCGTTGTTTTATTTGGGCAAAGGCGCGAATTAAAAGATCGTAGCGTCTTTCGGGGACAAGCCGCCCGACGCTGATAATTCCTGCGCCTTCCCCGCCCGTTTGGGTGGCCCGGCGGCGACGCTGAATTTCTTCGCGTGAGGGATAATCCATCCCGTTGGGGATGAAATGAACTTTACGGCCCTCTGTTCTTATTCGACAAAACTCCTTCCAAAACGCCTTGGAGGGAGTGGTAACGATGTCGGCACACTTAACAGCCCAGTACGTCAGCCAGCGTATGGGGAATATTCGCGTCCGCCAGTCGGTTCCGTGAACCGTCACGATGACGGGGCGCCGGTGGATCGGCCGCGTCAGTATCGCCAGGGCGCCCGTCACTCCCCAGTGAGCGTGAATCACATCCGCTTTCCGACCGTACCGACAGATGGCGGCCGCAAACACCACCAGAAAAAAGGGAAGGTTAATCCACGGCACCAGGGAGCCCATGAGATTCCATGCAATACCGTCGCCATAGGCGAGTTTTTCCCATCTCGCGGGCCAGAAATATCTCAAGCGGCGAATCTGCAGGCCGGGTGCGTTTTCCGTTAAAGGCGCATCCACGTGAGCGGGCGCAAGAACCGTGGCCTCCACTTTCTGCTCCGCATTTAGATGTGCTATCAGTTCCGCCAACACCCTGTTGGCCGCGTCTGCGGGCCAGCGCGGGTAAGAAGTCGTGACCACACACACGTGCAGGCGGTTTTTGCTCCTGTCCCGGCGGGCTTGGGGCGTGTCGTTTTCGCCGCGGGGTTCCTGCCTGCTTTTTTGCTGCCGCCTGACACTGGGCAGACGGATAATAATCAGCCCCACGGCCGCCAGTATAAGGTCCGCCAGTATCTGGATTATTCGCACTGCTATAACGAGTATTGCTGCGCTGGCCGCCCCCACGACAGGCCCCAGAACCAGAAACAGCAGGCCCTCCTGGACGCCCAGTCTGCCGGGCGCGAAAACCGCCAGAGAGCCAAGAGTCCCGGCAAGAGCGAGGGCGGAAACATAGAAGGGCACCATGTTGACCTGTGTATCGCTGAAAGAATGGGCAAGACACCAGAAACCAAGCCCCAGGAGGAACCACTGAAAAAGCATTATCGCCCCCGGCCCGGCGTAGTGTCGCATCTTGGGCATGGACTGCATGGTTTCGTAGCCGAATTTTCTCAGCAGGAAATTTCCCGCCGAGCCGAAAATCTTCGGGTGCAGGAATATAAGGCCCAGCAGTATGAGAACCGGGCACCACAGCCATCCCATCGGAAGTCTGGAATGAATCGGCCCCCACAGGGTCAGCGGCACGGCGAGCATTAATCCAACGGCTATCCACAGTCCGTTAATTATATAAACGGTACTGGCTGCAACCGGGCCGTAAACCTCATGACGGCGAAGCAACCACACCGCACCGAATAAACTGGCCACCCTGCCGGGGATATATTTGCCTATTTCCGGCAGCCAGGCGATAGCCATCATCGGCAGCCATCTCGGAGGCGTGGAAAAATAATTCACCACGATGTAATACGTGAAGCAGTGGAGCATATTGGCCAGGAGGAGAAATACCAGCCCCAGCACAATAAACCAGACGCTGAAATGGATATCACTCCACGGTATGGCGACGAACTGGTCCGCCAGCAACTTCCCCACATAGATTAAAATACCCAGGAATACCGCCCATTTTACAACGGCCAGGATGGCATAGGTTACCTTGTTCTGTCCCGGCCCTTGGCGGTATGATTCCGGAATGTCGGATGACTTTTCTATCATTTGGTCGGGGCGTTTCGGCATATTAAAGTAAGAACAGATTTACTGCTTATTGAACAGGATAGCGAAAACATATTAACGGCAACTAACTTTTCCTATAGAAACCCGGCAAGTGTGGCCAAAAGTATAATCCGATTCATATCCGCGGCAAAACCGGATCAGCAAACCGGCCTGTCTCGCCCGAACCCCCGGCAACATCGTTCACTCGGCAGGCGGTCCGGTCCCGTCCGCTGGGGGCCTGGCCGAGACAATCAGCCACGGGAAAGGACAGGACACCTCCGTCACGCGGGCGTGCCGGCCGACGAATTTTACGAACGACCGTTTCGACCAGTGACGGATGTGTCCCGGCGTGTTGCCCAGGTCGCTTATGTAGGCCCCGCGGAGAATATTACAGATTCGCCATATCGGCTCGCGCGGCACGCTGACGATAACCTGCCCTCGTGCGACGCGGCACAATTCCCGCATGCCCCTGTCGGGGTCGTCGAGGTGCTCCAGCACCTGTGAGCATATCGCCGTGTCGAACGAATTACCCTCGAAGGGCAAATCATATATCGAACCTTCTATGACCTTCACGTGCGGGGAGCATTTCTTCAGTCTAGCGAGACATTCGGGATTGACTTCCACCGCGGTTATGCCGCGGTCGAGGGTTTTGCCCGAAAAGAAAGCATAGTGGTCGCCCTCGGCCGCGCCCACGTCCAGAATCTCCCCCTCGCCGCGGTCGAGCATACGCTGAAACCGCGCAAAGAACCTATTCAGCAGCAGTCGCTCCAGGCGGCTTTTTGTGGCGTACTTGCTTTCTATCATTTCGTCGGCGTTTTTTTGCATCTCACCTGCCCTTTAAGTTCGAAACAGTTGCGGGGGCGGACTTTTCTTATAATTCAGATAACTATAACGGCTGATTATTAATCATCAATTCATACTTTGGTTTCGCGCCGGGATTTCACGGCCGCCAGAAGTATCGCTCCTGCCGCCGCCAGCACGATATCCGCCGTGGTCCTGGCCAGGCGCATACCTACGGCCAGCATCGCCGCCTGCGGTCCGACCAGCGGCGTGAACAGCGCCAGAATCGCTATTTCCTGTATGCCTATTCCGGCGGGAATGAACAACACCATGAATCCCAGCGTATTTCCCAGCGCCAGGGCGGATATGCTTATCGGCAGCAGCGACGCCGACACCTCGCCCAGCGAATTCGACATCAGCCACAAACCTGCGCCCATCACAATAAACTGCAAAAGCAGCGCTAACATCGGAGCCGCGTAATCCCTGAATCTCGGCAGCGACTGAATCGGCTCCATCCCCAGTTTTCTCAGCGCGAAATTCATCACACCGCCGAAAACCCGCGGGTGAAGGCACAGTAATCCCACCACCATCAGTATCGGGCACCACACACGCGCCATGGGCAGCACGTCGGCGTAAGGGCCCCACATCACCATCGGCAGGGCCGTTATCAGGCCGACCACCACGTATAAGCCGTCGGTGATAACCACGCTGCTTAGAGAACTCTTGGTGTCCACGCCGTGTTTCCTCAGGTAATACACGATGCCGAGAACGCTTCCGAACTTGCCCGGCACGTATTTGCCCAGCTGTGCCACCAGTATGCCGCCGACAAGATCTGTCTTGGACATCGTCCTGCATAACCGGCGTAATAGAGACATGTAAGCGAACGGCATAATGGCCCAGGCAATTATCACGCACCCGAAAGCCGCCGCCAGGTAACCGGAACTTATTTTTAGTTCGCCCCAGGAAATTTTTGAAAGCTGGGCGGCAAGAGCGGCAACCACGAAATACAAAACCGCGCCGAATACCGCAATCTTTGCAAGTATAATGGCGACTCTCGCCGCCGGTGAGCGGCGGCGGCCGTGTTCCGGCCCGAAAGAATACTCGCCGGCGCGTTCGCAGGTATGTTCGTTTGAATTCACAGTTCAATGTCCGCTTGTAAACATCACCGTTTCGCGGCGGCGGCGAGTTTCATTCGGCGCTGCGGCGCGGTTTTCCGTTATAGCCGGAATTCGGATCTGCGCTTCCGCCCGAAGGCGTCGCAAGCGAACTGTTCCGCAGCATACGGTCCAGTTCCCTGTTACGCTCCATGTCGAACCACATTGCAAAAAGAATGAACTGGAATGAAGTTATCGCGCAAAAAACCCACGCCAGCGCGTTAATAGGCGGAATCTCGCCCGTGGCTATCCACATCCATATCATTCGCACAAAAAGCAGGAATCCCAGCAGCCCCAGCCCCATTCCGCCCAGGTAGAAAAACACCAGCGGATGAAAATCGTGAACGACGTATTTCTGCCACATCCGCCAGCAGAATCTTTTGAAAATAAGCCACGACATGCGGGGGATAACGCTCATCAGGCGCATCTTGGAAACCTCGCCCACGTTGTAAATCGGCTTAAGCGGCACATCCACCACGGAAAAGTTGTAAACGTTGAGGCGAACCAGCAGGTCATTGGGATAACCGTAACTGGGATACATCTCTTTTATCTCAATGGTCTCCAGCGCCTCCAGAGATATGGCCGTGTAACCTGTCTGCGAGTCGGCCACGTGCCAGTATCCGCTGGCTATCTTGGTAAGCATCGAAAGAAATGCATTGCCCAGGTAACGCTTGCGGGGAATCATGTCCCACGCCTTGCGGTAGAAGAGGCGGTTCGCCTTGGCGTAGTCGGCCTGTCCGCGGGCCACCGGACCCACCAGCAGCCGCAGCTGTCTGGGGTCCATCTGCCCGTCGCCTGCCATCACGGCCGTAACGTCCATGCGACGCTTAATCGCCTCCAGGTATCCGCTGCGGATGGCGGCGCCTACGCCGCTGTTCCTGTCGTGGCGGATTAACACAACCCGTTCGCTCACCCCGCGGTCTTTGATGTATTTCTCCACCACGCCGGCGGTGCCGTCGCTGCTGGCGTCGTCCACCACGATAACCAGGTCAACGAAATCCGGCATCGTTTCCAGGACGCCCGTAATCTGGTCCTGTTCGTTGTAGCACGGAATCGTTGCAGCAATTGTTTTGCCTTCGTACATATCCGGTCTGATGCGTTCTGCGGCCCATGCCGCCAAATTTGTAAAATCCGTTAATATAACTTCGCCTGCAGGCGTGCGAATGTATCGCCGCACGGTCGATATTACAAGCCGTTAATGTATTGCCGCACCCGCCGCCGGGATTTAACCTGATTGTTATAACTGTCCGTTATAGTTACTGCTTGACTTGAGGCGCCAAACTCTTTAATAAACCCTCATAAAAATGAGACCCTATCAGATATGCACAAGATGCGTTTCCGACACCTCATTGCCGGGAATAAGATTCGACCGGGACGGCGTTTGCCAGTACTGCCACGCCCACGACGAACTGGAAAAACGCTACCCGCTCGGCGAAGAGGGACAGCGGCGACTGGATAAGATCGTCGCAAAAATAAAGCGCGCCGGCAAAAACAAGCCATACGACTGCATAGTCGGTGTAAGCGGCGGCAGGGACAGTACTTACTCGCTATACCGCGCGGTGGAAGTTGGTCTGCGGCCGCTGGCGGTGCACTTCGACAACGGCTGGGACATAGAACTGGCCGTGCGCAACATCAAGAACTCCTGCACCAAACTCAACGTGGACCTTTACACGCACGTGGCCGACTGGGAAGAATTCAAAGACCTCCAGATCGCCTTCCTCAAGGCCTCCGTGCCCGAGGCGGAGATACCCACCGACGTGGCCATTCACGGCGCGCTGCACCAGGCGGCGGTCCGCGAGGGGGTTAAGTATATTATTATCGGCCATTCCTTCCGCACAGAGGGTATCGCGCCCATCGAATGGACGTACATGGACGGAAAGTACATCCGAAGCATCCGCAGGCGGTTCGGCACAAAAAAGCAGAAGACCGTGCCCAACTTCACCATCGGACAGTATTTTTATTACAACTTTATAAAACGCATCAGGGCGATTCCGATTCTCAATTACGGCCGGTACAGGCACTCCGAGGTCATGAAACTGCTGGAAGATGAGCTCGACTGGCAATACTACGGCGGTCACCATCACGAATCCTCCTACACGCACTTCGTCCAGACCGCGCTGTTCGGGCCGAAGTTCAACATAGACAAGCGCCGGCTGGAACTGTCGGCACTGATACGCTCAGGCCAGCGGACCCGCCAGGAGGCCCTGGAAGAACTCCAAAGCGAATCCTACGAGGCCGACGAGGAACTCGTCGAATACGTTCTGAACAAACTCGGCCTCAGCCGCGACCAATGGGAGCGGATACTCAACGACCCGCCAAAGTCTTTCCGAGACTATCCCAGTTACTATCCGTACATCCGGGCCATGCGGGGCCCGCTCAAACTGGCGTACAAACTCGGCATGCTTTCGCCTATACTGTATTTCAAGTACGTCGATTGAACAGGCCGCGCAGTCTGCGAGGTATTCTATGGCCCGGTTGATAGTAGTGGTCGATTACGGCATGGGAAATGTCGGTTCGATTATAAACATGATTAAGAAGGTAGGCGGGCGGGCCGAACTGTCGGCCGGACCGGAGGATATTTCAAAAGCCGACAAACTCATACTGCCCGGCGTGGGCGCGTTCGATACCGGCATGAAAAATCTCCATGAAAGGCATTACGTCGAGCCGCTTACCGAAAAAGCGCTCAATACGGACACGCCCGTTCTTGGCATCTGCCTGGGCATGCAACTGCTCACCGAGCGCAGCGAGGAGGGCTCGCGCGAAGGCCTGGGCTGGATAGACGCCGAAACCGTCCGCTTCAACTTCGCCGGCAGCGACAACCCGCTGAAAGTCCCGCACATGGGCTGGAACGAGATAACGGTCAATCGCCCCCATCCGCTGTTCGAACCGGCCGAGGCGCGGCGGCGGTTTTACTTTGTTCATTCTTACCACGTCTGCTGCAATGACCCGGCCGACGTGCTTGCGGTGTCGCATTACGGGCGGGATTTCACCGCGGCCGTCGCGCGGGACAACATCATCGGCACACAGTTCCATCCGGAAAAAAGCCACAAGTACGGCATGGAACTTATGCGCAACTTCGTTCACAATATCTGATCATGGCCGAAGTCAGAGTAATTCCCTGCCTGCTGCTTAAAGACACCGGGATGGTCAAGACCACCCGCTTCGGTGACCCCGTGTACCTCGGCGACGCCATCAACATTGTGAAACTCTTCAACGACATGGAGGTGGACGAACTGGGCGTGCTGGATATTTCCGCAGCGGGCCGGGGACGCGGGCCCAACTTCGACCTGCTGGCGAGCATCGCATCGAACGCCTTCATGCCGCTCAGTTACGGCGGGGGAATATCAGAAATCGCCGAGGCGCGGAAAATTCTGCAACTGGGTTTCGAGAAGATCATCATCGGCACGGCCGCGGTCAGCAACCCGGACCTTATCGGCCGGGCGGCGGAGGAATTCGGCTCCCAGAGCGTGGTGGTGTCCATTGATGTGAGGAAAAAGCTTTTCGGGCGGTACGAAGTGTGCACCGCCGGAGGCAAACGAAAGACCGGCAAAGACCCGGTCGCTCACGCTGAGGAGATGGCTTCCCGTGGGGCCGGGGAAATCCTGCTGACCTCGGTGGACAGGGACGGCACCATGTCCGGCTACGACCTGGAACTCATTCGAATGGTCTGCGACGCGGTGGAGATTCCCGTAATAGCATCCGGCGGGGCCGGGCACGTCAATCACTTCGCCGAGGCGGTGCACAAGGGCGGGGCCTCGGCCGTGGCGGCTGCGAGTTCCTTCGTATTCCACGGCCGGCGAAAAGCAGTGCTGGTGAACTTCCCGGACAGGGAAGAACTGCAAAAAGTTCTGAATCCCCCCGGCACCTCCGGCTGAAGGGCATGATAGTGTCAAATATTATGTGTAAGTTTTATTTTGTGCCATCTGGCGAGCTGG
>CAYYMD010000039.1:0-28429 GCA_964472875.1 uncultured Planctomycetaceae bacterium
CGGGGGCTTACTAAAATCACAAACGCGGCCGTGTCTGACAAATCTGCGCGCGCAGGAGTAGGGCGTGTCCCGATTCATCGGGATTGCACGCGGGACACATCCTACACACTCCGTCCTATAAATTCCCGCCGCGCATGGCGGATATGACCATTTCGATGTTATTGTGGTGTTTCCAGTCCGCCAGCCGCCACCAGTGGCGCATGTCCCTGGGGACGGAGAGTTTCTGCAGTATACGGTCTTTGGATTTGCCTTTTTTCAGGGCGCCGTTGACGGATGAGACCAGCCATTCCACGTAGCGCGTGAAGCGCCGCAACTGATCCGCGGAGCACAGCGGCCCGTGGCCGGGGACGACCACGGCCGGGTCCAGTTCGATCATCTTTGCGTAGTAATCCGTCAGCCGCTGCAGCGTCGTCTGCCGCAGCCGGCCGGTCACCGGTAAAAGCCCCCAGCCGAACAGGTCGCCGGTGAAAAGCACGCGGTCGTCGGGGAACCACACCACGCAGTCGTCGTCGGTGTGGCAGCCGTTCATCGCCAGCATGAGCAGGTTACGCGTTTCGCCGGCGAGCCGCTTGCCGTCAGGGGGGATATCCGCCGTGCGCATGTTCACGACTTCGGCAGAGTATTCCTTCTCGAACGCCTTGTTAAGCGCCACGTGGTCGTGGTGCGTGTGCGTGTTGAGCACGTAGCGGACGGGCACGTCGCCGAGCGTGCGGCCGATGGCTTCGAAGACCTCATCCTTCTTGCTGCGGTGCTCAAGGGCGTCGATAACCACGGCCCAGCCGCCCATGTCCGCCCAGGCGATGTTGTCTATCTCCTGGCGGATGTGCAGGCCGTCGGCGGCCTCGATGAGTTTCGGCGTCTCGGGGGGAAGTTTTGTTTTGTCGTCGGTCAAACCATCATCTCCTTAATATTATATCCGGCGCGGGCTCTCAGCGCTCCATTCGCGTGCGGCTTTCCCGCATGTCGCAGTTTACCGGCGCGTGGGTTGCGGATGAAAGAATTTTAACGCGCTCTTGCAAAGCGGCGGCCGTATTCGTATAACGGCTGCGTTCTGAGTTATAACCGGCCCGCGGATGTAAGGCGGGCATAGTCGGTGCGCCCCGTCGGCGAACACCTGCACATGCAAGAGACAAAGGTCACTCGCGGCGGGGGCCCAAAAGGAAGGTGCGCTATGAAGGTAGTAGTGCAAACTGCGGCAATGCGGGAAGCATTGAATCTCGCCGGCAGCACTGTAGCTGCCAGGACCCCCAAACCGGTGCTCCAGTGCGTCAAGTTGCAGGCATCGGACAACACCCTCACGCTTTTGAGCACGGACCTCGAGGCCGGATGCCGGTACCAGATTACCGCCGTGCAGGTGGAGGAGGAAGGCGAGGCGCTTGCCCCGGCCGAGCGGATTAACGGCATCGTCCGCGAGTCGGCCGACGACGAGGCGCTGACGCTGCAGACCGAGAAGCAGACCCTCCACGTCAAAGGCGGCGGCACGCACTTCAAGGTCTTCGGCTACGACCCGGGCGAGTACCCCGAGGTGGCCGACTTCGACGGCGACGGCGACCTGAAGGTCTCGGCCGAGATGCTGGGCGGGATGATAGAAAAGACCCTGTTCGCCACGGCCAAGGCGCACAGCCACTACGCCATCTCCGGCGTGCTGTGGGAGGCCGAGGGCAAGAAACTCAAGCTCGTGGCCACGGACGGCCATCGCCTGGCGCTGGTAAACGGCGCGGCCGCGGGACAGGTCAGCAAGAAGGTCAACGCGATAGTGCCCACCAAGATGATGGGGCTGCTGTCGCGACTGATTGCCGCCGGCGCCGGCGAGGAGACATTTGAGGTGAAGGTGCAGGAGAACCAGGTCCTCGTCCGCACGGCGCGTGCGATACTGGTCAGCACGCTTGTCCAGGGCAACTTCCCCAAGTACCAGGACGTCATTCCCAAGCAGACCACCTGCAAGGCGGAAGTCAAAACGGCCCAGTTCGAGCATCGTCTCCGCCAGGCGGCCCTGCTGACCGACGAGGAATCGCGCGGCGTGAAGTTCGGTTTCGCCCCCGAGCAGCTGACGCTGTCGAGCCGCTCGCCCGAGACCGGCGAGGCCGAGGTGACCTGCCCGATAGAATACGACGGCGAGGAGATGGACATCGCCTTCAACCCGGCCTTCCTGCTGGATGCGCTTCGCGTGGCCGAGGCCGACAGCGTCACGCTGGAGATGAACGCCTCCAACAAGCCGGCTCTGATGAAGGCCGGCGGCGATTTCCAGTACGTGCTGATGCCGGTGGAGCTGGGCTGAGGCGCCCGCGGCCGGACGGTCGGGTTCAAGAAATTCTGTTGAAGGAGTCGATTTAATTGTTAGTTTCGAACTTCGCTTTTTGAAATTCAGGAAAACATGTTAGCAGCACAACCATGAACGACGCACAACTGCAGACGATATGGCAACAGCGGCGGATGAAAGGCGGGGTGGTGCCTCTGGCGGGCCCGCTTTCGATGCTGATGAAATACACCATCGGCAGGAAGGTGCGGCGCGTGGGAGAACTTGCGGAGATTTGGGACGAACTCGTCCCGGATGAAATCCGGGGGCACACGGCGCTGGAGAATTTTTCGCGCGGCACGCTGACGGTAATGGTAGACTCGGCCCCGCACCGGTACCAGCTTCAGACGCTGCTGTCGGGCGGACTCACCGACGAGATAAGGCAGCGTTTCGGCGGCGCGCTGAACAAAATCCGCACTATTCCGGGGCAGTTTTATTCCGTGGACATATCCGGCCGGCAGAGGTACGAATTTTAATCGTTCGCCGGGCCGGGCGTCGGCGAATTTACGGTTCATTTCTTGCAACCGGCGGCGGCAGGTTTCATAATGTCAATCGACATCCGTCATTTACGGACACTGCAATTGGCATAAACAGATGACAACTGAGCAGATAACCACCGCGTGTATCGTCGGCGGCGACATTTACCACCGTCTCGACGAAAAATATATCCCCGGCGAGAAGATCAAATCTCCGCACACGCCTTTCGGCGACAGTGGTGATATATACATTGTGCAGCGCGACGGGCGGCGGTTCTATCTGCTGGCGCGTTACGGCGCGGGAGAAGGCCCGGCCGCGTGCGAGCACGACTGCCGGGCGAATATCTATGCCCTGCGCGAGCTGGGCGTGAAGACCGTCCTCGGCTGGACGCCGGCAAGGGCGGCCACGCGAAACCTGTCCGTCGGCGACCTGGTGATACCGTCGGACCTGATTGACTTCACCACGCGCGGAGGCGGCAGTTTCTTCGAACGTTCGGCCCTGGGATGCCTCAGGGAGTTTCCCGTATTTTGCACGAATTTGCGGCCGGCGGCCCAGGATGTGATGGAAAATCTCAAACTGCCCTGCCGCCCCGGCGGCGTGGTGGCGGTTACGGACGGGCCGCGCATGGCGACATCCGCGGAGGTCCGCATGTTCACCACCTGCGGCGCGTCGATGCTCACTCACGCCATAGCGCCGGAGGTATTCCTGGCGTGCGAACTTCAGATGTGCTACGCCGCGGTGTGTTACGTGTCCGGCTACGCCGAGACCGGCAGCACACATAAGCCGTTCCATTCAACGGGACTTTTCGGCCGGGAGATGGACGACCCCGCCGCAAAATGGCGGCAGGTGGTCTGCGACGACATGCTGGATGTCGTGGCGGGGGTCTTCAAGGAGGCGCAGGCGACGGAAAAGAACTGTTCGTGCGGCCGGGCGATGGAGGAAATGAAAAACACGTTCAATCTTCCCGACGACTGGCGCGAATGGTTCGACCCGGCCGGTCATAAATAACACGCCGACAACCGCGGCGACGGTTCGTTAATATGACTGTTCCGGCTCGTCTTCCAGGAGGCCCAGTTCGACAAGCGCCAGTCTGGCGGCCTGCTGCTCGGCCTGTTTTTTGTTCCTGCCCCATGCATAGGGAAAATTCCGCTCGCCGATTCGCACGGCTATCTTGAAGCATTTGTCGTGGGCGGGGCCTTTTTCGTCCATGAGGATGTATTCCGGCATGGCGCTGAAGTAGCCCTGGCTTTCCTCCTGCAGGAGCGATTTGTAATTCCGATAGTGCTGCGACTGGCGGGCCTCTTCTATGTGCGGGCGGACCTGTTTGAGTATGAAATCGCGGGCGGCGGCGTATCCGCCGTCGAGGTAAATCGCGCCTATGACGGCCTCGAACACGGCCGCGATGATCGACTGCGGCAGCGCGCTGATTTCGTCGAGCCCCTTGCCGAGCATCAGCAAATCCGCCAGACCCATACTTGCGGCTATCTGCGCGCATCGCCGCCTCGAGACCACCGTGGACTTTATTTTTGTCATCTGGCCCTCGAGAAGATCTTCGTGCCGGCGGTATAGGTCTTCACAAACCGCCATGCCCAGGACGGCGTCGCCGAGGAATTCCAGTCGCTCGTTGCTCTCAAAGCGCGACGGCGTAACCGAGGCGTGCGTAAGCGCAAGCGACAGCAGGTCCGGATTTTTAAATTCGTATCCGATAACCTTATAGCATTTTTTCAGTTCGGCTTTTTTCATTGCATGTGCTGACTGTGCATATAAACACACTGCCGACGGCAGTGTTAAATTCATGTGCAACGCCGTAACATAATACTTCCGCCGGCCCGGTTACGCCAGTATATCGAAAAAGTCGCGTATCGCCACCGGTATCGAGGCGCGTGTTGCCTGGCACGGTGTTAAGTGATAACCTCTTGTCTGCTGTTTACAGGCGGCGGATTCATGAAAGACAGACCGATATGCGTGTTCGATTCCGGACTGGGCGGGCTGACCGTCGTCCGCGAGATACAGGCGGCCATGCCCGCCGAGGACGTGGTTTACCTGGGCGACACCGCCCGCGTGCCGTACGGGATAAAATCGCTGGACACGGTCCGCCGGTTCGCGCTGGAGGATGCGTCGTTCCTGCTGCGGTTCTCGCCCAAACTCGTGGTGGTGGCCTGCAACACGGCCTCGGCCGCGGCGTGGGAGCAGATTCGCGACTACTGCCCCGTAGAGGTGGTGGACGTTATTCATCCCGGCGCTGCCGCCGCCGTTGACGCCACCGACGGGGCAATCGGCGTGGTGGGGACAGAGGCGACCATCCACTCCGGCGCATACACGCGGGCGATACTCGAAATCGCGCCCGGCCGGGAAGTCATCGCCCGGCCCTGCCCGCTGCTGGTGCCTATCGTCGAGGAGGGGCGTAGCCAGGAAGACCCCATCGTCCTGAAGGTCCTGGGCGAATATCTGAACGAACTTCAGCGCCGCCGCCCCGGGGCGCTGATACTCGGCTGCACGCATTATCCGCTGCTTTCCGGCGCAATATCCAAACTTATGGGGCCGGATGTGGAACTGGTCAGTTCGGCCCTGGCGGCCGCCGAGACGGTGCGCCGGCGATTGCAGGAACAAAATCTGCAATCCGCCACGGGTGCACGGGGGCGACTGGAGTGTTATACTACCGGTAATCCGAGCCGATTCGCGGAACTTGCCGGGCGTTTCGCCGGCAGGGACATCGCAGGCGTCAAACAGGTCGGCACGGATGAACTTGCGGAATCTTTCATCACAGAGGGCTGAATATGTCGGCGCCAGGTAAAATGTGGAAAATTTCGGCGTGTATGTTCATTGCGGCCGCGGTCCTCGGCGGCTGCGAGAAAATGAACGTCAAAAAAGAGAAAGGCATCCCGATTTCGCTTTTTGACAAGCCGTCCGCCAAGGAACAGGTTGACATGGCCTTCGACCCCGACGACGCCGACAGGCGGCGCAAGGGCATTATCCTTCTGTCGGACAATGACTGGGGCCTGCAGGAGCCGTACCTGGAAGGTTACGCCACCGTTCTGCGGACCGACAACAACAAGTTCGTCCGATGCGCCGCGGTCAGGGCGCTCGGCAGGGCCGGGCCCGCCGCGAAAAAATATCTGGAGGACGTGGTAAACGCGCTGGCGGATGAGGCCGAGTGTGTGCGTGCAGACGCGGCCGAGGCGCTGTCGCGCGTCCGGGGCGAGGAGGCAATCGGTCCGTTGTGCCTGCACGCCACCAACGACAATTCGACGGATGTGAGAATCGCCTGTGCAAGGACGCTCAGGCATTACCGCCACGAACAGGCCGTAAAGACGCTCATCTCATGCCTGCGCGACCCGGCTTTCGGAGTGCGATATAAAGCACATGAGTCGCTGGTGGAGATGGCCGGCTGGGATGTGGGATGGGACCCCGAGGACTGGTCGACGGCCACTTCCGGCGGCCTGCCCGAAGACAAACCCGAAACAGATAAACCGTGGTGGGACTGGATGGGCGTAACCGAAGAAGAAGAAAAGGCCCCGCCCGAAAAAGAAACACCCGCAGAAAAACCAGCCCCGCAAACACAACCCGCCGGCTCCGGCGATCCATCCGAGGAGCCGGCCGGCAAAAGGCCCTGGTGGGACTGGATGGGCGTTACCGAAGAGAAAAAGAACAAGTAACCCGCCCGCGCCGATTACGGAGGTTTTACATGAAGGCGGTGGTATTCGACGGAAAATCCGCTTCTTACAAAGAGCATCCCTCGCCGCAACGCCGCCGCGGCGAAGCGGTGGTGAAGGTGCACCTGGCCGGCGTGTGCAGCACCGACCTGGAGATACTCAAGGGCTACATGAACTTCCGCGGCGTAATGGGGCATGAATTCGTCGGCCGCGTAGCCGACGGGCCGAAACGCTGGATGGACAAGCGCGTCGTGGCCGAGATTAACTGCGTCTGCGGGCGGTGCGAGGTGTGCCGCCGCGGCCTGGCCAATCACTGCCCCAACCGCACCGTTCTGGGCATAGACGGGCGGGACGGCGTGTTCGCCGAATACGTGGCCGTGCCGGTGAGGAACCTCCACCACGTGCCGCGTAGCGTCAGCAACGAACAGGCGGTGATGGTGGAGCCGCTGGCGGCCGCGTTTGAGATAATCGAGCAGGTGCGTCCGGACAGGCGTCGCCACAAAGTCGTCGTGCTGGGCGACGGCCGAATGGGGCAGTTAATCTCCCGCGTGCTGCGGCCGCATGCAAAGCAAATGCTGCTGGTCGGCAGGCATCGGGAGAAACTGCAACTGGCCGAAAGGCAGTCCATATCAACCGCACACGTTGACGATTTTGCACCCGCCGGCGATGCGGACCTGGTGGTCGAGGCCACCGGAAGCACCGCAGGGATTAACCTGGCCATAGGCGCGGTGCGGCCGAGGGGAACCATCGTCCTCAAGAGCACCACCGCAGGCGGCGAAGAACTCAACCTCGCCCCGGTTGTGGTAAACGAGGTCACCATTGTCGGCTCGCGGTGCGGGCCGTTTGAGCGGGCGACAGATGCGCTTAAACAGGGTCGCGTGGAGGTGACGGACCTCATAACCGCCCGTTTCCCGCTGGCCGAGGCCGTGACCGCCATGCAGGCCGCCAAAAAACCAGATGAGATTAAGGTCCTTCTGGATGTGGAATCGTAAATCGCCGCCTGCCGCTGCGTTTACAGTCGGCTGATTTCATCGGGTATCGGGACGATGCGGCCGTCTTTGTCTATGCAGGCCAGCGTGGTCTCGGCCGTGGTGAGCAGGACGCCGTCGCTTTTGCGCTTAAGTTCGTAGGCGTGCTCGATGCTGGCGCGGCCCATCCTGGTCCGCCGCGTGGTAAGTTCGAGGATTTCATCGTAACGGGCCGGGCGAATGTATTTCGCCGAGCAATTGGCGATAGCCAGGTAAACGCCGCGGTCCTCCAGGTCGCGGTAGCGGATGCCGGCTTTGCGTAGCAGTTCGGTGCGGCCCAGCTCGAACCAGGGCCAGTAGCGGCTGTGATGCGCCACGCCCATGCGGTCGACCTCGGCGTAGCGAACGCGGATTTCTATGGTGCAACTGTTGTCTTTCTCGGACACCGGTAATTTCTCCTGTCGAACGTAATCGTATCGCAACTGCGTGCTCGAGGCACATTTATATGTATAATATCCCCATGGCCCGCAATGAAGATGAAAAATTCATGGCCGAGGCGCTGCGGCTGGCCGGGGAATCGGTCGGCGCGGTTGAGCCGAACCCGCCGGTGGGGGCCATGCTGGTTCGCGACGGCGTGGAAATAGCCCGCGGCCGGCACGAGCATTTCGGCGGCCCGCACGCGGAGATTAACGCGCTGGCGGCGGCTGGCGGGCAAAGCAACGGCGCAACGATGTACGTCACGCTGGAGCCGTGCTGCCATCACGGCAAGACGCCGCCCTGCACCGAGGCGATTATCCGCGCGGGCGTGTCGCGGGTGGTGGTGGCGATGGAAGACCCCGACGGGCACGTTCGCGGCCGGGGCGTGGAAATTTTGCGCAAGGCCGGGCTGGAGGTTGACGTCGGCGTGTGCGGCGAGGATGCGCGTGCGCTGCTTGCCCCCTATATAAAACTGCGCACGGCCTCCCGGCCGTGGGTTATCTGCAAGTGGGCCCAGACCGCCGACGGCCTGCTCGCCCTGCCGGCCGGGCGCGGCAGGTGGATTTCCGGCGAAGAATCCCGCCGACGCGCCCACCAACTGCGGAGCATTTGCGACGGCGTGTGCGTAGGTATAAAAACGGTGCTGGCCGATAACCCGCTGCTGAACAACCGCTTCGGCGCAGGCCGGCATCCGGCGCGGCTGGTGCTCGACTCGAATCTGCGAACGGCCGCCGATTGCCGACTGCTGCGGACCGCCGACGAGTGCCCGGTGATTATCGTATGCCTCGAGACGGCCGTCGAAGATAACGCCGACAAGGCCGATGAGCTGCGACAGGCGGGAGCTGAGATTTTGCCGCTGCCGGCCTCGGAGGCGTCGCCCGACCTTGCGGCTCTGCTGGATGAACTGGGCCGACGGCAGTGGATGCGAATTCTGGTCGAGGGCGGTGCGAAGGTGCTGGAGAACTTCATATTTTCAGGTCTCGCCGACGAACTGGACGTGTTCGTGGCCCGGCGCAAGGTCGGCGACACGCAAGAGAAACTGCCGCGTTTCGACGTGGGCGAGGTTGAAAATCGCCTGAAAATCAAACCCCGGAGCAGGGAAAAAATCGGCGACGATACGCTGCTGCGTTACGTGCTCAACGAGGCCGCGGGTTAGCACATCACGGCCAGTATTCGTGAATCGCCCACAGCACAGTGCCGAGCACGATTAAGCCGCCGATCATGTAGCAAACCAGCCCCACTATCTGCACCGGCAGCTTTTTGACGTTATCCGTGCGTATCGCCTTGTAAACCACCGCCACCGAAACGCACAGCGGTATCACCAGCCAGAGTATGTTGTCCGATGAGATGACCAGCGGTTTGTAAAAAAGGGCCAGGATACTCATTCTTCTGACCCTCCTTCATGCCCACTGCCCCGGCCGGCGTGCTTTTGTTTTTTGTCTTCATCCTCGAGGGATGGTTCGCCGCTTTTGCCCATAAGAGCCAGCACGGTCGCGTCGAAAATGCACAGCAGGTTCAAAAGCCCCGCCACGCCGGTATAAGCCCTGGCCACCGACTCCACAGGAGCGGTCAGCACCAGCCCCCTTGGAGCGAGGGCGGTGTCGTATACGATTTGTTCGTACAGTTGCGGTTTTTCTTCGCCGGAGCCGCGCCACCGGCGGGCAATCTCCCGGACCTCGGGCACGATGTCGCGGTAAACGTTCTCCGTGCGCCGCCACGAGACGAGGGCGTGAGTCCCGGTGAACGCCTGCGCGGTGAACCACCATTTCTGCGCGCGGTGGTCCACCGTCATCACGCCGCCGATGGCCACGCCGCCCCAGAAGGTGGCAGCCACGGCCGCGAAAATAACCGCACCCCTGACCGGCCGGCGCAGGTAAGCGTGCCCGGCGCCCGGCACTATCCACGCCAGCAGCATGGCCAGCAGCGGTATTGGTCGATGTCTGGTGTTTTCTTCTGCCATGTCGTTCCGTAATAAACCCCGACTATTTTCCCCGTATTCCGCCTGGTGTCAAGTTGCCGACCGCGCAGAGTGTTATTTATACACGTTGCTGCGCAATCCGTCGCTAAGCGTGGGCCCGCGCCGACCCAGCCGCGCCCGCTCCACCAGCATCCATATCAGAAAAGTCACCCAGATGACAACCGCCAGCGCCATGAAAACCGACAAAGACAGCGAAGTTAATTTCTGCGGCGCGGGAACGGGCTCAGCCGCCGCGAGGGTATCGTTTACGCTCCAGGCGGCCAGCGACGCTACTATCGCCGCCACGAAACTCTGACACAG
Organism: uncultured Planctomycetaceae bacterium; assembly: GCA_964472875.1. Lineage (GTDB taxonomy): Bacteria > Planctomycetota > Phycisphaerae > SM23-33 > SM23-33 > CAYYMD01. The sequence goes on from CAYYMD010000039.1 coordinate 10,150, forward strand.
TGCGGACACCCACGCCCACGAGATGCTTATCATCTGTCGCGAACTCAAAACCACCAGCGCCAGCGAAAGCGTCAGCCACACCACGCCGATTAAATCGATGAGCGTGCCGGCCTCCACCAGAGTGAAACTCAGACCGCGGGTCAGCGGATGCATGGCTGCGCCGGAGGCCTCGGCCCGGGCGGGAATGCCACCCAGCACCCCGCGCGCGATGAGTATCGCAAACGCCCACACGAGATACCCTATGCCGACGAACGCCAGCGCCAGGCCCACGTCCGTCCTTGTTGTTCGGCGCATTCTTCCAAGCATACCTTCACCATTAGACCAACGTAATCGCCTGCGGTCAAAACAAACTCCCCGCCGCCCCACCCCCTGCCGTCGCGGCGGATTCCGTTACCGGCCTGTGCATAATGTTTGTCCGATTTCGTTTCTGGACATATAATCGGCGTTATGGCAGATTTATTCGAGGACATTAAGCTTGCGGGCGAACAGATCATGGAAACCGAACGTTTTCTGGCCGGGGATTTCATACCGGCCGGACAGAACCCGTTACCCGAAATCAAAAAGGCCCGGAAAATGACAAAACAGGAAAAAGCCGACGCACTGAAATCCATGGACGAAAACGAGGTCCGCGGCTGCACCAAATGCCGCCTGCACGAGGGACGCACACACACCGTTTTCGGCGAGGGTAACCCGGACGCCGACCTTGTCTTCGTCGGCGAGGGACCCGGCCAGCAGGAGGACGAAACGGGACGGCCTTTCGTGGGACGCGCCGGCAAACTGCTGGACAAAATGATTGCGGCCATGGGCATCGACCGCAAAGACGTCTTCATATGCAACCTCGTCAAGTGCCGCGCGCCCAACAACCGCACGCCCGCGCCGGACGAGGTCCGCACCTGCACCGACCTTTACCTGACCGGGCAGTTGAGCATTATCGAGCCGAAAGCAATAGTCTGCCTCGGCGGCCCGGCCACGCAGCACCTGCTGAACACCACCGTGGGCATAACCAAACTTCGCGGACAATGGTCGCAACTGCCCATAATGGGCGAGAACCTCGCCGGCACGTCCGTCATGCCGACGTTCCACCCCGCCTACCTGTTGCGGCAGTATACGACGCAGAACCGACAGAAGGTGTGGTCAGATTTGCAGGAAGTGATGAAGTTCCTCGGTCTCAAACCGCCCGCCGCCAAGAGCCGGAAATGACTGTTAGACAACAACCGCAGCAAGAGACGAAGGGAGCGAATGTATGTCCATAAAAATTCGCTGTTCCCAGTGCAGCAAGAAAATAACCATCGACGAGGCCTTCGCCGGCGGCATCTGCCGCTGTCCCTACTGCAAGTCGCTGGTGGATGTTCCCGCCGACGAAGAAGAACATGCTGCATCCGCCAGACCCGCCGCCCCGAACCGGCAGGCCGGGCGCCCGGCGGCGCCTTCGAGCAAGGAAGCCGCCTCGCGGGAAAAACGCGCCGCTGCGGCGCACCACGAAGAAATACCCATGGCCAATCCCGTGAAGTTTCAGGGCATCATGGCCATCGTGCTGCTGGGCCTGTTTCTGGTTATGCTTATCGCAGGGGTGATAATATCGGTCGAGGTGTTCTGGCCCGAAGCAGAGGCGCCGGCGCCGCCGCCGGAGCCGCCAAACCCGTATCAAAAGACCCGGCAAGTGCAGGGGCCGGTAGTCGCCGGTGACATAGAGCTTGCCACCCCTGTTGTTTACTGCATAGACACGGGCGCCAGCATGGCGGAGTATTACGGTTATGCGCAATTGATGGTCGAGTCCTCGCTGGAGTCGCTCGACGGCGGAAGGTTCTCGATAATCCTCGCCGGAGAGACGGAAGACAAATTTGTTTCGGGCGATTACCTGACCGCCCATAAGGAGGGACTCGATAAAGCCGGCGAATTCATGCAAATGGCGTGGTGCTCCGGCGCAAGCGATATTTCGCGCGCTCTGGAGGCGGCCCTGGGCAAAAAACCCGCCTCCGTCGTGCTGATGGCCCGCAAGGAGGTCGACGGGGCGGAAAAAACGGCCGAGAAGTTCAAATCCGCCGGCGTTCCGCTGGTTGTAGTTGCCCTGAGCGAAGATGCGGAAGTACAGGATTCGCTGAAAAAACTCGCACAGGCCGCCGGAGGCAGTTTCCGCGCCTACGGCAAGGCCAGACTGGACCAGTGGGCCCGCGAAAATACATCCCGGTGATTGAGCCGCACTTTAATGTTTAAACATATCAATCCGGCGGATATACTTTCGGCAGAGCAGATATTAACCCCTGATTAAAAAGGCACACCATGATAATAATAGGCGAAAAAATAAACGCGACGCGGAAGGTAATCTCAAAGGCCATAAAAGACAGGGATGACGATTTCATCATCCGCACCGCAACCAAGCAGGCCGGGGCCGGGGCGGATTACATCGACATAAACGGCGGCGACCCGCGGGCGGGCAAAGAGGCCGATAACATGGCCTGGCTGGCCGATCTCGTCCAGTCGAACACGGACCTGCCCCTGTCGGTGGACACCGCCGACCCCGAGGCCGCTCGCAAGGGGCTCTCAATGGCCGAGAAAAAACCCATACTGAACAGCGTCTCGCTCGAAACGGAGCGCCTGGAAAACATGCTGGGGCTCATCGGAGAATTCGACTGCATGGTTATCGCCCTGCTGATGGACGATTCCGGCGTGCCGTGCGCCGGCGGCGATCGCGTCAAACGCGCCGAAACAATCATCGAAAAAATCACCTCCGCCGGCAAAAAGCCGGATGAGATAATCATAGACCCGTGCGTGCTGCCGGTTTCGACGGACCCAAACGCCGGCAGAACGCTCATCGCCGACATGTGGCAAATCCGCGACCGCTGGCCGGATGTGCACATTGGCGGCGGGCTGTCCAACATAAGTTACGGCCTGCCCAACCGCCGGCTGATTAACATTACCGCTCTGGCGCAGGCGATTATGGCCGGCATGGACGCAGCCATCATCGACCCCTGCACGCCAGGGATAACCGCGGCCATATACGCCGCCGAGGCCATGGCCGGCAGAGACGACTTCTGCATGAACTATCTCACCGCCGCACGGGAAGGCAAACTCGACTGACTTTCTTGCCACAGGCGGCCGTGCGCGGTATTTTGCCCGTATGGCAGTGGCGAGTGGAAAGTTAAAAGAGAACCTCAAACGCATCTCTGACAACGTGGCCGAAGCGTGCGCCCGCGCGAAGCGTTCGCCGGATGAGGTATCCATCGTGGCCGTCACCAAATCGACGGACGTTGAGACGATTAAAAATCTCATCGGCCTGGGCCTGACGGATATCGGGGAAAACCGCGCCGCCCAACTGCTGCGGCGGGCCGAGGAAATAGACCAATATCTACACAAATCCAACTCCGGCAAGATTAAAAACGCCGATGTCCGCTGGCACATGGTGGGCCACCTTCAGCGTAAAAAGGTCAAAACCCTGATGCCGGTGGTCAGCATGATTCATTCTCTGGATTCGCTTCGCCTGGCCGAGGAAATAAACAACCGTGCCCAGCGGGCCGGGCGGACGATGGATGTCTTTCTGGAGGTCAACTGCTCGCAGGAGCCGCAGAAACACGGTTGCGCCGTCGGCGCGGCGGTGCACCTGGGGCAGACGGCCGCGTCTATGGAAAATCTTCGCCTGGTCGGGCTGATGACCATGGCGCCGATGACGCGGAATCCCGAGAAGGCCCGCCCGGCGTTCGTGCGCCTGCGCGAACTGTTCGAGGAAATGCGGCACGAGAAAATCGGCGGCGACGCCTTCCGCCACCTGTCCATGGGAATGACACAGGATTACACCGTGGCCGTCGAAGAAGGAGCCACAGTCCTCCGTATCGGCACGGCGCTGTTTCAATAGCCGCAACCCGTGCTACGCCCATACGGGCTTCGCAGAGTAGTAAGACTCAGATAACGATTAATATCACTGCTGTCCCAACGTGAGACACGTTGGGACAGCAGTGTTGAGAGGTATAATTTAAGCATGGAGAAATAACATGGCCGATTACCATATAAACATTTTTTACAGCGAAGAAGACGGCGGATACATAGCCGACATTCCTGACCTTGAGTCATGTTCGGCCTTCGGCGCGACGCCGGAGGAAGCACTGGCGGAGGTTGAAAAGGCCAGGGATGCCTGGCTTCAGGCCGCACGCGATGCAGGCAAGCCAGTCCCCAAACCGCGTTATCGCCCCGCAACCTACCAGGCCTGAAAAATCCTCCGCATCACAACGGCGTTTTTTGGTAACCACAGAAACTCAGGGAATGCAGAGTATAAAATATATTTCAGCGCGGCGGCGTGGGAACGCCGCGCGGAACGCCGCCGCGCAAGGTAACATTTCTTCTCCGCGCCTCTGTGGTTAATCTAAAGCCGCGATGATGGCCTTGCAGAATGCCGGCAGGTCGTCGGGCATGCGGGAGGTGATGACATTTCCGTCAACTACGCATTCGGAGTCCACCCACTCTGCCCCGGCGTTTATCATGTCGTGCTTGATGGCCATGAAACTCGTGGCCTTTTTGCCCTTCAGTGCGTCGGTGCAGCAGAGCATCCAGCCGCCATGGCAGATGGCCGCCAGAACGACTCCCGCCTCGGCCGCCTGTCGGATGAAGTTAATCATGCTCTCGTCGCGGCGCATAAAGTCCGGCGCCCAGCCGCCGGGTATGACCACCGCGTCGAAGTCGCCGCCGGAAACGTCCCCCGCGGCCGCGTCCGATTCGCATGCGTAACCGTGCTTGGAGGGGTAACTCGTCCCGGCCTCGGGGGCCACGCGAGTGACTTCCGCGCCTTCCTCTATCAGGCGGTAATAAGGGTACCAAACCTCGAGTTCCTGGTATTCGTCGGCCAGCATTAACGCTACTTTTTTTCCGTTCAGTGGCATATCGAACCTCCGTCCTTCTGTGATTATCGCGATTACAATACTCAACCGTCGCCCCGCTCCGCCGCGGGGCCTCTATGGAAATTTTATCTCCCGCCCGGCGAAATGTTGCACATCTTTTTCGATATGCACCCGCCTCACCGGGCAAAAATATTTTTTTGAAATCCACACGCGGCGGGTATAATTACTAACCTGCGAAAGAGAGGATGAAACGGCGCTCGGCACTCGGCCGTTTCACACCACAGCAAACATACCTACCAGCCGGCTTTTAGGAATTAGTGTCTAAAGGCGACCGGCCAATAACACTGACAACCACGCACGGGGTGTGGAAAAATTCACCCTAAAGGTCGAATAAATGAAACTGCAAACAAGCATAAACATTAATTCGGAAATTTTCTATCTACCCGCTTTGCGCCGGGCGAATCGCCCCACCGGCCGCGCGGGCCGCAGGAATTATCACAAAATCATCTTCGATAAAATCATCATCGCCTCGGCCGCGGTGCTGGCCGTTTTCGTGGCGATAGCAATCGCCGACACCGCGGTGGGACGCGCCGGCGGCCCGGACACGGCCGAGAACATACCGACCGCCCGGCCGTCGCCTCCGGCCCCGAATGGCGCCCGGGCCGGCGCGATATACGTCATTAAGAATTTTCAAACACACGAACGCCGGCAGGAACAACCACAGCAACGCGCGCGTGAGAAAACTCCACTGCGAGATTCGCGTGCTTCGCGGCATGAGCGGCTTATGCGCGACCTCGCCCCGCTGTTCCGGGCCATACACCTGCACGAGACCGCCGGCGGCCGGGACTACACCGGCGACGGCGGCGAATCGCGCGGGCCGTTCCACATACAGAGGGATTACTGGACGGACGCCGGCGGGGCCGCGTGGGCATACTACCGCCACGTCCGCAATCCGCGAATATGCATGAGGATTATGGTCTCCTACTGGCAGCGGTTCTGCCCCGATGCGCTGCGGCGACGGGACTACAGGGCGCTGGCGCGTGTCCACAACGGCGGCCCGAACGGCCGGCGTCTGGCCGCGACCTGGCGATACTGGAGAAAGGTCAAAAAGCATTTGCCGGAGAGAATGTAAGCACTTGCAGGGCCGGCTCTTTGAAACGAGGAAAATATCGTAAAGAGAGTAGAAAGTTGAAGTAGACCGCAGTTGAGCGGATTTATCGCTGTTAATGTCGGATGCTTCAAAGATGCGCAGGCCGTCTTTTCGACTTTCTACTGCTCAACTGTCCTATAAAAACAGTCCCGATAGTCCCGGGACTGTTTTCATGGAGCCGAGGGGATTCGAACCCCTGACCTGCTGATTGCGAACCAGCCGCTCTCCCGACTGAGCTACGGCCCCGTGGGGATTTACAGTATACAATATCGACGCCGGCTTCGTGAAGTGTTTTGTATTTATCCGCGGCGAGGTTCGTACGTGCAGCCGGGTTCTTCGGCCAGGTAGTCGCCCGTTGCGGCGAAGGCCCTGGCGCGGCAGCCGCCGCATATTTTCCTGAATTCGCACGCGCCGCATCGGCCGGTGAGTTTGTCGTAGTCCCGCAGGTCTTTGAAAACCTGCGAACCGTTCCAGATTTCATCCAGCGGCGACCGGCGGATGTTGCCGCAACTGACCGGCAGATACCCGCAGGGGAACACCTCGCCCTTGTGCGATACGAACACCACCGAAATGCCGCACAGGCACCCCCTCGAGCCGCCGACCTCACCGCCTCGCCGGGCGACGATGCGGTAATACTGCGGCGCGCATGTGGCCTTTAACTCCACCGGCCCGCCGCTGTGGTCGTATATCCAGTTAAGCACATCCTCGTAACGCTGCGGCGGGAGCATGTGGGTTTCGGCTATTTCCAGCCCGCAGCCGACCGGCACCAGCAGGAAAAAATGCAGCGCCTCCACGTCCAGCCGCTGCGCCAGTTCGTACATGGCGTCAAGCTGGTGGTCGTTTTGAGAGGTTACCGTTACGTTTATCTGCACCGGCTGGCCGACCCACCGCAGGTGTTCTATGCCCGAGACGGCCTTGTCGAACACGCCCTCCAAGCCACGCAATTTGTCGTGCGTGGCCGCATCCGCACCGTCCAGCGACACGGACACGCGGGAAAAGCCGGCCGAGATTACCCGCCGCGCCATCTTGTTGTTTATCAGGGTTCCGTTGGTCGCCAGCGCTGTGGGGAATCTTTTGCCCCGCGCGTGCGCCGCCAGTTCCTCCCAGTCGCTCCGCAGCAGCGGCTCGCCGCCGGAGAAAACTATTATCGGCCTGGCGGGACCGATTCGTCCGGCCGAATCGATCATCTCCTTCGCCTCGTCCGTGTCGAGTTCGCCCTCGGTGACACTTACATCCTGCCGCCGGCAGTGGAGGCACGCCAGGTTGCAGCGGGCGGTCGCTTCCCAGAACAGCAGTCGCAACGGGGGTGTGGGTTGGTCGGGCATCTCAGCGTTTGTCCTCCTGGAATTTCTCCCCCTTGACCAGGTAAATTATGAAGGCCCGCCCCTTTATCTCCCTCGTGGGCGGGTTCCACTTGGCCGTGCCGTAGCCGTATCGGGTGCTGCGGCGGGAGGCGAATTTCTTCGCCAGGTCGGCTATCTGCGAAAGCCCCACGAAGCGGTCCCGGCCTCCGCCGTCGACCGTCACGTCGGTCTTGCCGCTGAGGTAGCCGACCAGCCGCCCGTCGCCGGCAAGCACCACGCCGCCGGATTCGCCGGGCAGAAGTTTCGCCGTGACGCTGTAATTATCTTTTTTCTCCTTGTCCTTTTTTTCGTCGTCGGTGGTTTTTATGCGGCCGGGGATTGTATGGATACTCGAGCCCATGCGTGTGAACAGGTTTGTCGCGTAGGCGGTAACCTCGGTTCCCGCCTCGAACTCGGCTTTTTCGGGCACTTTGACCGGAGCGAATTTCGCCCCGCGGACGCTTACCGACGACAGTTCCTTGGTGCTGCCCCGCGTGCCGAAATAATAACGGCTGCCGCTGACTTCGGCCGGCATCACGGTCGCCGGGCCCGTCCGCACAAACGCCGCCAGCGCATCGTCGAGCACCTCGGCGTCGGCCATGAGCACATTATCGCCCACCGGCACGCCGATGGCCTGGTGGAAGACGAAACGGTCGAACGGCGGCTCCGGCAACGGGTCGCCCTTAGGGAATCTGTCGGTCCAGCCGCGCCGCGAGCCACCCGGCAGCAGCCAGTAAGTCCCCCTGGAATACCGCCGGCCGGAGCGGGAGTCTTCCTCGTACTGGCCCAGCAATTCCTTGGCCAGTTTGTAGACCTCGTCGTCGGTGCTGCGGCCGGGAACCTGCTTCATGCCTTCCCGCACAAGGTGCAGGGCCTCCCGCGAGGTCGGCTCGTAACGCAATGCGTCGAGATATTTTTGCAGGGCGTCGAGGTGCCGGTCAGTGGCTGCGTGCGACATGCCCAACCCCTGGTGGAAACCGGCGATGTACGGGGACTCCTCGATGCAGTCTTTGAACAGTTGCTTGGCGCCGCGCTGATTATCGCTCCTGTAATTGGCCACGGCCATCAGGAACTTGCGTATCAGCGGCGACGGCCAGATTTGTGCCGTCTGGCGGAGTTTGTACAGGCCCTCCCGCATGAGTTCGCGTTTTTTGGCCTTCTCTTCCGGCTTGTCGTAGCGACTGCTCTGGGCCTCGCTAATCAGGTCCTGGGCCTCTTCGAGCAGTTTTAGATACCTGTTTCGCCGCCCGACGATTTCTTCCGGCCCCAGCCACCTGTTGCGGGATTTTCTTTTGCGGTCGTGGGCGAGAACCCGCCACTGCTTAATCTGCTCGCGCAACTGGTAAGATTCGCTGCCGGCCGGGGTGCTCTGCATGTTTCGCATGAGCAGAAAAATGGCCGGTTCCGGCCGGCGGGCATCACCCAGATTGAATGTTGTGGCCGGAACTTCAAACGACTCGACCGCCGCATCCGTCGCGGATGAATCCGTATCCGCATCGGCCGGTGTTTCATCAAGCGGCTCGTCGTCGGGCGGGGCGTCCTCGCCGGTCAGCGTCTCGCTGCGCACGATAGTGAGCACATCCTCGGCCGGGACGGTAACCGTCCCGCTTGCGGTTTCTATAACTACCTTGTCGCCCTTGCGCGTTGCGTCACCGCGGTGTATATTGCCGTCCTTCATATAAACCGAATCCGCCCGGGCGGCGCCCGCAATAATGCAAATCACCAGTATGAAAATTAACCGTCGCATGTTATCTGCCTGATAATGATTCAGCTTCATACTATAATAACGCGCATATCATGTTAATGTAGTGAATTACTGCATGGAGAAATTTATGAAACGATGTGCTTTTATATTGTTGCTGCTGGCTGCGGCCGCGTCGGCTCAGTTGCCCGATATTTCAGGACCGCTGGATATGCCCGGCCAAGCGGGCGGCGGGGATAACTTCTCGGCCGAGGCCGTACCATCGCACAGTAAAGTCGCGCCGGGCGACGTCTTCCACGTGGCGGTCATTCTCGATATAGCCGAGGGCTGGGCGTACTACAGCCCCGCACCCGGCGGAGAAGACTTCCGACCCAGGCCGGCCGAAATCTCCGCAACCTCCGATGCTTTCGAGGTGGTCGAGATACTCTGGCCGCCGGATAAGCAGTACCTGACCGACCTGGGCGGCACGACCGCCACCAATTACGCCTATAAAAACCGGGCCGTGGCGTACATCCGCCTCCGCGCGACGGAGAATGCCGAGGCGGGCGAGCACGAAATTAAAATCGCGGTCAAGGGCCAGATCTGCAAGGAACTGTGCATTGACGTAGATGCCTCGTCGGCGGTGAAGGTGGCCGTGGCGGACAAGGCCGCACCGGCCGTTGCGTGGACAGATGAACTACAGGCGGGCCTGGCTGAGGCGATGCCCGCGGAGAAACTCCCCCCAGCGCGGCAGCAGGCCGCCGGGCGGCGGCCATCCGTGGTCGGCGGGTACGACCTGGGGCAGATAGGTGCCATGGGCGGGCTTGGCCTGGCGATACTGGCCGGTCTCATACTCAACGTAACGCCGTGCGTGCTTCCGGTGATACCCATACGAATACTGACGGTGGTGGACCTTGCCGGCAAGTCGCGGCGGCGGTTCGTCACGCTCGGCCTGGCGTTCGCCATAGGGATAGTGCTGTTCTTCGCCGCCATTGCGGTGGTCAACGTGGCTCTGCATCTTACCACGCAGCAGGCGTTCGACTGGGGCAGGCACTTCCAGAACAAGTTTTTCCGGGCCGGCCTGGCGCTGCTGCTGGTGGCCATGGCGGCGAACCTGTTCGGCGTGTTCACCGTGTTCGTGCCGCAGGGCGTGGCGGCTATGGGCGGTCAGCAGCAGAAGCGCAAACGCGACCACCTCACCGCCACGGGGATGGGCCTGATGCTGGCGATAATGTCCACCCCTTGCAGTTTCGCGATACTAATGGTCGCCCTGGCGTGGGCGCAGTTGCAGCCGCTGTGGCTTGGCACTACGTCAATCCTGCTGCTTGGCGTGGGCATGGCGTTTCCGCACGCCTTGCTGGCGGCGTTCCCCTCTCTGGTGGACAGGATACCCAAACCCGGCCGCTGGACGGAGCTGCTCAAGGAGGGCATCGGCTTCATCATCCTGGTAGTGGCGGTGTGGCTGCTGGGCACGCTGGGCGAGGATTCCTACCCGGCGTGGGTAACGGCGTACGCGATTGTGCTGGTGTTCGCCCTGTGGATGTGGGGCAGGTGGGTGCGGTTCGACACGCCGCGGCTGCGCAAGTGGATAATTCGCGGCGTCGCGGTCGCACTGGCCGTCGGCGCCGGCTACTGGATGCTCACGCCGTCGGGCGAAACGGCCGTGAAATTCGAAAATTACTCCGCGGCCCGCGTGGACGAGGCGCGGCAAAACGGCCGGCCGGTGCTGGTGAAGTTCACCGCCGCCTGGTGCGGCTCGTGCAAGTGGGTGGAGTGGAAAATATACGACGACCCGGAAGTGGCAGAGAAACTCAATGAGCACGACGTTCTGGCGCTGGAGGCCGACGTCACCGACGAGGGCGACCCGGGCGGCGAACTTATCTACGACGAACTCGACCAGGCCCCGCCGCTAACGCTGGTGTATCCGCCCCGCGAAGGTCCACCGATTGCTCTGCTGGGCAAATTCTCGAAGAAAGAACTGTTCTCGGCGCTGAAGGCCGTTGAAACGAAGCAGGCCCAATCGAACAACGATTGATTAACCCACAAAGAAAATAACATACGCCCAGTTGCTCAAAGACAGCGCCACGATAACCGCCCACGCCGCTGTTCTTTCGCGCCGGTTCATGACAAACCTCAGGCGCCGAGCAAAAAACGCACGAAATAAAACCGCCACCAGCATTAGCATCAATGCCGTGAACAACAGGGGGTTGCAGAGCCAGCCGCCTATAATGTCCCCGCCGAGCATAGCCAGCACGCCGCGCGTAAATCCGCAGGTGGGACACGGCACACCGGTTATTTTCTTGAACAGGCATAAACTTTCGTGCATGCCCATTGTCTGTTGCGCATACACCGCGCCGCCGCCAAGAAGAGCCCAAACCACGGCCGCAATTACTGCCCCAACAGGCCATCCGGGACGCCTGCTTGCTGTTTCGAGCATAACTTTCATACGTTAATTATCTCATCCAAGACAATAAAGAATATCATGACGCCAATGCTCGTTATTGCGATAATTACGCTCACCATTCCGCATATTTTTCCGGCCTGTGTCATTCCTTTTCCGGACGGATCCATTTTTCCAAGGCGCATTCTTCTCAAATCTTTATTACCCATTGTCCAGGCAAATATTCCGAGTATCCAGCAGACCACAAGTCCAATAATACCCAACGCAAGTATCGTTCCGCCGCGGTGAGGGCGGACATATCGGTAATGTCCGGCCAGCCCCGGCGTAATAGTGTTGAATTCTTGCGAAAATATTGTCCCCGCCTTAGCCCAGTCGGCCATGCCTTCCGACCATATGTAATCTTCCCTGCCCACGCGGCCTTCGTGTATCCACTGCATGAGCACCTCTTTTTCAATGGGACCGTAATTTCGGCCGTTTATGTTGCTGTACCATTCAGCCATTTGATTTTATCCAATTGAAATACTGCTTTATAAAGTTCATCGCAAGACAATGATGTAGCAAAATTTTGACTTCTTAATACGACACGGCCACAGAGCAGAATAAGTATAACTTTTAACTTGCCAATCTGGCCAGGCCTATCAGGACGCCCAATAACCCAAGCAACACGCCTATTATCCCACATATCTGTCCCGCCTGGGTCAAACCCCGGCCGGTTGTGTCCATTCTGCCCGCCCTCATTTCGCGCAGATCGTTACTGCCCATCACCCACGCGAATATCCCGAAGATGAAACACACCACCAGACCTATTATACCGAGCGCCAGGACGGTTCCGCCGCGGTGCCGCTTTTTTCTTTTCGTTTTTTTGGCCGGTGTCTTCGGTTCATTGAATGCGTTGGCCAGTTTAGTTAACGGATCTGCATTTTCCGGCACGGTCGGCTGCGCACTGTCCGGCCCGGGCGGTGGCGGTGGTGTAGTGCTCATACGTGGCTCCTTCCCACTGTAGATTAAAATTGAAAACCCGATTCTAAACCGTATATGAACTATTGAATAATGTCCGACATTCAACGTGTCAAAATAATTCCAATTTTAATACGGGCGGCCATAATGTGAAAAACGCGGCCACGTTTATCACATACGCCACCGCGTTTTGATGAACATCCGATTTTTTGCAGCGGCAGGGAATAGCCGCCGCGCATTAAATCAAGATTCTGTTTCGACTTCTTCTTTTTCCTTTTCCTTTTTCTTTGCTTTTTTTTGCTCTTTCTTTTCTTTCTTTTCTTCTTCCTGTTCTTCTTGCTCTTCTTCGGTTTCCTGCATTTCAGGGTTCTTATCGAGGAAGCCCTCGAGTTTGCGGGCCCGCACAGGGTGCTGGAGTTTGCGGATGGCCTTTGCCTCCACCTGGCGGACTCGCTCGCGTGTAACCTTGAATATCCGCCCCACCTCTTCGAGCGTGTAGGTGTACCCGTCGCCTATTCCATAGCGGAGTTTGATAATCTCGCGCTCGCGGTAGGTCAGTGTCTTCAGGATTTCCTCGATGCGATCCTTAAGCATCTCGCTGCCGGCGGTCTCGACCGGGCTCTCGGCCGTGTCATCCTCGATGAAGTCGCCGAAGTACGAATCGTCCGTCTCGCCGACAGGCCGGTCCAGCGATATCGGGCGATGCGACATCTTCATAACCCGCCTCGTCTCGGATATGTCCATGCCCGACCGCTCGGATATCTCCTCGGCGGTCGGCTCGCGCCCGACTTCCTGAACCAGTTGCTTGGCCACGTTCCGCAGGCGAGACATTGTTTCTATCATGTGCACCGGAATGCGGATTGTCCGTGCGTGGTCGGCGATGGCGCGTGTGATGGCCTGGCGTATCCACCACGTGGCGTAGGTGGAGAATTTGTACCCGCGGCGATATTCGTACTTGTCCACCGCGCGCATCAGGCCGGTGTTACCCTCCTGGATTATGTCAAGGAAAGGCAGGCCGCGGTTGCGGTATTTCTTGGCGATGGAGACCACCAGCCGAAGGTTCCCGCTGGACAGTTCCCGCTTGGCGTGCTCGTAATCGTTGAAGACCTTCTGTATGGCCTTGATGCGCTTGTGGAGCATCTCCGGCTCTTCCATCACCAGGTCGGTGAGGCCCTGAAGTTCCTCTTTCATGACCTCGACGTCCTCGGGCGGGATGTTCTTTTTGCCGGCGTTTTCCAGGTCGCGCTGGATCTGCTTCATTTTTGCCGATATGTGCTGGAGTTTCCGCATCAGCGGCTGAATCCGCGAGGTCCTCAGCGACAGTTCCTCCAGCAGTTTGGCCGCCCGCCGGCGCCGCCGCCACAATCCGCGATATACTTTCTTGCGCTTCTTGGCGGAAATGCGGGAAGATTTCAGTGTCTCCCAGTCGGCGGTGTTGCAGCGAGCCATCCTGTTGAGCGTCTCGAGGTTGTCCGGCATCCGCGAGAGGATGGTTTCCTTGGAAAGGTTTTCGGCCGTGGAAACCTTCATCGTCCTGTCGAACGGCAGTTCGCTGTTGTAGACTTGCGTCAGAATGTCCATCGCCTGACGGATGGCGTAGTCGCTCTCCAGTACGCGGCGGCGGAAATGCATCCTCGTCATCTCGATTTTCTTGGCCAGGGCGATTTCTTCCTCGCGGCTCAGCAGCGGTATCTCGCCCATCTGCTGGAGATACATGCGTATAGGGTCATCCGTGCGGCGGCCTATCGACTCCAGGTCCTCCAGGCCGGATTTTCCGGAACTCTTTTCCTCTTCCTGTTCATCCTCATCCTCGGCGAAGGGCTCTCGCCGCTCGGCCTCGGCCTCGTCTATCAGCTCGATGCCCATCTCGTCCAGGGTCATCAGGAGCGAATCGAGGCGGTCCGGAGCTACGGACTCATCCGGAAGGTCGTCGTTGACCTCCTCGTAGGTCAGGAAACCGCGTTTTTTCCCCTTGGCCAGTAGTTTCTTTACGCTTGTTTCGACGGCGTCACTCATCGGCATTCTCCGCAATAGCGCCCTGTAATCGTAGTAGCATACGAATCCGGCATTTTATGCTGTTGGTTGGTTCGCAGTCAATCGTGAATCTGCTTGACATGTCCAGATTTACGCCTCCGGCGCATAATGTATCCAAGATAGTATGCTTATTTATCTTGTCTTTACATTATACGCGCATTTTTACTTTTGTGTTTAAGAAATTTTTGCATTGCTTCAGCCGGACCGGCCGCAGGCGAAATTTGCATTGACTCAGCAAGCGGCGGATGATATTATTTTTCGTGATTTATCGGCTCCTTTCGGCGGGAGCCGACGCCAATAATTTACGCCGACACGCCCCCATCGTCTAGCGGCCTAGGATATCAGGTTCTCATCCTGGAGACCGGGGTTCGAGTCCCCGTGGGGGTGTTTAAATATAAGATTTCGAAATTCGAAGGCCGTGCCCAATTTAGCAGGCCGGCTTCCGGATTGCCGGCCGCGCAAGGCGAGAAATTTCACCGATTAACTTATCAACTTCTCCGACACTTGAGCCACCTGCGGCCGTTACATATCATAGTTTAAACCATCCATCAGGTTTTTCAGAAAGGCAAACATGCATAAAATCCGATTCATCGCAGCGGTAATTGCGGTGGCCCTGATTTTTCCGGCGGGCGCATATTTCTCACAGGGTCTGAAAAACGCCGGCGCGGCCGAGGAACCCCAAAAATCGAGGCCAATAAGCGCCGTAGTTCTAACCGGCGGTCACGGATACAACGAAAAGGAATTTGCGAAACTGTTCCAGGGCCACGACGGCATGAAGTTCGACTTCGTCCGCCTCAAAAAAGGAGCGGAGGTCTTCGATGACGTGGACGGCTGGGATTACGACGTCATCGTCCTGTATAACATGACTCAGAAGATAACGCCCGCACAGCGGAAGAATTTCCTGACTCTGCTGGAGGGCGGCGTGGGGCTGGTGGTTATGCACCACGCGATTGCGGCCTGGCAGCAGTGGGACGAGTACGAGAAAATCATAGGCGCAAAGTATTACCTCAAGAAGACCGACTCCCACCGGGCCTCCGGCTGGAAACACGACGACATCGAAATCCGCATTAAACCCGACCACCCCATCACGAAGAAACTCAAGGGCTTCACCATCCACGACGAGGTGTATAATCACTGTTCCTACGCGAAGGACAATCACGTCCTGCTGACGACAGACTGCAAGCACAGCGACGGCCCGCTGGCGTGGACGAGAACCTATAAAAAGGCGAATGTGTTTTACATACTCCCCGGCCACGGGACGAGAATCTTCTCGCACGACACCTACCGCACGATTTTTGCCCGCGCAGTGAAGTGGGCCGCAAGCGACAATTAACTAACCCACACGGCCGGGGCGGCCGGTGGCACAAAAGACAGTGTATCAGCGAAAGTTTAAGGTTAATTCAAAAATGAATTTACTATGAACATTGGACTGTTTTTGTTGATTGAACCGTTCGCCAGCGTGGAGAAACAACTCCAGCGTGTAGGCGAGATGGGCTTTACCCACGCCGACATAACCGACACCAACGCCGGCGGCAGCATGCTCGGTTCGGCGGGCTTTTCGCCCACCGTCAGTCTCGATGAAAACCCATTCGAGATAAAGCGGCTGTTCGAAAAATACAACATAACCCCCAGCACGGTCTGCGCTCACGCTCTCCTTCTGGAGCCGACCAGCCCGGGCAAATACGGGACGGCCGAAATTGTCAAGGCGATAAAGCTGGCGGCCGCCATCGGCATCAAAGACGTGGTCACCACGGAAAGCGAAGCGCACTCCGCGTGGGCACAGAACCTCTCGCACGATGAGCGCATTTTAATCATAGCCGAAAAACTGCATACGCCGGTTCGCATGGCCGAGGATTACGGACTTAACCTCCTCCTCGAGCCGCACGGGCCGGTGACGGACACCATCAAGGGTATGCAGGATATATTCGATAAACTCGGCAACCCCGACTCCCTCGGCGTTAACCTTGACACCGGCAACAGCTGGCTGGGCGGCACCGACCCCGTGGAGATGGCGAAGGTCTTCAAAGATAAAATCCATCACATCCACTGGAAAGACCTCGACGAATCGTGGGAGCCGAAGCGCGGCAAGGTGTTCGGCTGCGGGTTCTCGAACATCGCACTGGGTGACGGCGTGATAGACATCAAGGGCGTATGCGAAGTCATGAAAGACAGCGGCGTGGAAAGTTCCACGCTGGAGATAATCGGCTCCGACGAAATACTCGTCAAAAGCGCCGAGTACCTCAAGGCCAACGGCCTGTAAGCCATCGCCGACGCCGACACAGCCGGTAGGCGTGCGGCTCAGGCGATATTTTCACATTCGCGTTCCGGACCACCCATGCGAAAGAACCTGCACGCCCTACACGTCATTTCCAGTCTTCTGCTCGGCGGAGGTATGCGGGCATGTCGAATTTTCTCTCCAGGCCGGAGGCGGTCATGCGGCGGACGGTGCCGAATACCGGGTTCTGGGGCCAGGGGCGATCGTGCAGGCCGAAGAGCCAGCCGACGTTGGCGAACGAGGCCGGGTCGCGGCCGTCGAGAAAATATTTGTTGTTCAGCCGCAGCGCCAGGCGATACGCGAACGCCGGGCTGCCCGTCCACGTCAGAATCCGCTTGCCCCAGTACATCCGCATGTAGTTGTGCATCTTGCCCGTGTGCAGCATCTCGCGCATGGCCGCGTTGAAATATTCATCATCGGTGGCGGCCGCCTCCATCTCCGCGGCCGTGTAGCGAGCCGGCCGCTTGTCGCGGCGGTGCCGCCCCAGCGACGCACGCGCCCAGGACGGCGCGGACTTGTAACTGTCATAATTTTCGCAATATATAACGAAGTTAATCGCCAACTCGCGGCGGATGAGCAACTCCTCCAGGTACGCCTCGGCGTCCTCCTTAGGCGCGCCTGCATCCTTCACCGCCAGGGCCACCGCCAGCGGTGAAATCTGCCCGAAGTGCAGGTACGGGCTCATGTGCGATTCGCACTCCAGCGACGGGTCGTTGCGGTCCGTGGCGTAGCCGGTGAGTTTATTGCGAATGAAATCCTTGAGCAGTTTCTCGGCCTTGTCTGTCCCGCCGACAAACCGCCGGCTGGGCGCCACGGACTTGTCAATCTTGAGCCCGTCGAGGATGGCCTCTGTGTCTGACAAGTCCGGACCGTCGAGGCGGATTGAATCCGGGCTCTTCCGCGGCCGGGCCTCTTCCAGCGGCACAAGGTATTTCTTCCACAGTTTGCGGTGCTTCGGGCGGATGGTGCGTGCGGCGTATTCCTGCTTGTCGCTGACGGTCTCGGCCGGGGCGACCGCCTCGGCCTCGACCTGCACCACGCGGACCTTCGCCTTCCGCGCCAGCATCCGCCGCCACTTCCGCTGGTGTCGAAGGTAGCCGCGGTCGGCCACCACAAGCGCCGCATCGGCCGCGTATTTCAACGCGACATCCTGAGGCGAGCCCCCGGCCGCCACGAAGCCGACATTCTTTTCGCGCAGTTCGCCGGCGGTCCGCGCAAGCCCCTCGAGCATGAATCGGTAATGCCGCAGGTTGGCCTCGGGATAATCATCCGTTAGTCCGAACACTGCCACCACAGGCAGGCGCAACTCGTTCGCGGCCGCGACGGCATGCTCCAGCGCGTGGTTGCATCGCGCCCGCTGCGAGGCCTGCATCCAGTACAGCACGTAGCGCCCCCGCCCGACGGGCCTGTCGTTGAGCCGTTTTATGCGTTCCGTGTGCAGCATTTCGGTTAATGATTAAAGTGGGCTGTCCGCGTTTTTAACAGGAATTTCTGAAATTGCCGTCAGCGGGTTCGCCTTCGGCGGAAACATGTCTTGTCCGTTGTTCCGCGTTATTTGAGAAATTGCCGGTTTTTTCCGCGTTGTGCCAAGCCATTGCAGGTTTTTAGACCTT
>CAYYMD010000040.1:0-27715 GCA_964472875.1 uncultured Planctomycetaceae bacterium
TGTGGCGACAGTATACCCTCCACTCCAGTGTCCGTCATTCGTAGAGCACCTCAGAATTTGAAATTTAAAATTTGAGATTTCAGATCCTCCCGCCCCGCAGCGTTTTTTATAAGGAAATTGGACATTGGGAATCCCGGCGCGCCGGGACAGGTAATTCTTCTGCCCTTTACGGGGCTGAACAGACTACGCCACCGGCCCCTCTTGAGAATTTATCAGGATTGGAACTGCAACTGTCGCAGGTTCAGTTTCGGCGCGCGCCTGGAGAGATTCAATATCTCTATGCCTACGACCTGCTCGTGGCAGTTATAGTCCAGCACCACACCGGGCGATACTTCCCGCGAATTTACGATTTTTGAATCGTCCAGACGCAGGTAAAGCGCATCGGTTTTTTCATCCACAAACAGTTTCATAGCCGTTTCCTCATTGCACGGTCGAAATAGACCGTAACTACTCTTATCGGATCGTCCGTCTTGTTTATTATAACGCGCAACACGCGCCCGCCGTGCTGTTTTATTTGTCCAAGGCGATGCTCCAGTTCGGTATCGCTGCTATCATCTTCGATCTTTTGCGGCTGATGGAGCACCTGCTCAATCCATTCCGGCGGGATATCCCGCTCGCGAATAACCGTCCTGGCGTGATCGGACAATTCGTATTTCATTGAACTTATCTTACGTTATTTGCTTTGCTCCACAATCTTTATTTCTTTATCCGTCAGGCCGTAGAGTTTGTAAACGAGTTTGTCAATCTCTTTGTCAGTGGCGTCAATCTGCCGCCGGATAAGTGTCTTTTCGTGCGATGTCCTGGCTTCACGAAATTGATTGTGTAAATCGATCATTAAGTCCACCAAAGATATAAGATTGTCGTGTCTTGATATTTCATCCTGAATATTAAAATCAATCGCAAGTATAGGAATTCTATCGGTAACCGGTTTATCAAAATGCATTGTTCGAATTGCTTTTGCAAATATAAACCGATAGACGTACCAATTCGTTGCGACTTGCTTTCAGGCCGGGATCAGATACAATCACGCAGCCGCGATGGTGGTCTATGTCGTAGTTGCGACTTGCTTTCAGGCCGGGATCAGATACAATTGCTTGAAGAAAAACGGCACTCCCGCATCTGTTGCGACTTGCTTTCAGGCCGGGATCAGATACAATGGCCCTCAAGAAGGTCGCAGAGGCCAAGCAGTTGCGACTTGCCTTCAGGCCGGGATCAGATACAATTAAAGAGGTAGATTTGACTTGTATGGATTCGTTGCGACTTGCTTTCAGGCCGGGATCAGATACAATTTAAGGATGATATAACAAAGTGGGCAATTACGTTGCGACTTGCCTTCAGGCCGGGATCAGATACAATAAGTCTGGATTGCCTTGCGTGTAATAGTGTTGCGACTTGCTTTCAGGCCGGGATCAGATACAATCGCCCGGCTGCGACAACTGCTACGCCAGGCGTTGCGACTTGCTTTCAGGCCGGGATCAGATACAATCACGCAGCCGCGATGGTGGTCTATGTCGTAGTTGCGACTTGCTTTCAGGCCGGGATCAGATACAATAGAGGACTACTACGGCCAGTGGGACGACGTGTTGCGACTTGTTTTCAGGCCGGGATCAGATACAATTTAAGGATGATATAACAAAGTGGGCAATTACGTTGCGACTTGCCTTCAGGCCGGGATCAGATACAATTCCCCGCCGGTTGCCCAGCGGGTAGGGTGTGTTGCGACTTGCCTTCAGGCCGGGATCAGATACAATCTGTCCAGGGTTTCTCCGGCACCGGCGGTGTTGCGACTTGCCTTCAGGCCGGGATCAGATACAATCAACCTCGTTCGCCGCTCCTCT
This sequence comes from uncultured Planctomycetaceae bacterium, assembly GCA_964472875.1. Classification (GTDB taxonomy): domain Bacteria; phylum Planctomycetota; class Phycisphaerae; order SM23-33; family SM23-33; genus CAYYMD01. The sequence goes on from CAYYMD010000040.1 coordinate 1,839, forward strand.
ACTGACCGGTTGCGACTTGCTTTCAGGCCGGGATCAGATACAATGGCGGCCCGGTCCGGCTACCCCATTGAGCCGTTGCGACTTGCTTTCAGGCCGGGATCAGATACAATTGGGACGGGATGTTTTTGATACTTGTGTATGTTGCGACTTGCTTTCAGGCCGGGATCAGATACAATCCAGCACCTTGTGCACACTGTCTATTATTTGTTGCGACTTGCTTTCAGGCCGGGATCAGATACAATGTCGTCAGATTTACGGGTATTATTCCACCAGTTGCGACTTGCTTTCAGGCCGGGATCAGATACAATGTTAGCAGATAGGCGGCTATTTGTGGCCGTGTTGCGACTTGCTTTCAGGCCGGGATCAGATACAATTAACCCCTAATCGAAAGGAAAGAGCTATGAGTTGCGACTTGCTTTCAGGCCGGGATCAGATACAATTGGCTTATGCTTTTGGCCGGGGCAATCGCCGTTGCGACTTGCTTTCAGGCCGGGATCAGATACAATAGACCTTGTGCAAGTCGCTTGAATGAATGGCGTTATCGCGGATGCAAGCCGTAAAAAACGACCTTTGTTATGCTGTTTTTGCGGCGTAAATGTCATTTTTTCAACGGTTTTTCTCACGCGACTAAATAAAATCCTCTAATCTCCGCGCAGAAATTTAACATCACCGAGAGGGCTTACCCAGACCTTTTGCGGTGGCGTTTCTTCATCCGGCCCGAGCCGCTGCAACTGTGCCGAAGACTTCGCCTCATCCTGTCGCTTGGGGAAATCTTCTTTTTCCGTAGCGCTTCCGGCGTCCCAGTGGGGCGTAAAGTGAATGGTTCCGCCACCGTCAATCTTGAATACCACAAAAAATCCGGGGACAGACGTCTTGGGGTCTTTCATATAGACCATCTCGCCGATGGAAAGCGACATGATAAACTTTCCGTCATCGTTGTCATCCCGGCATACGGCGGCCGGCCGCGGGTTGCGCCCTGTTTCTTTAGACGGGTGCACTCTTTGAGCGGCCTCGAGTGTCGTTACCACCCGGCCGTTCCATTTTCCGTTTTTTTCGCGGATTTCAATGTGGTGATTGCTTTGCAGTTCGTAGGCACGGATTGATTTTGGATTTTTGTCAACCTTCAGTTCGCCGGTTACGGGGTCGGGGATGCGTCGCTTTATGTGGCTGATGTTCTTGAACGTTCGCAAAAGCGTAATTCGCCGCACGGGCACACCGCCGGAGTTTTTCAACCTGCCGTTTCGGATTAGTTCTCTAAGTTGCTTTTGTGTGAATTCGTCCGGATTCAGGCCATTGTCGCGCAGACACTTTCGCATTTCTTCGCGGAACCACCTGTCGCGGACTACGCCGGACTTTTCCGGTTTTACATCTTCGAGGGCGAGCATTTCCTGTCGGATTTTGCGTTTTTCGGCCCTGGTCAATGCCTTTTCGAGTTTTTTGCGGAGATTCTCCCAGCCCTTCGGCACTCGCAGGTGTTTTGAGGTTAGTTTGGCGGCCGGGATTTTACTCCTGAAATACTCGCTAACCGATCCGTTTTCATCGAGTATTGGGCCGTAAAGCGTATCCTTGTGCAACGGACCGGCGATTTTCCGCCTTTGCGGGCGGTGCGAGACAACGAGATTTTTTACCTGCTCGATGACCTGCTGGCGGAAAGAGGGCTTGTCGCCCCACGGTGTATCTATCTGCGGTTCATTATCGGGTGCGGGTTGGCCGCTGGTATTTGAGATTTCCTCCTGCTGTGCGATTTCCGCCAGTTTATGTATGCGTTTGGGGTCGGTGAGGCCGATGACAAGGGCGTCGATGGCGTGGTGGCGGTGGTCGGCGCGTGATTTTTCGCGCGTGTTAATTTCCCTCTCGTCGTAGTGCAATCCCCAGAACCGCCGCAACAGCGCTGTATAACGGCCGGTTGTGGTGAACACCCTGCGCCTGTTGTCGGTGTCGTTTGGGAAAAGCACCTGCTTTAGCCACTGGGAGACCTGGCGGGAGGCGTAGGCGGTGTCGTTCAACTGGTTCTGGACGTAATCCTCCATGGCGGGGGCGTCCTTGTGGAGTATCTGCCATTTTCTGAGCAGTTCCTTGTCGGCTTTCCAGTGCCGGAACCTCTGCTCCATGGCGGCGAACTGCCTGTCGGACAGCCATTCCTTGGGCGTCTGGCTGCCCTTGCCGCGATTGGTTTCGGCGTAGCACAGTATGCGGTTGTGCAGGCCGTTGCTGCCGCCGCGGCTGCGGGGGATTATGTGGTCAATTTCAAGATCTTTGCCCTTGGCCGCGGTTTCTTCATGTATTTTACGTGCATCTTTCCCGTCGCCAAGGTTACTGTACGCGCACATTTCGCGCTGCTGGCGGCACAGGACTATACGGTCTATCGCCTTTGCCTCCTGTGATTTTGTCTTTCCCTTGAGAATGTGCGCGAACTGCTGCCGTATGTCGTCCCTGATCTTCCGGCGCGCCCGGTTTTCGCGTGTCTGCCTGTTGCGGACAACAGCGGTATGCTTGGCGTCCCGCGCCAGTTCGACGATTACGCGGTCCGGGCGTTTGCCCTCCCGGCGCAAGTGTTCGACTACGTGCCTGCGGACCTCGTGAATTGCTTTCCTGACCACGGGATTGGAGAGTGCCGGGGCCGGGGGCAGCAAGTCCGGGTGTTTTTCCAAGAATCGGCGGATCTTCCTGTTGGGCGGGTTCGGCTCCAGCGAGTATCTGCGGCGCTGAAGGTCCGTTGCGCCGTTTTCGCCGTCCTGTGCGAATAACTGGCGGGCCTCTGTAACGGTATATCCGTTACGCAAATGAGGCAGAAGGTTTATTATCGCCTTCTGCGACAGGTTCGTCCTGTCCTCCCTGCGCGGGCGGGTTTTCCATGCCTCGATAAAGGCCTCCGCCTGCCCGTCGGTGAAGTTCCACCATTTTCGACAGCCGTCGGCCAGTTTTTCCACATGCTGAGGGTCTTTAGGGTCGAATTTGACGATAGCGCTATTTATGGACTCTTTGACCTTCCCATCCATGCTGTCCCATTTTTCCGGCCCTATGGCCGTAACTATTTCGCGGCGGAACCAGTTGGTGTTTAGTTTCTGCTTTGGATCTGCGTCGATATTCAGCACGTATGCCTTTTTCTTTTCGCCTCGGTTTACGCCCAGGGCCTTTCTTACCGTGGCGGGCGAGCCGGTTTTCTGTGATGACAGCGCCTCGATGACTTTGCCGCGCTCTTCTGCGTTAAGCGGCCGGGAGGACTCGCCAGGAGGCGTTATTCTGATGTTGTTTACGCTCTGGAGGACGAGGAATTCCTGCGCGTACATGTCCGCCTTTGGGCATACCTGGTCTGTCGGCTCGAGGTCGCAGCGACCGAGTGTGCCGGTGTCCCAGTACGTGTTGCGCTGGCCCCAGAGAAGGCCGCGGCAACGCCATATATCATTGCCCTGTGGTTCGTATAATAAGCGTTTTCTTTCTTCGGTAAGTTGTTCGCTGAGAGGCCCGTTTTCTTCTTTCTGGCGTTTCCATAGTTGGAGGAATTCGTCGATGAGCATCTGACGGTCGGGAAAGAATTCGTATACGGGATTCCCCTCCGCGTCTTGACGGTTGCGTATGGCGGCGTTTTGTCTTTGCTGCATCAGGGCGAACATGAATTGTCCGAAAGTCTTTGCGCCGGTTTTTTCGATTTGCTCCCGTAATTCTTCGTTGGCCTCGTTGGGAGTTCTTTTGTCAGTTCCTTTTTTCTTGTCTTTCTTTTCGTCCTGTTGCTCAGTTTCTTCGAACCATGATGCCCCGCGTCTCTGGGCGAGGTGAAGCAGAACGCGGCCGAATTCTTCCGGAGTTAATGCGCGTTCGAGTCCTTCGCTGCGCAGTTCCCACGGATTCTTGTTTTCCCAATTTTCTATACCCCGCGGGTCCGTCGGCATCCATCCCCACCCGGCGAGTTGCTTTCGCAGCATCCGCCTGAGTTTTGACCTTCTCGCGGTCTGTCTCCGTCCGGATCGCTTTTCGCGGCGCTTCTGGTTTTTGGGCGCGCCGCGCTTGTCCTTTGTTTCTTCTACGCCGGGAGGAAAAACGCTTGCGCCAAGAACGAGCCGCTGCTTTTCGGTGTCTATCCACGACGTCCCTACGGAACTTGAGCCGATGTCTATTCCAAGAATATTCATAATTATGTCCCTTGGTCCCTGAAAATATGTTTGACACGATTATAAAGGCGCGTTATATGAAGTTCAATTGTATCTGATCCCGGTCTGCGGGTTTGTAGCAACAAGAGGAAGAATTCGCAGGCACCAGCCTACGGGCGACCACCGCAGTGCGTGCAACCCACGTCCTGCGGTTTTTCTATAGGCACAAAAACAGACACGGCCGACTATTTTTTCCGATTCACCGCCCGCCTGCGGCGGGTAAAATCAACGGATTAATCAATCAACGGCCGTGGCGGGGTCTATTTGCCGAGTATGATACAGATTCTCGTGCCCTGTCCGGGCGCCGATTTCACATCCATGTCGCCGCCGAGATTGTGGACGCGCTCGCGTATGGAAAACAGGCCGAATCCCCTCAGCGAGGCCCCATTCGCGCCCGCGGCCGCGGGGTCGAACCCCTTCCCGTCATCCTCCACGCACAGGTACAGCCGCCCCCCGTGGCCTCTGAGCCGCACGCGGACTTCCGCGGCCTCGGCGTAACGCGCCGCGTTGTTCAGCAGTTCGTTTACGGCCCTGAAGACAAAGAACCGCGTGCCCTCATCCGGCTGCGGCGCCCGCTCATCGGCATCGAGGCGGAAACCGGCCGGATATTTGTGATTGAACTGCTCCACGAGCCACTGAAGGGCCGGGACAAGGCCGGATTCGTACAACATGGGCGGGCACAACTCGAACGTGAGCGTCCGCACCGCCTGCGAGACCTTGCGCAACAGTTTCCGCGACTTCTCCAGCGACTGCTTCTGCCGGTCGGTCAGTTGCGCTTCGTTGAGGACCTGCAGGTGCAGACTAAGTCCGCCCAGCGACTGGCTGACCTCGTCGTGCAGGCCCTCGGCCACGCGCCGCCGCTCCTGCTCCTCCGCCTGCGAGAGCGCATCGGCGAGTCTCCGCAGCCGCTGCTGATAATCCAGCAACGCCCGCTCGGCCTTTTTCTGTTCGGTGATGTCAATGACGAATCCCCGCAGGCCGACTACGCGGCCGGCATCCTTTACGGGCGCTGAACGTATGAGGGCCGGAAACCTGCTGCCGTCCCTGCGGATTGCGGTGTATTCCGTCAGGCCCAGCGAGCCGGAAGCCATTACGCTGCGCATGTTCGCCTCCGCCCTGTCGCGGTCCTCGGGGGCTATCATGTCCAGGCAGTTCAGTTTCCAGTACGGCTCGCCTCTGGGGTGCCGGAAACTCTCGTAGGCGCCGCGGTTTACGAAAGTGAGGTTGCCCTCTGTATCGGCCTCGAAGATGGTCTCGGGCAGCAGTTCCGCCAGGTCGCGGAATCGCTGCTCGCTGGCGCGCAGCGCCTCCTCGGCGCGACTGCGGTCGGTGATATCCTGTCCCGAGCTCAGCGTGCCGACGATGTTGCCGTTGTCATCTTTGAGCAACTTGTTGTGCCAGGCAATGAGGCGCTTTCGGCCGTCGGGCGTTATTACGGCATTTTCGAAGTATTCCGCGGCCTCCAGGCGCCCGGCTATTAACTCGGCGAATCCCGTTTTTGTCCGCCGTCGGTCCTCAACCGGGATAAATTTGTCGAACCAGTCCTGGTCTATTATTTCGTCCCGTTTCACGCCGAGAACTTCGCAGCCCTTGCGATTCATCAGTGTAACCCGGCCACGCGCGTCCAGGGCAATTACTATAACGCCGACAACCTCGAGGTATCTCTCCGCCCTGTCGCGCTCACGCCTCAGTTCCTTCTCGGCCCGCCTGCGGTCGGTGATATCCGAACTGTATATGGCCAGGGCGGCAACCTCGCCGGCAGGGTTCGATATCGGATTCAGCCGGTTGTGCATAATGCGGCCGTCCCGGCTGTCTTCGAACTCGAGAGGCCGCCGCGTATCGACCGCCACGCGAACCCATTGTCGGCGTTGTTCCGCTGTTTCCTCGGGCAGGTAATCGTAAATGTTCGAGCCGAGCAACTCATCGCGCCTCCGGCCGAGCCGCCTCGCTAACACTGCATTACATTCCAGCACCCTGCCGTCGGGCTCTATCAGCAACATCGAATCCGGCGCGGCGTCGAGCAATGCCTTTACCTTGCGTTTGTTAAAATCAGAAGATTGGTTGTGCTGGGAACCTCCGGCGGGCATGGACACTCCTCGATTAATTTACAAATAACTCTCTTCGAACATTACGGCATTGTAAAGCAGGCCGGTTCGCACTTCCAGCCGCGGCTGATCGATATCTTCTGTGACTCGCTGGACGAGTTGCCTCTCCGTCAGAGTTTTATAATAAAACTCCCACCGGCGGTTCTGCCGAATAAAGAAGCACCGCCGGCAAAGGCGGTGCTTCCTGTGCGATCTGCATTCAGGTCTTATCGTGCTGTGCTATGAGTTTGAATCGCCGGCACAGTAACGGTTTAATTTTCAGTCGTCGGATTCGGCCATGGCGGCATTGAGCTTCTGCCGCTTTTGCTCGTTACTGAGCTTGTCCCACTTGGTTGGGCAGCCCTTGCAGCAAAAGCCGACCTTCTTGCCCTTCCACGTGCGGGTCAGTTTTGCCGGCACATCATCCTGGTCCAGTTTTGTCCCCATTATGGGACACCGTGGATTTACCACCGATACTTCACCATTATCGTCCCCATTGTCATCGTTATCATCATCGCCCTTTTTCATCTCCTTTTTATGCGCATGTTCCTCCTTCATTTTCTTCATTTGTTTTTTCATGTCCGCCTGGCACTTTTCGACCTTGTCCAGAATCTTATCCAGTTTCTTTACTGTAGCGTCGGCGTCTTCGGACTCGGCGGTCTTTTTGGCGTCCATAAGCATTTTTTCCATCTTCTTGGAACGTTTCAGCCGGCTTTTGCACTCCTTATATTGCCAGGACTCTTCGCGTTCGCCTTCTTTCTCCGCCGAGCTCTTATGCTTCATCATCTGCTCGGCCTTGCCGTGCTCTGTTTCCTGCTTGGCCATGGCCCGGGCCGGTACAACCAGCATCCCAACTGCCAGGAGCACGCATGCCACCACCATTCTTCTCATTCCTGCATCCGTCATGGTTTTCTCCTTTCGTTAAAAAGAGACCTAAAAAATTTATTCACAATGTAATTATAGCGCCAGGGAAGTACTCTATTGATATTTTTACCTAAGTTCCCTGAAAGCCGGATACTTTCAACCGATGACAAAGAGGTATATAATCTTTTTAACAAGACCAGGACATTAAGAACTCGCCATGGGAGAAATCGAAATGAAGGTTCAGCACAAAATCGGGTTTTTATTAGTACTGATTTGTACATCGCTGGCCTCACAGGCCCGCGCCCGCGCGGCTGAGCAATCTGCTCCGCTGAGGCGGGCAAAAAATGTCATTTTGATGATTGGCGACGGCATGGGATTCAACAGCGTGGCCTGCGCCGATTACTACGAGCACGGCAATGCCGGCCGGCAGGCATACGAGCAATTTCCCGTGCGGCTGGCATGCAGCACGTATTGCCTGGGCGATGACGGCAAGGCCACCGGCTACGACGCGGAACGCTTCTGGAACCAGGTAGCCCACCCCGACGACGCCGGGGCTCGCGTTGCGGCGACGGACTCCGCCGCGGCGACGACGGCTCTGCACACCGGCCAAAAGACACGCCGCGGGGCTATAAACGTGGATGTCCACCATAAGCCGCTGACGACAATCGGGCAGATTGCACATGAGACCGGGCGACGTGTCGGCGTAGTGACGACCGTGCAGCTTTCGCACGCCACGCCGGCTGGCGTGTGGGCTCATAATCGTTCGCGCGGCCGATACGCCGCCATCGCCAAAGAGATGATATGCGACAGCGGACTGGACGTAATCATCGGCTGCGGACATCCGGAATACGACAGCAACGCAAAACCCGTGCCACCGGAAAAGAAGGATTTTCGCTACGTCGGCGGGCATGACACATGGAACAGTATTAAAGAAAACGGCGCCGAGAAGGGCTGGCCCCTCATAGAGGACGAGGCGGCGTTTGAAGCCATTGCGGCTAACCCGTCCAAGGCGCCCCGGCGGCTGCTCGGCATACCCCGTGTGCGATCGACTCTGCAATGCAAGCGCGACGGCGACCGTATCAATGCCAATGTCCCCACACTGGCGACGCTGAGCCGCGCCGCCTTGAACGTACTTGGTCGCGGCGACGACGGATTCTATCTCACCGTCGAAGGCGGAGCGGTGGACTGGGCCAATCACGGCCGAAATCTGCCGCGAATGCTGGAGGAAATGCATGATTTCAATCGGGCTGTCGAGGCCGTCGTGGCTTGGGTCGAGGCCAACAGCAGCTGGTCCGAAACACTGGTAATAGTCACCTCGGACCACGAATGTGGGCAGCTGTTCGGCCCTGACGTTTCGGAGAATCCGGACAGTTGGCCGGTCGTCAACAACGGCAAGGGCAAACTGCCCGGCGCGAAATACTACTCCGGCAGGCATACAAACGCCCTGGTGCCCTTGTACGCCAAAGGACCGGGGGCCGGGCTGTTCGAGGATATTGCCCGCCGGCGCGACCCGGTATATGGGCCATTCGTGGATAACACGGACATATTCCGGGTTATGCGACAGATGCTTGGAGCGCGTAGCGCGGTCGGCCGCAGGCCGTTCTATAGTGACGTAACCACAAAAAATACATTATCAATAAACTCTTCTGCTCAGAAGCACCGACGGAATGACTTTTAAGCGTAAGTCTGCAGGTTCGCTGTCCATGGTCAAACCTACGATTCGCCGGCTTTGAGTTTTTCCACCCACTTGAGATATTTGCGGATATACTTTTCATAACCCCGGTCAGCGGGTTGGTAGTATTTCTTTTCCACGCCGAGGTATTCCATATCGGGCGCGACGCCACCGGTGTAATCGTGGGCGTACTTGTAGTCCCTGGCGTAACCGTACTGCTCGGCCATGCCCGGGTGCGGAGCGTTGCGCAGAGACTTGGGCACCGGCACAGTGCGGTCATTCTTGACGTCCGACATGGCAGCCGATATCGCCCGACACGACGCGTTTGACTTCGGCGCGCAGGCCATGTAAGTAGTCGCCTGGGCGAGCGTCAACTGGCACTCGGGCAGTCCGATCTTGTCGGTTATGTCGAACGCGGCCGCAGCCACGGTTATCGCCCGCGGGTCGGCGTTGCCGATATCCTCGCTGGCCAGTATCGCTATCCGCCTGGCGATAAAGCGGGGATCCTCCCCGGCCGCTATCATCCGCGCCAGCCAGTACACAGCGGCGTCGGGGTCGCTGCCCCGCATGGATTTTATGAAAGCGCTGGCGGCGTCGTAGTGGTAATCGCCGGTGCGGTCGTATTGAACGGCCTTGGCCTGTATGGATTCCTGGGCGACGGTCAGGTCGAAGTTAATCGGCGCCTTTTCGTTTTCGGCGGACTTGAGCTGGCTGAGGACGCCGACCTCCAGTGCGGTAAGCGCCCGGCGTGCGTCGCCGTCGGATATTTTCGCCAGGTGCTCCAGGGCCTCGTCGGTGGCCTTTACGTTATATCGGCCCAGGCCGCGCTCCTTGTCGGCCAGGGCGCGCTTCAGCAGCGAGATAATGTCCGCCTCACAAAGCGGTGAAAACTTAAATATCGTGGACCGCGACAGAAGCGGCGAATTGATGGTGAAAAACGGATTCTCCGTGGTGGCCCCGATGAGAATAACCGTACCGTTTTCCACGTCGTCCAGCAGGACGTCCTGCTGGGCACGGTTGAAGCGGTGCAACTCGTCGATGAACACCACCGTCCGCTTGCCGGTGGATGCCAGGGCCGCGCGGGCCCGCTCGATAATCTCGCGAACTTCCTTTACCGTGGCCGAGGCGCCGTTGAGCATGTGGAAATGGCAGGAAATATGCCGCGCGATAACGTGCGCCAGCGTGGTCTTTCCCGAGCCCGGCGGGCCGTGAAATACCAGCGAACTGAGCCGGTCGGCCTCCAGCATGCGGCGCAGCATCTTGCCCTCTCCGAGAAACTCTTCCTGGCCGAGTATCTCCGCCAGTGTGCGGGGGCGCATTCTGACCGCAAGCGGCGCGTTGGCCTTTACTGCTGCGTCTTCAGATTCCTTGAACAAATCCATAGCCGGGGCCTGTATGATTACAAAATTATATTATAACGCAGCCACCGGCGTTTTGACGAATTGTTCTACGCGGTCCGCGTCGTTAAGAAAAGAAAGCGGGGTTCCATTTCGGCTCAGTTCCGGTCGCTGGACCGTCCCAGCACGGACATCCGTCCCGAGCCGATGCGGAATTCGGGCACTCCCTCCGGCCAGACCGTCAGGATAAGACCGACATCATCCTGGGTCTCGTCATACAGGAAGGTGAAGCCGACGTACCAGCGGGGGAACTTCCGCACGAATGAAAATGTGGTCGACATGTTTTCACCGCCGTTAAATTCGAAATCGTACTGCTGGAAGGCGCTGAGCGAATATTTCTTTGTCAACTGGTACCTGAGCCCGGCGGTGCCTACCGTGGAATCGAGGTCGCGAATGTATCTTCCGCCCAGGTAATACCGCAGACGTGGGTTTCTGGAAACGGCCAGACCGGCGCCCGCTCTGCCGAAATCGCCTTCATCCACGTCGAAATTGGTGTCGGCCAGAAATGTTGTGGAATCCGACACGTGCCACGTGTACTCGGTGTTGATGTTGTTTCGTCCGATGGAGTTTTCGGGACGATACATGAAGTACCTGCCGTCGGCGACAATATTTTCGTCGTTGGGGTTATCGAAAACTCCGGCCTTTATGTCCAGCCGCATCCAGTCGGTTGTATGCCGGTCGCCCTTCGGGCCTCGCTTGGTCTGCAAACGCTGGTAAATGCCGAACCCCGCTCCGCTGAGGCGTCCCAGGTGCTGCTCTATGTCGGGATCCAGCGGGTACAGATCCGACGGCGACACTCCGCCGGCGGTCGATAAGAAGCCGGTAACCTCCGGCGTAATAATGTGCTTTAGGCCGTGAACATCCCACAGCCGGCTTTGCGCCCTCTCGTACACTCGCCATATGTGAGCGTTGGACTTGACGCCGATCTGACCGTAAGGTCGGAATTCGTCTTCGTCATCGTCGCTGGCGGCCGTCTCCGGCGGTGTTTCGCCCCAGTAGGTAAGTCGGCCGGTGGCATACGGCACAACATTTACCGGGCCCAGACGCAGCGGCCAGTCGATTTCCTCGCGCGTGTCGAACCTGCCGAACCAGTCGCTGTCATCGTTCGACAGAAAGTTGGCATAGTTCAGTCGCTTTGCACCGGCGTGCGACTCGCTGAAGAACGTCAGATTGTCGCCGAACAGCGGCTGGCCTATCATGTGAAAGCCGAAATCGGGCGCAGATTCGGCGCGTGTGAAGAAGCGGTTGAGCTGCCCCTTGAATAACGTGGTGAAGGCCCAGTTGTCGCGCTGCTTTTTGGCGTATAGCAGGGTTTCCTGTTCCTTTCCGGCCCAGAACTCGGCCGGGAAAAACTCCCGCAGGAAATTTTTGTCTTCTATGTAACTCATCTCGGCCTGTAACATCCAGTCGGCCGGCAGAAACTGCTTGTGTCGGGCGAGGAACCGACCGCGATACTTGGGGGCTTCAATATCTTCGAGTTCATCCCCGAAGTCATCTTCCTGTTCCTGGTCGATTACCCCGTAAGCATCCCAGTAGCCGGAATACCTTGTCCTGTCATAATCACCGGTGACGCCCAGGACAGTGCCGCGTTTGTACTGGTCAATCTCCAATCCACCCGAGAAGCCCTCAGGTTCCACCAGTCCCAGTGCTCTGAACAGGTCCCACTCGGTCTCAACGCCGATGCCGAAGTCGCCGTAACTGCCAACCTCCGCCTTGTGCAGTGCGGTGTCGCCCTCGGTCAGGTCGGCGCGGTAATAAGGCCAGTATAAAAACGGAATTGACCGCACGTTGAAGGTGGAGTGCTTGATTTTTGCATCCCAGGAACGCTCGCCCAGGCGCTCGCCCGTTTCCGGGTCGTATGGAGTCTTGTCCATGAGGTAAGCCGTTTTGGCGCCGATGTGATACGTGGGCGTGTAAAAATCGCTGGTGGTAACCTTGGCGTTTTTGAACCATATTTCCCTTGCCGACAGCGCCCTGAACTCCTCGGCCCGGATGTAAATCGGAATGTCACGGTTCTTCTGGATGGTACGGAAAACGGCGTTGGGTACGATGGCCCTGTCGGTGGTGAAATCGTAGAAGGCCTTCGGCCCTCGGAGGTAGCGCTCACCGCGAGCTATTATAACATCGTCCTCCAGGTATACGCCGGTGACGACTTCTTCGCCTCCGCCCGGACCGGGCAGGCCCCTCAACGGAGGACTGACCGGACTGGCAGTGTCCTTGGAAGGTGGGCGGTCTTTGTCTGTATAAGGCCTGGAAAACACCACCGCCGACTGCGACCGCATTTCCATAAACAAATCGCTGTCGGGATTGCCCTGGGCGAGGTAAACGTTTCCGCTGGCCACGGTAACGCGGACCCCGTCGCGCATCTCGGAGGTGAATTTGTCCGCGCGGAACCGAACCGGAAGCGACGCCCTCTTTGCCGGGCGGGTCGCCGGTACCGTGGCCGGCGTTGCCCGCCGGTCTTCATCCGGCTGCTCCTGCACAACTTCTTCTTCTGTATCAATCGCCGGGCGCGTATCGGCTGCTTTGCCCTCACCGGCGTTGGTTATAACCGGTTGCGTGGCGGGCCGGGTGGCCGGCCTGGTGGTTGGACCCTTTTTGGCTTTGACGGCCCGTCGGTAAAGGGGGAACTTCTCCAGAGAAGTCGAACTCAACCGCCCGGAAGCGATTATCTGTCCCTCGATGGGCAATGTCACAAGCATGGTCCTGTCTGTGGCGGTTGTGCCGTCCGGCTCTACGACCTTTGCGTCGCCCTCGACATACACCGTGATGTGATGCTGGTTGGTATCACCCTTCCGCTTAGTGTCTATCCATATGACCGCGTCACGGCCTGTTATATTGTGCTCGCCGGCAACAAGGCGAAAATCCCCCACCACTACAGATACTCGCCGGCTGTCCTGGCTGAACCAGTGAATTTCCCTGCCGGTGATATGCGCATCCTCGTGAATGAATTCCTGTCTACCGGCAGGGCGCGTCCTGGGCGCACCCTGAGCCGGTGCGCTATCCTTCATCGCCCACGCCAGCGCAAGCGCGAGGCATAAGCGTGTCATGCCGGTCAACGTTATTTTGCCGCCACAGCGTCGCGGACTCATTAAATATCTCGCAAATATGGAATGTATATAATCTAAACCGCTGCGATTATATGTTCGGCGCCGCGCCGGTCAAACCTTCTTTTGGATATGTTAACAGCCGACAGCAAATTCCGCCGGCGTGTAAGCCATGAAATGCTTGTATTGGCGGGCCCGCCCTGTGCCAATCTAACCGGAAATGACTGTCCCGACCTTTTCGCCGGCCACAGCGGCGGCGAGGTTGCCCGGAAGCGTCAGTTGAAAGACTATGATGGGTATTTCGCCCTCCATGCACAGCGACACGGCCGCCAGGTCCATTACGCCGAGCCGGTCGGCAAGAACCTTACGGTAATCGAGGCGATCGTATTTTGTGGCGTCGGCGTTTTCGGCCGGGTCGCTGTCGAATACACCGTCGACCTTGGTGGCCTTCAGCAATGCATCGGCCCGCAGTTCGCGTGCGCGTAGGGCCGCGCCGGAATCGGTGGTAAAAAACGGGCTGCCTGTGCCGCCGGCCAGCAGCAGCACGCGCGAGTTTTCCATGTGCTCCAGCGCGTCGCGGCGGGTGTACGGCTGGCAAATAGTCGGCATGGGAATTGCGCTCAGCGCGACGGCCTCGATACCGGCATGACGCATGGCCGATTGCAGGGCTATGGCATTTATCACCGTGGCGAGCATGCCCATGTAGTCGGCTTCGGCCCGGCCGTCGTCGGTCGCCTCGACCACGTCCCTGCCGCGGACGATGTTGCCCCCGCCTACGACAATTCCGATTTGGACGCCCATTTTCACGAGCGGGGCAAATTCCTCGACCACGGCCGACATGCTGGCAGGGTTAATACCGGTGGCGCCGGGCGGACAGAAACTCTGCCCGGAAATCTTGACTATCACCCTTTTGTATGCGGGCTCTTTCGACATGTAACCGGCCCTTTCAGCGTTTTTCCGCGAATATCATGTTTCACGAATGCACGAATATTCTTTACCGTATCGGCCAAGTTCGTTTTGATTTAAATTCGTGTAATTCGCGGGGTTATTCGCCGCCGACGGCAAATCGCGCGAAGGAAACTATTTTCGCATCGCCGATAACTTCTTTTATCTGTTTCTTATCGTCGCGGACGAAGGGCTGCTCCAGCAGGGCGTTTTCGGCCAGGAACTTGTTGACCTTGCCCGTGACTATCTTCTCTACGATTTCCGGCGGCTTGCCGGATTCTGCGGCCTGCTCTGAGGCGATGGCCCTTTCCTTCTCGACCAGGTCGGCCGGGACATCGTCGGTGGTAATTCCTACCGGGTCGGCAAAGGCGATGTGCATGCACAAATCGGACAGCGTGCGTTCTGTCACCTCGCCGTCGATGCCTACCACAACACCCACCTTGCCGTCGTGATGGACGTACGTGCCGACATGCGGGGCTTCTATCTTAACGCCGCGGGCGAATGACATATTCTCGCCAATTTTCGCCAGCGTGGCCTGGAGTTGTTCGTTCATCTCGTCGGTGGGCTCAATTTGGCCGGCCTCCAGTTGCAGGGCCTTATCGGCCAGCCATTCCACCATCTGTTTGAATTCGTCGTTACGCGCGCAGAAATCGGTCTCGCAACGGATCTCCACCATCGCGGCTGAGGCGGCGCCGCCTGTTTGGGCGGTCGCGATGCCTATCAATCCTTCGCTGGTAGGCCGTGCGGCTTTTTTCTCGGCCGTGGCCAGCCCCTTCTTGCGGAGCAGGTCCCTGGCCGCGTCGAAATCGCCGTCGGATTCCTGAAGGGCCTTTTTGCAGTCCATCATGCCCAGGCCTGTTTCCCGGCGCAAATCCTTCACCATTGATGCGGTTATTTCTGCCATGTTCTCTCCAGTCAGGATTGTTCGCTTTGTATGGAGGTAGGTTGCTGTTTCTCGTCCGGAGTTTCAGTTTGATTTTCCGGCTGATTTTCATCCGGCTTTTGTTCGCCGGCTGTTTCCTGCTGTGCCGCGGGAGCTTCCTGCGGCGTGGTGGGCGCCTGCGGCGCCGGCTCGGCGCGTGCGGTGGTGGGCCGCCGGGAGCGACGTCGCGGTTTTTCGGATTCCTCTTCGGCCTCTCCTCGTCCGGCCACGCCCTCCTGTACCGCCTTGGCCAGTTCATTTACGATCAGTTCCACCGGCCTGGTGGCGTCGTCGTTTCCGGGAATGGGAATGTCGACCATGTCGGGGTCGCCGTTGGTGTCCAGAAGACAAATGACGGGAATTTTCAGTTTCCGTGCCTCGCGGATGGCAATTATCTCCCTCTCCTGGTCAATAACCACCATTACGCCGGGAAGACTGTTCATATTTCTGATGCCGCCGAGGTTGCGGCGAATCTTCCGCATCTGGCGACGCAGCACGGCGCCCTGCTTCTTGGAATATTTGTCCAGTTCGCCGTCGGCCTCTATCTGCTCCAGTTCCTCCAGGCGCGTGATACGCTTGCGTATCTCCCTGAAGTTGGTCAGCGTTCCGCCAAGCCACCGCTCGGTAACCCAGTGCATGTTGACGCCGGCCGCCGCCTGCTCCACCGCCTTTCTTGCCTGACGCTTGGTGCCCACGAACAGAACGTCCTTGCCCTCGCCCACAACACGGGCCAGAAACTTCTTGGCAAGGAGCAGTCCGCGCAGCGTCTCCTTAACGTCGATTATATGTATCAGGTTACGCTGGCCGTATATATACCTCTCCATCTTCGGGTTCCACCGGCTTGTGCGGTGCCCGAAGTGGACGCCTGCATTAATCAGTTCTTTTACGAGTTCGGTTGCCACAAACACCTCTACTTAGGACCCGGTGATTCATTACGAGTCCGCTATTTAATAATATTACTCGCAAGGCGGCATTAGAGACCACCTACATTGGGAAATACCCTTCAAAGGGTGGAATAGAATAAAATTTACACACCGCGAGGTCAAATATTTATTGAGAAAATATAATAACCGCTCCGAATAAAATTTTTCAACATGATTCCGCAGGCCGCCGGCGCGCAGCATATCAATCCTTTCGAAGGTCGCTTCAGCCCTGCCAATAAAGCAGTCGCCGACCGTCGAGACGGCGTATTCGACAGGCGCGGCGGCAAAAAAGATAAGGGCGGATTCTTACAAGTCCTTATAAAAAGGAAATCTATTGCTGCTGGCATCAGGATTGCATGTTATTTGAAAGGATTATTACAGCCGCACCGCCTATGGTGGCGGGCGAGACAAGAAGGTAAACACTAAATGGTCGCGCAAATGTATCATGATGAACAGCCGTTCACGCTCGTCGTTACGGGCGAGGCGGAGAACTGGCTGCCCGCACTGGACCGGATAATCGGCTCCAGGTGGCTTGCGCACTGCCGGGTCGACAACGATGAAGACATATTGAACGTCGTGGACAGCGGGCTGATAGATGCGGCCGTTCTCGATGACGAAGCCCAGTGGTCCTCGGACGTGCTGGCGATACTCCGCATGATCCGCCAGGTTGACCAGGCCCTTCCGGTGGTGGTAGTCACCCGACGCCACGACCGTCAATGGCTTGAGAACGCTCTGCGGCTGGCGGCATTCAGCGTGGTTACAAAGCCGCTGCAGCTGGAAGAACTGTTGCGCCAGATACAGCGGATGATGACCCGCATGGACAGGATACTGCGCGGCGATACACAAGAATCAACGTCCCGCACCATCAAACCCAGACGGCTGCGGGATGAAAGCACGGAATGGCATACGTAAGAGTTTAACCTTTAGTTTAGTGGAAAAGGAGCAAACGATGGCCAAAGCCAAAGCAAGCAAGTCGAAAAAGAAAACCGCAAAAACATCCGCACCGAAAATCCATCCGCTGGGAGAGAAGGTTCTCATCAAGCGGCTGGAGGCGGAAGAAAAAACCAAGGGCGGCATCGTCCTGCCCGACACCGCACGCGAAAAGCCGCAGAAAGGCACGATAGTCGCGCTTGGCGACGGGAAGCTGCTCGACGACGGCACCCGCGCCGAATTCCAGGTTAAAAAGGGCGATAAGGTTCTCTTCGCCAGCTTCGCCGGGACGGACATCAACGTCGGGGGAGAGGAATATCTCCTTATGGACGAGTCGGATATCCTGGCGATTCTGGACTGAATTCTGCGCAACATCCGCAGGCGAGCGACAAGGCAAATAATTAACATCGAATACTGATAATCGAAAGACACGGGAGTAATAAAGATGGCTAAAAAGAAAATTATGTTCGACGTTGACGCACGCGATTCGATTAGGCGCGGCGTCAGAAAACTTTCCAAGGCGGTCCGCGCCACGCTGGGTCCGACCGGCCGCGTGGTCGTGCTGGAGAAATCCTTCGGCGCGCCTACGGTCACCAAGGACGGCGTGACCGTGGCCAAAGAAATCGAGCTGGAAGACGCCAATGAGAACATAGGCGCACAGATGGTCAAAGAGGTGGCCTCCAAGACCTCCGACGTGGCCGGCGACGGAACCACAACCGCAACCATATACGCCGACACGATATTCGACGAGGGCCTAAAGAACGTAACCGCCGGTGCAAACTCCATGGATTTGAAACGCGGCATAGACAAGGCCGTCGACGCCATCGTGGGCGAATTGTGGAACCTCTCCAAGCCCATCAAATCGTCGAAGGAAATTTCGCAGGTGGGAACCTGCGCTGCGAACCAGGAAGAGGAAATCGGCAAGATGATAGCCGACGCCATGGACAAGGTCGGCAAGGACGGCGTGATAACCGTCGACGAAGGCCAGGGCCTCCAGACCGAGGTGGAACTGGTCGAAGGCATGCAGTTCGACCGCGGCTACATTTCGCCGCACTTCGTCAACAAGCCCGAGACGATGGAATGCGACCTTGAGAAGCCCTACATTCTCATCCACGAGAAAAAAATCTCCGCCATCAAGGACCTGGTCCCACTGCTGGAGAAGATCGCCCAGTCGGGCCGACCGCTGCTGGTTCTGGCCGAAGACATCGAGGGCGAGGCGCTGGCCACGATGGTGGTCAACAAACTTCGCGGCACGTTGCAGTGTGCGGCCGTCAAGGCGCCGGGCTTCGGCGACAGGCGCAAGGCCATGCTGGAAGACATCGCCACGCTCACCGGCGGGCGGGCCATCATGGAAGACATGGGCATATCCATGGAGAACATCCAGGTGGCCGACCTCGGCAGCGCCAAGCGGGTCCGCATCGACAAGGAAAACACAACCATCATTGAAGGCGCCGGAAAATCATCCGACATCACCGGCCGCATCGAGCAGATTAAGCGCGAAATCGAGTCCACCACCAGCGATTACGATCGCGAGAAACTCGAAGAGCGGCTGGCCAAACTCTCCGGCGGAGTGGCGCAGATTAACGTAGGCGCCGCCACCGAGGTAGAGATGAAAGAGAGAAAGGCCCGCGTAGAGGATGCCCTTCATGCCTGCCGCGCCGCCGTTGAGGAAGGCGTGCTGCCGGGCGGAGGAGTGGCCGTGCTGCGGGCGCTGCCTGCGCTGGACAAGGTCAAGTGTGCCAACGACGACGAGAAGACGGGCGTGGATATTCTCCGCCGGGCGCTGGTTGGTCCTATTAAGCAGATAGCGGCCAACTCGGGCCTGGAAGGCAGCATCGTGGCCGCCAAGGTGATGGAGTCCGACCAGGCGAACTTCGGCTACGACGCCCTTGCGGGCAAGTACTGCGACCTGGTCAAGGCCGGCGTTATCGTGCCCACCAAGGTAGAGCGGACAGCCCTGCAGAACGCCGCCTCCGTGGCGGGTCTGCTGCTGACCACCGACGCCATCGTCTCGGAAATCCCCGAGAAGAAGAAAGAATCCGCAGGCGCCGGCGGCGGCATGGAAGATATGTATTAAAAATCACGCCGGCAACGCGCCTAATCAAAGCCCACTGGTTGCAATGCGTCAATCAGTGGGCTTTTTATTTACCTGCATATTTTTTGACATGTATGCCACGGATGCGGAGAATGTCCGTTTTGTAGAGAATCGGAGAAAGACATGGCTGAATACTACATAGGAATAGACCTCGGCGGAACGTTCATCAAATTCGCGCTTCTTAACGGGCGGCAGCAGGTGGGCGAAGTGCAGCAACTGCCCACGCCGCGCGAGGAAGGCCCCGAAGGAATAGTCCGCACAATGGGCCAGGGCGCCAGAAAAGTTATAGAGGCGGCCGGAGCATCGGCCGAGGAAGTCCGCGGCGCGGGAGTGGGCGCGCCGGGCCCGTTGAAAATATCCGAGGGCATCGTCGTGGCTATGCCCAACATTGCCGGTCTCGAGAATGTGCCCCTGGGCGATATGGTCTCGAAGGAACTCTCGATGCCGGCGGTGCTGGAAAACGACGCCAACGCCGCCGCCTACGGCGAGTTTATCTGCGGGGCCGGCGCTGACGCCGGCATGATGGTGCTGCTGACGCTGGGCACGGGAATAGGCAGCGGGATAATCAACAACGGCGAAATCCTCCACGGCGCCCACGAGATGGGCGCAGAGATGGGCCACATGATTATCGTCCCGGAGGGCAGGCGCTGCGGCTGCGGCCAGAACGGCTGCCTGGAGCGGTACTGCTCTGCGACGTTCATGGCCGAGAACGCCAAGCGCCGCCTCCGCGAGGAAAAACCCGAGAGTTCGCTGCAGAAAGTCCTCGAGGAAAAAGGCGACATTGAGGCGCTGGACATATGCCGCGCCACCGAGGCCGGCGACGATTTCGCAACGGAGGTCTGGGACCGCGCGACGTATTACCTGGCGCTGGCGTGCGTAAACATCTGCCGAATATTCGACCCGGACAAGATAGTGCTGGCCGGCGGCATGACCAGGGCCGGCGGGACGCTGATGAACCCGCTTGTCGAACATTTCGCGCGGCTGAACTGGACCATGGCCGAGGTCGTCACCGAAATAGTAACTGCAGAACTCGGTGCCGACGCCGGCGCGATAGGAGCAGCCGGCGTGGCGCAAAAAGAACTGTCCGCCGAATAATACAGCCGAATCCGCCGATAAAGAAACAATGAAACACTACTACCCGGATTTTGATGAATTCCTGAAACTCACCGAGCGCGGCAACACCATCCCGGTTTATCGGGAGTTGCTCTCGGACACCCTGACGCCGGTGACGGCGTATCGCCGCCTGGCGATGCCGGCCGGGTTCGCCCCGTCAAAATATTCCTTCCTGCTGGAGAGTGTAGTCGGCGGCGAGCGGATAGCGCGGTATTCTTTCGCGGCCGCCGACCCCGAGGCCACCTTCACCGCCCGCAGGAACAAGATCATTATCCGTACGCGCGAAGGTGAAGAAAAAACCGTTACCACCGACGACCCGCTCAGCGAACTGGCCGGTATGCTCAAAGGGCACCAGGCCGTGCACCTGCCCTCGCTGCCGCGATTCACCGGCGGCGTTGTGGGTTTCGCCGGATACGACACCGTCCGCTACTACGAGCGACTGCCCGAAGGCCCGCCGGACGACCGCAACCTGCCGGACCTGTCGTTCGGCCTGTATCGGACGATGGTAATCTTTGACCACGTATCCAAGACTATCAAGGTCGTCGCCAACGCCCACGTTACCGACGACCCCGGCCATGCGTACAGCGAGGCCACCGAAGCCATCGACCGCCTCGTCCAGCGGCTCTCGCAGGACACCGGCCGTGGCAACGGCCTGGAGAGCATCACGCTCAAAGGTCTGCCGCAGAAGCCCTTCCAGAGCAATTTCACGCCGCAGCGATACATGGAAGTGGTGGAGGCCTGCAAAGAATACATCCGCGCCGGCGACATATTTCAGGTGGTGCCGTCGCAGCGGCTTACGGTTGAAACGACGGCCGAACCGTTCGACATCTACCGAGCACTCCGCGTAGTCAATCCCTCGCCGTTCATGTTCATATTCAACTCGCCCGAGGTTACGCTGGTCGGCGCCAGTCCGGAGATACTCTGCCGCGTAGAGGACGGCGTGGTGACCAACCGCCCCCTTGCCGGCACGCGCCCGCGCGGCGCCACCGACGAAGAAGACAAGCGCCTGGAGAAGGAACTGCTGGCCGACCCAAAGGAGCGGGCCGAGCACATCATGCTGGTTGACCTGGCGCGCAACGACGTGGGACGCGTGGCCGAGGCGAAGACCATCGAACTTTCGGACGTGATGTCCGTAGAGCGCTACAGCCACGTGATGCACATCGTCTCGGACGTCAAGGGCACACTGGCCAAGGGAAACACCGCATTCGACGCGCTGCGGGCGACGCTGCCTGTGGGCACGGTTACCGGCGCGCCAAAGATACGCGCCATGGAGATAATCGACCAGTTCGAGCCCACCCGACGCGGCCCTTACGCCGGGGCGGTCGGTTACGTGGACTTCTCGGGTAACATGGACACGTGCATCGCGCTGCGGACGATGGTCATCGCCGGCGGCAAGGCATACGTCCAGGCAGGCGGCGGCATCGTGGCCGACTCCGTGCCGAAAAAGGAATACGAGGAAACCATAAACAAGTCAAAGGCGCTGCTGAGGGCCGTGGAAGTCGCCGAGGCGGGACTGGGGAATTAACACCGCTTCGCGGTACAGGAAACTCAATAAGATTCGTAACCCCACGGCCGGGAGGTCGGATCAAACTGTTCATCCTGCGATTCCGGCTCGGATGCGGATTCATCCGCATGGTAATTTTCGGCCGATGTCTCCTGGTCGGCAGGGCGGGTCTGCTCCTGGTGCCGGTCCATCAGGGTCAGGAACTCCTCTGCCAGCGATGTGTAATCCTCCGCACCGTGGCATCGCGGCTCATAATCGAAAATTGTCCGCCCGTAAGATGGACACTCGGCCAGTTTGACGTTGCGCCGGATAAGCGTCTCGAAGATGCAGGCCTGCGACCAGGGTGAATCGGTCTGGCCTGCGCCGGAGAAGAAGTTTTTTAAATCCTCCAGCACCTCTCCCGCCAGACGCGTGGTGCTTTCGTACATGCAAAGTATCACTCCGCCGACCTTCAGGTCCGGGTTCACCCGCCGCCTCACCAGAGAGACGGTCTCCAGAAGTTTGCCCAGCCCCTGCAGCGCAAGGAAATGCGGCTGAAGCGGGATATAAACCTCATCCGCGGCCGCGAGGGCATTAAGCGTCAGCAGTCCCAGCGACGGCGGACAGTCAATCATCACGAACTCGTACGGCAGCGACACTTCGCCGAGGCGATCGCGCAGAATCTGCTCTCGTCCGACAGTGCCGGCAAGCTCCATCTCCGCGGCCGCAAGGTCTATCTCTGACGGCGCCACCCACAGGTGCGGAGCGACCATCTTGGCAGTTGGACCTATCGGCTCGGATGAAGTAAGCACGTCATAAATGCTGGTCTGGGACGAGCCCGGCTCCAGGCCGAAATGCAGCGTAAGGTGGCTCTGGGGGTCCATGTCTACAAGGCACACATCCCGGCCGCGGTTGGCCAGAGCGGCCCCGAGATTAACCACCGTGGTGGTCTTGCCAACGCCCCCCTTCTGATTGATCATCGCAATGGTTTTCACAGGGGTATTATACGGGCTGTCGTACCTGAGGCAAAGGACATAAAAAATGCGGCGGATATCGCCGTGGCATGACATCCGCCGCCCATTCCTTCGCCTATGCGCCTTGCGCTAAGGCGGTCGTCAAAACTCAAACGACTATCTTCTTCTCTTCGATTTTTTCTTCTTGGCTTTCTTCTTTCTCGCCGGTTTTTTCTTTTTGGCTTTCTTTTTGGCTTTCTTTTTGGTTTTCTTCTTGGCTTTCTTCTTTCTTGCCGGTTTTTTCTTTTTGGCTTTCTTCCTGGACTTCTTCTTCTTAGCTTTCTTCTTCGATTTCTTCTTGGCTTTTTTCTTCGTAGATTTTTTCTTCTTGGATTTCTTCTTTGCTTTCTTCTTGGACTTCTTACGTGTCTTACGTTTCGCCATGTGTTATCACCTCCTCTCGGGCGTCGTAAAAATGTTCATTAAAATGTTCGATTTGAAAGCCATCGGTAATTAATTACACACACATTCCAGAACAATGCAAGTCTAATAAAAAATTTTTTGCAAATATTTTCTGCAATCGTTTCGTCTTATTCGGCTTAGTTTCTTTAAACAATTTTCATCGCCGCGCTGGTGGTGTCTATTTTTCCATCACCAGCGACTTTTTTATAAAAGTTTCTATGCGCGGCCCGGCCGCGTGAAACCACGTTGCAACGCTGCGCGGCAAAGGCATAATATAATGATGATGAATCACAGATAAGAGAACGCAAATATGAACCCATCCGACAACCCGAATTTATCCGATAACGCTCGGCGGACACTTGAGGCGCGATATCTCAAGAAGAACCCTTCAGGCAAAATTACGGAAACGCCGGCCGAACTATTTTGGCGCGTTGCGCAAACGGCCGCGGAAGCGGAAAAAAACTTCGGCGCTACGCAGGAGCAGATAAACGACGTCAGCAAAAAGTTTTACGAACTTATGGCACGCACGAAATTCCTGCCCAACAGCCCCACGCTGATGAACGCCAAACGGTCTCTGGGCGTGATGAGCGCATGCTTCGTCCTGCCCGTGGACGACAGCATCGAGGGTATATTCGATTCGGTCAAGCACACAGCCCAGATACAAAAGGCCGGCGGCGGGACGGGATTTTCCTTCGACCGCCTGCGGCCCACCGGTGATTACATCGCATCCTCCGGCGGGAGAACTTCGGGACCGATAAGTTTCTGGCGCGTCTTCAGCGAGGCGACCCGCGCGATTCAGCAGGGCGCTTTCCGTCGCGGCGCGAACATGGGGATGATGTCGGTCAGCCATCCGGACGTGCTGAAATTCATTGTGGCAAAGGAAGATTTATCGGCCTTCGAAAATTTTAATATTTCGGTAAAGGTTTCAAATGATTTCATGCGCTCCCTGCGCGGCAACGGCAAATTGCCGCACGAGGTTGTCAATCCGCGCACAGGCGATAAATATTTCATACCGCGCGATGTCGATATCGGCTCCTACACAATCAACGACCTCATCCCCGCCGGTAAACTTAAAGATAAACACGACGTCTACACAGTCGCCGACGTGTGGCGGATGATAATCACAGCCGCGCGCAGAACCGCCGAGCCGGGCGTGTGCTTTATCGACCGAGTCAACGCCGACAACCCCACGCCGCAACTCGGCCGCATAGAGGCGACCAACCCATGCGGCGAACAGCCGCTGCTGGATTACGAGGCGTGCAACCTCGGCTCTATCGACGTATCAAAGTACGTAAGCGGTGACGGGCTGGATGAGGATGCTTTGCGCGAGACCATCCGCCTGTCGGTGCGCTTCCTGGACGACATCGTAGAGGCCAACAATTACATCATCCCACAGATAGAGCAGCGATGCAGGGGCAACCGCAAGATAGGCCTGGGCGTTATGGGTCTGGCCGATGCGATGTTCCTGCTCGGCATCAAGTACGACAGCGAAGAGGGTTTGGAATTCGGGCGGAAGGTGGCCAAACTGCTTACCGAGGAGGCCTTTGCCGCCAGCGAGGAGTTGGGGCGGCAGCGCGGCAATTTTGAAAATTTCGCAGGCAGCGTATGGGACAATCGCGGCCGGCCCATGCGCAATGCCGCCGTCACCACCGTCGCGCCCACCGGCACGCTGAGCATACTGGCCGGGTGCACAGGCGGAATCGAACCGGCCTTTGCGCTGGCGTTCGAGCGACACGTGCTTCAGGGCCAGCGTCTGCTGGAGGTCAACGCCCCCTTTCGTCGCCACGCCGAGAAGAAGGGCTTCTGGAGCGAGGACCTGGGCAGGCAGCTGGCGGCCGGGCGTACGCCGGCGGACCTCGGCTGCGGCGACGAGAAAACCCGCCGCATATTTGTAACCGCCCGGGAAATAGCGCCGTCGTGGCACGTGAAGATGCAGGCAGCGTTCCAGGAATTCATTGACGGGGCCATATCCAAGACCATCAACATGCCCGCCTCTGCAACCGACGACAACGTGGATGAGATTTACAATCTCGCATACGACCTCGGCTGCAAGGGCATCACTGTCTATCGTGACGGCTGTCGCTCCGGCCAGCCGATGACACACGGCGACGGCACACAGCCCTGCCCTCACTGCGGCGGAGCGGTCAGTATCGAACCCGGCTGCTCGCGCTGCCCGCACTGCGGTAACACGCTCTGCTCGTAGACATAGACTTTTTCCAGCATTGATCGGACGGGGCTATTATTCTTCCGCCCCGCAGGCGGGGCTTGCCGTGGAGGCGTTTGTGATTATAGTAAGCCCCCGCCGGCAAGCGGGGGATAGTTTTTCGGCATCCCTCTACATAGAAGCGTTATTATCCCCGCATTCACATGCGGGGCTTACCGTGGCGGCATTTGTGATTATAGTAAGCCCCCGCTGTTATGTTAAGCGGGGGCTTACAAACGTGGCCGTGTCTGACAAATTTGCGCGCGCAGTGGCGCGGAAAATTTCGAGATTGGCGGGAAAAAAATAATATTTTTTATATCCTCTCCCGGCCGTGGGTTATGAATTGCGGATATGCCCTACAGGCGCGGTTTGCGCGCGCAAAGGTGATGTTTCGTCCAAGTATGGAGGGGAAAGTAAAAACTTAAAACTAAAAGCTGAAAACTTAAATGCTGCCGGAGGCCGGTGGCCCTGGTGAAGAAATGACGAATGTCGAAATACGAAGCACGAAATGCGAAACAAGCACGAAATCTCAAATATCCAAACTCCAAACCGCTCCGGAGTAGGGCGTGCAACTTGCTTGCATGCGGGGATAATAACGGCCGCCTATTGGAAAAATATCCCCCGCTTGACAGCGGG
>CAYYMD010000041.1:0-27113 GCA_964472875.1 uncultured Planctomycetaceae bacterium
CCTACCGGTATTCCTCAAGCGGATCAGTGTCGTCTTTTACGACATGACCAGCCTGTACTTTGAGGCCGAAGACGAGGATGACCTGCGGAAGATCGGCTTCTCCAAAGACGGCAAGTTCCAGAACCCGCAGATTATGCTGGGCTGTCGATGAGTCCAAAGCGTGCAGCAGAGCTTACGCAGACCATGTATGAAATGACTTTCAAGCTGCCGAACGACCCCGCGTTGCGTCGGATTTTACTGCAGATGGATGCCGAGCAGCAGCAGGTCTACGATCTGATCCATTGACCGGGTGTCCCAATTCGGAAGTCAGGACTGAGGGAGAGAACCGGTAGAGTCCGCCCGGCCGGACCGACGGGAAATATCACAATAGCCGCGAATCCCAGCGCGGTAATATGGGAACTTTTACCCTTTTTTGGCGGGCAACCTCGCCTTTATTGTTGCGTTATAATTCCGATTTGAGTTTCCGCAATAGTTCAAGCGCCTGCATTGGCGTCATGTTGTCGGTGTCGGCGGATTTGATTTGCCTGGCGGCGCGCGAGGCAGGGTCGGCAAACAGTTGCATCTGCGCGGCCGCCTGCCTGGCCCGCCGGGCCAGTTCGGGCATGTCAAGTCCCTCGGCCAGGTGGGCCTGCAACTGCGGCAATATCGCCCGCGCCCGCTGGATGACCTCCTTCGGCACCCCCGCAAGTCGGGCCACGTGCACGCCGTAGGACTGGTCGCTGCCGCCTTCGACAATCTTGTGCAGGAAGATGACCTCGTCGGCCCACTCGCGCACGGCCACGTTGAGGTTCTTCGTGCGGTCCAGCACGTCCTCCAGTTCGGTCAGTTCGTGATAATGCGTGGCGAACAGCGTGCGGCAGCGGATGCGAAGCGCGATGTGCTCGCTCACCGCCCAGGCCAGGGCCAGGCCGTCGTATGTGCTGGTGCCGCGGCCGACCTCGTCGAGTATCACCAGCGACCGCGACGTGGCGTTGTTTAGAATGTTGGCGGTCTCGACCATCTCCAGCATAAAGGTTGACAGCCCCCGGGCCAACTCGTCGGCCGCGCCTACGCGCGTGAAAATCCGATCGGCCAACCCAATCGTCGCCTCTTTGGCGGGGATGAAACTGCCCGCCTGGGCCATCAGCACCAGCAGGGCCACCTGGCGTATGTACGTGCTCTTTCCGGACATGTTCGGGCCGGTGATTATCAGCAGGCGGTCGTCGTCGGCGCCCATCCGCACGTCGTTGGGCACGAACTGCTCCTTCAACTGCTCGGCCAGGACCGGGTGCCGCCCCTCGACTATTTCCAGGACGTTGTCCTGCGTGACCTTCGGCCGGGTGTAGCCGCGCTCCGTCGCAAGTCGGGCGAGCCCGGCCAGCACGTCCAGCTCTGCCAGGGCCTCGGCGGCCTGCTGGAACGCCGGCACGTGCTCGGCGAGTTCGTCACAGATGCGCTTGTAAATTTGCCCCTCGAGCGACTTTGCCCGCTCGGCCGCGGTAAGCACCTCCGACTCGTAGCGCTTCAGGTCGTCGGTGATGTACCGCTCGGCGTTCTTGAGCGTCTGCTTGCGGACGTAGTCGTCGGGGACCTTGTCGCGGTGAACGTGTGTGACCTCGATGTAATATCCGAAGACCCTGTTGTAGCCGACCTTCAGGTTCGGGATGCCAAGTCGCTTCGCCTGTTCGGCCTGAAACTTCGCCAGCCATGCCTGCCCGTCGGCGCCTACGCCGCGGAGGCGGTCCAGTTCTTCGTCGAAGCCGTCGGCGATGACGCCGCCGTCGCGGATGACGTTCGGTGCGTCGCGGTCGATAGCGCGTTCGATTAGCCCGGCCGGGCCGTCCATGCCGGTCAGTTTCGGCCCAACGCCGACGAGCAACTCTGCGCGGCACTGGCCCGCCGCCTCGGCTATTTCCGGCAGCAGCCGCAGCGTGCTTCCCAGCGCCAGCAGTTCACGCGGGCGAACCCGGCCCATGGCGACGGCCGCGGCTATGCGGTCAATCTGGGCGGTATCGTCCAACGCGCGGCGTATCCGTTCGAGGCGGTCGCGGCCGGCAGCCAGTTCCTCCACCGCGTCGTGGCGTGCGGTGATGCCGCTGTAGGCAGTCAGCGGGAACGTCAGCCACCGTTCCAGCAGCCGGGCGCCCATACCGGTGCAGGTGCGGTCCAGGCAGGACAGCAGCGAGCCGGCGCGGCGGTTGGTCCGCAACGTGCGGTGGACTTCCAGGCACCGCAGCGTGTTGCCGTCAATTATCATGTGGTCGGCGCGTTCGAAGCGGCCGAGACGGCTGATGTGCGATAGCGCCGTCCGCTGCGTTTCGTTCAGGTACTCGATGACGGCGCCGGCGGCCGAGAGAGACTCGTCCCACCCGTCGAAGCCGAAGCCCTCCAGCGTGGCCGTCGAAAAATGCTCCTTGAGCGTCTCAGCGGCCGAGTGCGAATCGAACGCCCACGGCGGTCGCGGAGTCGCGGACGCCCCCACTATTCGCACAAGCGAGTCGCGGAAGTCCTTCGTGTCGAGCGCGGCGCCCTGGGGATAGATGACCTCGGCCGGGCCTATCCGCACCAACTCGTCCAGCAACTGCTCCTTCGGCACCACCGCCGCCAGAAACCGCCCGCTGGACAACTCCACCCACGCCACGCCGACCTGCCCGTCGCCGCCTGCGGCGAACACGGCCGCCAGATAGTTCCCCTCCCGCTGGTCCAGCAATTCGGCGTCGGCCAGCGTGCCGGGAGTCACCAGGCGAACCACGTCGCGCTTGACTACGCCCTTTGCCTCTTTGGGGTCCTCAATCTGCTCGCAGATGGCCACCCTGTGCCCGGCGCGGATTAGGCGCGAGAGGTAACTGTCCAGCGCGTGATAGGGTATGCCCGCCAGCGGAATTGCGCTTGGCCCCTTGCTGCGCGAGGTCAGCGCAAGGCCCAGTTCGCGCGAGGCGAGCTTGGCGTCGTCGTAGAACAACTCGTAAAAATCGCCCATGCGGAACAGCAGGATGTAATCCGGGTACTGCTCCTTGAACGAGCGGTACTGGCGCATCGCAGGCGTTTCTTTCTGTGGATTGCTCTTTTTGGCCATGACCGGTTGGCCGATGATAGAATACGCCCGTCGGCTTCTCAAGACCCAACGGGTCGGGAATTATGTTTTCATTCGCCACGGCGGCGCGGATAATGGACCCAGTCGCGACTCGAGTACAATTCAACAGGAAAGGGCAAACTATGAATGGAAACGAAAAAGGCAAGTACCGCGATTCCTTCAAGACGATGCTGTCGGACATGTTCGCGGCCGTGCCCGTATGGATAACCGCGTGGATTATGCTGGTCAGTGTCGCGGCGATTGTCGTGGCCATTATCGGCATAACAATGCTCGGCCCGGCCGACGGCCTCAGGACAAACATCATCGGCGCTGTGCTGATTGTAGTGGCGGCCAACTTTATCGTGCTGATGAAGGTCTTCGGCTGGCTGATGATAATCAAGACCTCGCTGAGCCGGCGGATAGACGAACTGCAGAAGCGCGAATCAGGCGTGTAGAGTTGAATATTCTCCGCCGCGACGGATGAAGCGCAGCCGCCGGGATACTGTCAAAATCACCGCTTTGGCACGGGCGATGCGCAGGGATGGCAGGTTCGCACAGCCGAGGCCGACGGGGGCGAAAAATCTAAGTCGATGCATGCCAGTAGGATGTGAGTGTCGGCATAGTCATTGCAGTAAAATTGTGCGCAATCGCTGCGCGGCCGTTTCGCCGCCGGCGGTATAATTCTTCGTCAAAAAGGTTAATCGATAAGGAGTACACCCAATGCCGGCAAAACAGATTGCTTTCCAGTCAGACGCAAGAGAAGCCCTTTTGAAGGGCGTAGAGAAACTTTCCCGCGCGGTCAAATCCACACTCGGCCCGCGTGGCCGCACCGCGGTCCTCGATAAGGGCTGGGGCGCGCCGACTGTAACAAAAGACGGCGTGACCGTGGCCGAGGAAATCGAACTCGACGACAAGTACGAGAACATGGGCGCCCAGATGATTAAAGAGGCCGCCTCGAAGACCTCCGACGCCGCAGGCGACGGCACCACCACCGCAACGGTCCTGGCCGAGGCGATGTTCCGCCACGGCTACCGCAACCTGGCCGCCGGCGCCGACGCCATGGCGCTTGCCCGCGGCATAAGAAAGGCCACCGACGCCGTGGTGGGCGAGCTGGGCAACATGTCCATCCCCGTCAAGGGCGCCGAGGACATCCGCAACATCGCCGCCATCAGCGCCAACAACGACCCGGAGGTCGGCAAGATGCTGGCCGAGGCGATGGACAAGGTCGGTCGCGACGGCGTCATCACCGTGGAGGAAGGAAAAGGCATCGAGACCACCGTCGACGTGGTCGAGGGAATGCAGTTCGACCGGGGGTACCTCTCCCCGCACTTCGTCACGGACCAGGAGACGATGGAATGCAACCTCGAGAAGCCGCTTATCTTCATCCACGAAGAGAAGATATCAAACGTATCCAAGTTCGTGCCGCTGCTCGAGAAGGTCTCCCAGGCAAAGCGGCCGCTGCTGATAATCACCGAGGACGTGGAATCCGAGGCCCTGGCCACGCTCGTGGTCAACAAGCTCCGCGGCACCGTAAGCGTCTGTGCGGTAAAGGCGCCGGGCTACGGCGACAGGCGAAAGGCCCTGCTGCAGGACATCAGCATACTCACCGGCGGAACTTTCTTCTCCAAGGACCTGGGCGTTGATCTGGAGAACATCTCCATAGCGGACCTGGGCACGGCCAAGAAGGTCACCATCGACAACGACAACACCACGATAATCGAGGGCGCCGGCGACACTAAGGAAATCCGGGCCCGCATAGACCAGATCCGCCGCGAGATAGAAACCACCACCAGCGACTACGACCGCGAGAAACTCCAGGAGCGCCTGGCGAAACTCGCCGGCGGTGTCGCACAGGTTAATGTGGGAGCCGCAAGCGAAGCGGCCATGAAAGAGCGGAAGGCCCGTATCGAGGACGCCCTGCACGCCACTCGGGCGGCCGTCGAAGAAGGCATCCTGGTCGGCGGCGGCGTGGCTCTTGTGCGGGCTTCTAAGGCGCTGGACAAAGTAAAGGCATCCGGCGACGAGGCCACCGGCGTGGAAATCGTCCGCAAGGCGCTGGCCGAGCCGCTTAAGCAGATTGCCGAAAACGCCGGCGAGGCCGCCACGGTCGTCCTGCACGAGGTGATGGAACACGAAGGCAATTACGGCTTTAACGCCGAGTCGCTCAAGTACGAAGACCTCATCAAGGCCGGCGTGATAGACCCGGCCAAGGTCTCCCGCACCGCCATCCAGAACGCCGCATCGGTCGCGACGCTGCTGCTGACCTGCGATGCGGCCGTGGCCGAACTGCCTCAGGAAGAGGAAGAAGGCCCGGCCGGTGGCGGCGGCATGCCACCCGGCGGCATGGGCGGCATGGGCGGAATGGGTGGAATGGGGGGCATGGGTGGAATGGGGGGCATGGGCGGCATGATGTAATCAGATAAATAGAAATGTTCGAATTTACAATTTGGAAATGCCATTGATTAATTATGAGTAAAGAAGAGAAAATATGGAAAATTACGGTTCGTTCTATTGTTCCTTTGGGCTATCAGGCGAAACAATTTCACGAAGACATTGGTTTTCTGGTACAAACAAGCAGTGCCAAAGACGCTATAGGAGATTGGAAATATAGCGCCTTCAAAGCATTACTTGATAGAGCAATAAAATTGACCGACTCGCCAGAGGAATATAGTCATCTTTTTAATATTGACCCAAACACTGGTTTAGATGAACTTTTCTTAGCCACAGGTCAAATGTGTTCAAATATTTTGGCATACCTTACGGAAGAAGAACAAGAAAAGTGTGGAACCTTTGGATTTCATTCAAGAAAAAATGCAGAATAATCTGTGTGTGTAAAAGTACAATCATATAAGGAGCAACAAACATGGCTGTAAAACCATTGGATGACAGAGTTCTGGTAAAACAGAGTGAGGCCGAAGAAAAGACCGCCGGCGGGATTGTCCTGCCGGATACCGCAAGGGAAAAACCCCAGCGGGGCAAGGTCCAGGCGGTAGGCCCGGGCAAGATGCTCGAGAACGGCCAGCGCGCCGAGATGAGCGTCAAGAAGGGTCAGGAAATATATTACGCCAAGTTCGCCGGAACAGGAGTCAAGATTGACGGCGACGATTACGTGATACTGCGAGAGTCCGACATACTTGCCGTAGTAGAAAGTTAGTTGATTTGTTGCTTAGTTGATTAGTGGTTTTGTCAACGAGTCAACGAATCGACGAATTAACGAAACAACGAAGGAGAAAATAATGGCTGCCAAGCAGATGCTGTTCGACGTCGAGGCGCGCAGGGAAATGCTCAAGGGCATATCCTCCCTGGCGTCCGCGGTTAAAGTTACACTCGGGCCCACGGGGCGAAACGTCATACTTCAGAAGTCGTTCGGTTCGCCCAAGGTCACCAAGGACGGCGTGACCGTATCCAAGGAAGTGGACCTGCCGAACCCGTTCATGAACATGGGCGCCAAGATGGCCAACGAGGTCGCCTCCAAGACATCCGACGTGGTCGGCGACGGAACCACCACGGCGGTGGTGCTGGCCGAGGCCATCGTGCAGGAAGGCATAAAGAACGTAACGGCCGGAGCCAACCCCATGGCCGTCAAGCGCGGCATAGACATGGCCGTCCAGGCCGCGGTCGAGCACATCGCCTCCCAGGCCAAGCCCTGCCGCACCAACGAGGACCTTCGCAAGGTGGCGACGGTATCGGCCAACTGGAACACGGACATCGGCGAACTCATCTCCGAGGCGTTCGATAAGGTCGGCGCCGAGGGCGTCATCACCGTCGAGGAAGGCCAGGGACTGGCCAACGAACTTGAGGTCGTCGAAGGAATGCAGTTCGACAAGGGCTATATCTCGGCCTACTTCATGACCGACTCCAATACGCTCCAGTGCGAACTGGAAGACCCCTACATTCTCATCCACGAGAAGAAGATATCTTCGCTGCGCGACCTGCTGCCCGTTCTGGAGAAGGTCGCCTCTTCCGGCAAGCCGCTGCTGATAATCGCCGAGGACGTCGAGGGCGAAGCCCTGGCCGGCCTGGTGGTCAACAAACTGCGCGGCGTGCTGAAGGTCTGTGCGGTCAAGGCGCCGGCGTTCGGCGACAGGCGCAAGGCCATCATGGGCGACACGGCCGTGGTCACCGGCGGGCAGTTCCTCTCGGAAGACCTGGGCGTGAAGATGGAGAACATCGAACTGGATATGCTCGGCCAGGCCAAGAAGGTCGTCATCGACAAGGACTCCACGACCATCATCAGCGGCGCGGGCAAGAAGAAAGACATCAACGCCCGGGTCGAGACCATCCGCTCCCAGATTGAAAAGACCACAAGCGACTACGATCGCGAGAAACTCCAGGAGCGACTGGGCAAGCTGACCGGAGGCGTGGCCGTCATCAAGGCCGGCGCCGCCAGCGAGACCGAGATGAAGGAGCGCAAGGACCTCATCGACGATGCCGTACACGCCACCCGCGCCGCACACGCCGAGGGCATCGTGCCCGGCGGCGGCGTTATCTTCCTGCGTTCGCTGGATGCGGTGGCCAAGGCACGCGACAAGGCCCGCGGCGACGAGAAAATCGGCGTGGACATAGTATCGAGGGCCATTCGCCGACCCACGCGGCAGATAGTGGACAACACCGGCGCCGACGGCGAGGTGATTGTCGAGCAGGTGCTGGCCCGCAGCGGAAACGTCGGATACAACGCCTCAAAGGGCGAGTTCGAAGACATGGTCAAGGCCGGCGTCATTGACCCCGCCATGGTCTCCCGTTCGGCGCTTCAGAACGCCGCATCGGTGGCGGGACTGCTGCTGACCACCGACCTGATGGTCACCGATTACGACGAAGACGCCGAGGAAGAAAACAAGGTGGACGAGGCGGTCGTATAACCGTCGACAAGCGAACAGTCCGCTTATACAAAGCAGCCGAACAAGTGGCGCCCGGCGTTTAACGTGCGGGCGCCTCTTGATTATGTGTGCCGTCGGGGGTTAGTTATATAAGCCGGATAATCACAAGACGCCCTGAACCTGAGAAAATTATCATGAATATGAACAGGCGCGACATATTGAAGACCGCCGCCGGGGCGGCGGCCGCGGCGATGGGAATGACCGGCCAACTGCAGGCAAAGAGCACGATGAGCCGGCCGAATATCGTTTACATCATTGCCGACGATCTCGGCTACGGCGACTTGAGTTGTTACGGGCAGAAAAAATTCTGCACGCCCAACATAGACCGCCTGGCCGCCGAAGGCCTCAAATTTACCGACCACTACTCCGGCTCGACCGTCTGTGCGCCCTCGCGGTGCTGCCTGATGAGCGGCCTGCACACCGGCCACGCGTACATCCGCGGCAACAGGGAGCAAAAACCCATAGGGCAGGAGCCCATCCCTGATAAAACAGTCACCGTGGCCGAACTTCTCAAAAAAGCCGGCTACGCAACCGGCTGCTTCGGCAAGTGGGGGCTGGGCCCGCCAGAATCCTCGGGCGACCCGGTAAAACAGGGCTTCGATGAATTTTTAGGCTACAACTGCCAGCGCAACGCCCACAACTACTATCCCCCCTTCCTGTGGCACAACGACAAGAAGGTCCCCATGCCGGGCAACAAGGGCGGCAAGCACACAACTTACTCGCACAACCTGATTGTGAATCGGGCGATGGAGTTTATTCGCCGACACAGCAGGGAGCCCTTCTTCTGCTACATGCCGGTGACCATCCCCCACGCCTCTATGCACGTCCCGGACAAGTATCACGACCGGTTCCGCAAAAAATTCCCGCAGTTCGAGGACAAGGTAGGCAAATATGCCGGCCCGGATGTCAGGAATCCCGTCGCCGCCTTCGCGGCAATGGTAGCCAAGCTCGACGAGGACGTCGGGAGGATAACGGACCTGCTTAAGGAACTCGGCCTGGACGATAACACGCTGGTTATATTCACCAGCGATAACGGCCCGCACCTGGAGGGAGGTCACGACCCGAGGTTTTTCGACAGCAACGGCCCGCTGCGGGGCTTCAAGCGCGACCTTTACGAAGGCGGCATCCGCGTGCCGATGATCGCCCGCTGGCCCGCAAAAATCAAACCCGCCGGCGTGACCCATCACGTCTCGGCCTTCTGGGACGTGCTGCCCACCTTCTGCGAAATAGCCGGTGTCGAACCGCCGAAAGGCATCGACGGCATATCCTTTCTGCCCACCTTGGCCGGCCGAAAGCAACCGCAGCACGAATATTTATACTGGGAGTTTCACGCCCGGGGCGGCAAGCAGGCCGTCAGAATGGGCATGTGGAAGGCAGTGCGCCTAAGACGCAAACGCAAACCCGACGGACCAATCGAACTATACGACCTGGAGAAGGATCTCGGCGAAAAAAACAATATCGCCGACGAGCATCCGGATATCGTCGAAAAAATCGACGAGATAATGACATCGGCCCGAACCGAGTCGAAAATCTGGAAATTTCCACAAAAATAACCAAGCCGGCCGAGCCGGCAGTTAAAATTAAGTCAGCCAATGGCACAGAAACGCGACTATTACGAAGTACTCGGCCTCGAACGCAACGCCGACGAAGACGATATAAAGCGCGCTTACCGCAAGGGCGCCCTGAAATATCACCCCGATAACTACAACGGTGATAAGTCCGAGGCGGAGATGAAATTCAAGGAACTGGCCGAGGCCTACGAGGTTCTCTCGGACCCGAACAAGCGGCGGCAGTACGACCAGTTCGGACATGCAGGTCTGCGCGGCGCGGGGCTGCACGATTTCTCCTCCATGGGCTTCGGCGACATATTCTCGATGTTCGAGGATATATTCTCGGGCATGGGTTTCGGCCGGGCGGCACGGGCCGGCGCTGCCCGCGGATACGACCTCGAGGCAGAGGTCGAGATATCGCTTGAAGAGGTCGCCACGGGCGTGGACCACACGCTGGAATTTCAGCGGATGGACCTGTGCGACAAATGCGGCGGCAGCGGCGCAAAGCCCGGCACCGATCCGCAGAAATGCCCGACCTGCGGCGGCTACGGGCAGGTTCGCAGGCAGGTGCCGGGATTCTTCGGAGTATCTCTGCAGGTTTCCCAGTGTCCCAAGTGCCACGGCCGGGGTGTAATGGTAACCGACCCGTGCCCCGAATGCCGCGGCAGCGGAAGGATGGAGAAAAAACGCACACTGACGGTTCACGTCCCCGCCGGCGTGCACGAAGGCCAGATTATCCGCATACGCGGCGAGGGCGAGCCGGGCAAAACCGGAACCGCCCGCGGCGACCTGCACTGCTACATCAGGGTCCGCGAACATCCCCTCCTGATTCGCCGCGGCGACGACCTTATCTGCCAGGTGCCGGTCTCGTTCACGCAGGCGGCCCTGGGCGACAGCATCGAGGTGCCTACACTGTGGGGGCCGGAGGAAGTCTCCCTGCCGGCAGGCACGCAAAACGGCGACGTATTAACGCTCAAGAAGCGCGGCCTGCCGTCGGCAAGGACCGGCAAAAAGGGCAATCAACTGGTGCAGGTTATCGTGGAAGTGCCTAAAAAACTCACACGCCGCCAGCGGGAACTGCTGAGCGAATACGCCGGAACGGAAAAATCTCAGCCGGACGGCGCGACGCCCCAGAAGAAAAGTTTCCTGGAAAAACTAAAGGACTACTTCGCCCCGAAAACCTGATAATATCCGCAGATATCGGACGATTCGGCACGGAAATAAGTTATGACCAAGAAAAACCAAAACAAACACAAACCGGAAAAGCAAAAAAACCAGCAACATCCCCAGTCCGAACACCAGCCGCAGGAGGACCGGTCCCGAATCGAGGAACTCCAGGCCGAAAGGGACGACCTTCTGGAGCGACTCCAGCGCGTCTCGGCGGACTACCTGAACTACCAGAAGCGGGTGAAGCGCGAAATCGAAGATGTCAAGGAGTTCGCCAACGAGAATCTCATGAAGTCCCTGCTGGACATTCTGGACGATATGGAGCGGGCGCTGGACGTGGCCCGGGAGAACCACGACAAGGACGACCCTGTCGTGGCCGGCATGCAGATAGTTCACGACAAGGCAATGAAAACGCTGGAGCGGTTCGGCCTGGAGCGGATGTCCGCGGCCGGCAAACCGCTGGACCCGGAATCCCAGAAGGCCCTGATGCAGGAAGAATCCGACGAATATCCCCCCGGCACCGTTTTGCGCGAGGTTTACAAGGGTTACAAACTGAAAGGCAGAGTTATCCGGCCGGCGGGCGTAATCGTCACCAAGGCCCCCCAGTCGGAAGACGCCGGAGAGCAACCCCAGCAAGAACAGGAGCAATAGCAGAAATACAATGCCCACATACGATTATCAGTGCGACGCGTGCGGACACCAGTTCGAGAAATTTCAGTCCATGAACGACAAACCGGTTCGAAAATGCCCGACCTGCGGGAAGATGAAGGTCCGCCGGCTCATAGGCGCCGGCGCCGTGGTCATTTTCAAGGGAAACGGATTCTACCACACCGACTACAAAAACAAGTCGCGTCGGAAAAACGACCGGCCGAAAGAACAGAAATCTGCCGGCGACGAAAACAAAAAGTCCGAAGGCGGCAAGGAAAACTGTTCAAAAAAGGAAAATGCGTAAATTGCCATATACCGATAAATTTTCTGGCATGAGCGAGTGAGCGGAATATACTTGCATTAGCCGGCGGCATTGATTTTATTGTGGCGTTGGCGGAACGGATTAGTCGCAATACGTTACGAACAGTTCATAAAAGAACAGTAAGGCAAAAGGGCGCGCCTCGGCGCGACTTGCCGGAGAAAGGGCTAAAACATGGCGGACGAACAGAATGAAATCAGACGGATTAACTGGAAGGAAGTATTCGGTTTCACGCAACTGTTCAAGGGCTGGCGCATGGCGGTTCACCCCAGCAAACTGGTTCTGGCCCTTGCGGCCGTGCTGACGGTCTACTGCGCCGGCCGCGTACTCGACGGGGTATGGTGCGGGGCGGGTAGCTATGCAAGGGTGCAGGAGCCGTACATGTATTACTCGCAGCCGCCGCAACAGTTCGACCAGGCCAAGACAGAATGGCTGGAATCGCGGCCGGAAAGAGTGGCATCTCTGTGGAAAGAAACCCTGCAGCAGCGCACCGCCATAGGCACGCCACTGGGCCAGTATTACAGCATCCTTAACAACCTCACCGGCGGCAGCCGACTGGCGAGCGAGTTCCTCAAGCAGGCCCGGTCGAAATACCAGCAAATAGAAACGGCCCCCGAACCTCCGGAACGCGACAAACTCCTGGAAAAGGCCGAGGATGACTGGTCCGAAGCGATGGCCGACGTTGAGGAAGATTTCGAGGACGAAGTCGAAGAGATTAATGACCTGCTCGAGCCGGCGTATGAAAGCGCCGAAGACGCCATCGATGCCGACACCAATCTCACGGGCGATGAGAAGGACGAGGCACTGGAAGAACTCGAAAAAGATTTCCTGCTCGCAGAGCAGGCGCTGGCGAGGCGAAAAATGCAGTTCGCCGAACAGGTCCGCCAAATTCGCGGGACTGGGATATTCTCCTCCCTGCTCAGTTACGAGACCGAATGCGTCAAGGGCGGAATCCACGCCCTGGTTCAGGGCGATATTCTTTCCGGCCTGGAACAATACAGGCAAAACGCCGCCGCGAAGGGATTCCAGGCGGCCGCGGTGCAAACCGAGCCGTTCCCGCCGGCGGAAACCCGCCAGGAGCCCCGGGGACTGCTGGTTTACATGTTGATGGCGGCTTTCGGGATATGCTGGCTTATCAGCGAGCACTGGGTATTCGCGGTGATATTCCTGGCCGTGGCACTGGCGGCACTGTCGCTGTTCGGCGGAGCCATCTGCCGCATCGCTGCCCTGCACGCGGCGAGGGAGGAAAAAATCTCCATGTCGCAGGCGCTGCGGTTCTCGGCGGGCAAGTTCCTGAGTTTCTTCACGGCCCCGCTGCTTCCGCTGGCGATAGTAATAATCGGCGGAGCGGTAATCGCACTGGGCGGTTTCGCGTTCGGCAACTACGCAGGCGGAATCCTCATGGGCATCCTGTTCCCGCTGGCGATAATCGGCGGGCTGATTATCGCATTCCTGCTAATCGGTCTCATCGCCGGCGGCGGCCTGATGTACCCCACCATCGCGGTGGAGGGCTCGGACACCTTCGACGCCATAAGCAGAAGTTACAACTACGTCTTCAAGTGCCCGTGGCGGTCGCTGCTGTATGCCGGCGTGGCGGCCGTGTACGGGGCGCTGACCTACCTGTTCGTGAGGTTCTTCGCATTCCTGGCTCTGTGGGCTACGCACTACTTCGCATCGTGGGGCGTGTTCCGCAGCGGCGCGGGCGTGCACCCCGAGGCGGACAGGATGGACGTTCTGTGGAGCGCCCCGACATTCAGTTCGCTTCACGGCGCGTTTAACTGGGCGGCCATGGGCGGCTGGGAGAAAGTCGCGGCCGTCATCATCGGCTTCTGGGTTTACCTGGTGGTCGGACTGGTAATCGCGTACCTGGTCAGTTACGCCGCCGGCAGCACCACGCTGATTTACTACCTGCTGCG
Source organism: uncultured Planctomycetaceae bacterium (assembly GCA_964472875.1). Taxonomy (GTDB): domain Bacteria; phylum Planctomycetota; class Phycisphaerae; order SM23-33; family SM23-33; genus CAYYMD01. The sequence continues at coordinate 13,530 of CAYYMD010000041.1, forward strand.
GCGCAAGATTGACGCCACCGACCTGGACGACGTTTACGTCGAACAGGACCTGGAAGAATTCCAGGAAGAAGAAGTTGCCGAAGAAGCCGAAGCAGGCGAAGAAGAAAAACCCGCCGCCGAAGAAGGCGAAGGCGAAGAAGAGCCCCCTTCCGAAGAAACCGGTGAAGAAGAAGGCGGTGAAGAAGGCGAAGAAGGCGAAGAAGAAAAACCCGAAGAATAACTTCGGTTAAACAGCTTCAAAACAGGGTCGGCGGCCTTCCCAGGCCGCCGACTCTTTAACGCAGTGGCGTTTCAACGCCACCGCGTTTTTTATATATGGTTATGATATCCTTTCGTATTCGGCCTTGCAGAATCGGTCTGTCATACCGGCGATGTAATCGCACGCCACGCGGTGCAGGCCCTGCTGGGCGATTCGCTTTTCATACCTTCGCGGCAGCAGCGACGGGTCGTTGGTGTAGGCCTCGAACAGGCGGCGGATAATCTCGCCGCCGCGTTCGTCTTCTTCGACGCAGCGGGGATGGCGATAGACGTTCCGCAGCAGGAAATCCTGCATTTGTTTCACATGTCGCCGCATTCGTGGCGAAAACGCGATACACGGCTCGGCCGCGCTGCGGGCGTCGGCCGGAGATTTTATCGCCAGCGCGTCGATTTTTCGCCGGCTGTTTTCGATAACGTCATCGGCCATGGCCGCCAGAACGCCCTTGCACGCGCGGATGCGCTTGTGTATCGCCCTGGCGTCGGGGTGTTCGGCCTCGGCGGCATGCCACGCCAGCCGCCACAGTTCAATGTCGCCGAGTTGCTCGATGGTAATCCACCCGGCCACAAGTGCATCCTCCAGGTCGGCGGATGTATATGCGATTTCGTCGCTCACATCCGCCAGTTGACCCTCCAGCGGGGCCGGGCCGGCGGGAAACTCATCCTCGGCCGCGGGCGAATCGTAAACTGTCTGGTGCTTGGCGACGCACTCCCGCACCACGTTTGTCAGGTTCAGCCCGCGAAACTGCGGATAAGGATGCTCCAGGTAGTCAACAACCCGCAGCGACTGGCGGTTGTGCTCGAAACCGCCGTGGCCGGACATCAGTTCGTCCAGCGCTTCCTCGCCGGCGTGCGCGAAAGGCGGATGCCCCAAATCGTGGGCCAGCGCGACGGCCTCGATGAGGTCCTCGTTGAGCCGCAGCACCCGCCCCAGCGTGCGGGCCACCTGGGCAACCTCGATAGTGTGCGTCATGCGCGTGCGGAAGTGGTCGTGCTCGTGCGGGACGAACACCTGCGTCTTGAAGTCCAGCCGCCGAAAAGCGGTGCTGTGGACGATGCGGTCGCGGTCGCGCTGGAAGCACGTGCGGTAAGGGTGCGGCGGCTCGGGATGCGGCCGGGCCAAAGACTGCCTTTGGTCCACCGCCCACGGGGCCGGGCGTTTTGCTTCGCCGTCAGTCATCGCCCCGCCGGCCGGGCAGGTCCGGAAGGCCGAGTCTGCCCGCCGCCTCCTGCATCGTATCGTAGAGGTCCTCCAGCGCCTGCGGTATCACACGCACCTTGCCAAGCACCGGAAGAAAGTTCGTATCGCCGCTCCACCGCGGCACCACGTGCACGTGCAGATGCCCGGGCAGCCCCGCCCCCGCACAGCGGCCGATGTTAATGCCCACGTTGAAGCCCTCCGCCCCCACCGCCTCGCCGAGAACCGTCCGCACGGCGGTGAGAAGGTGAAACATCTCCAGCACCGTCGGCTCGTCCAGGTCGTTCATCTCGCCCACGTGCGCCATCGGCGCGACCATGCTGTGACCGCCGGTGTACGGAAAACGGTTCAGCATGGCGAAACTGCTCCGCCCGCGCCACAGCACCAGGTTCTCCCTGTCTGCCTGCGGCTGGTCGCGGTGACGGCAGAGGAAACACCCCCCGTCATCCTGCGAAAGGGATTCTATGTATTCCATCCGCCACGGGGCCCAGATGTTTACATTCCGCGATGCATCCTGTTTGTCATTGCTCATAACACGGTAATGTTAACGCCAACCGGCCGCGCAGACAATGCCGAGGCGAAACAATACCTTCTAAAAAATCGCTTGAGCCATCGTTTCTGCGATAAACAAATCTGCTGAAGGCCGGCAGCGAGTGGAGTGGTCGCAGCCGTAACCGGCCGTTATTCGGACAAATACAGTTGCGAGGCGGCAAAAAAGGAGTCGCCCCTAAAAGGGTCAACCCTGCCGACGTTTCCGTCCCGTCCTACTACCCGGACCATCCCGTCTATCGAAAAGAGATTGCCCACCACTACGACACCATTTTGAAAATGGACGAGATAGTGGGCAATAACATATCAAAACTCAATGAGGACAACCTGTTCGATAATACAGTAAATATATGGCGAGCAACTTGTTTGCTCGCGGGTGAATCGCGATAACAAACCAATGGCGTGCAAGCAAGTTGCACATCCTACATTTCAACCGGAAATTGTTTTTCCAATTACGTTTAATATAGTAATCTGACTACGTTCGTATATCCCTGCCCAAAAACAAATGACCCTGTTTTCATTGGGAGACGAGATGGATGCCTTGTTGATAATGGTCGTGGCGTTCGCAGGTTATATAATCGCTTACAATACCTACGGGCGATTTCTGGCAAAAAAGATATTCCGCCTGGACAAAAACGCACCCGTCCCCTCGCACGTGCTTCGGGACGGTGTGGATTACGTGCCTACACGACGGGGAATTATCTTCGGGCATCACTTTACATCGATAGCGGGCACGGGACCTATCGTAGGCCCGGCCATCGGCGTTATCTGGGGCTGGGTTCCGGCGCTTTTGTGGGTGTTTGTTGGCTCGATAGTTATGGGGGCGGTGCACGACTTCGGCGCCCTGGTGGTGTCAATGCGCAACGAAGGCAAGAGCATGTCGGAGGTAACATCGCGTTACATAAACCCTGCCGCCAGAACATTTTTCTTCATGCTGGTGTTTCTGGCACTGCTTATCGTGATAGCGATATTCGGCGTTGTCATCGCGTCGATTTTCAAAATATATCCGGGTTCGGTCTTTCCGGTGTGGTGCCAGATACCCATCGCCATACTGCTTGGCTGGGTGGTTTATAAGTGGAAGGCGAACGTGGTGCTGTCCACGGCCGTGGCAGTGGCCGCCATGTACGCCACGGTGGTGGCCGGGCGATGGATTCCGATTGAAATAGCCGACGCCGCACTCCTGAATCTTCCCGCCACCGGAACCTGGACACTGATACTGCTGGTCTACGTGTTCTTTGCATCGGTGCTGCCGGTTACCACCCTTCTTCAGCCAAGAGACTATATAAACGCCTGGCAGTTGATGGTAGCAATGGGCCTCCTGGTAGCGGGGGTTATTGGCGCCGCGACGGTCGGCGGGCTGGAGATTGTCGCACCTACGATGAATACCTCGCCCGGCGGCGACCCGCCGCCAATGTGGCCGTTCCTGTTCGTGATAATCGCGTGCGGGGCGGTGTCCGGATTTCATGGGCTGGTTTCTTCGGGCACGACGGCCAAACAGGTGCGTGTTGAAAATGACTCACTGATGGTCGGTTACGGTTCGATGCTTATGGAAAGCGCCCTGGCCGTGCTGGTGCTGATAGCAGTGGCCGCGGGCATAGGCATGGCCTACGAGAAAGGCGGGCAGGTTTACACAGGCACGGCGGCGTGGCAACAGCATTACGCCACGTGGGAGTCGGCCCAGGGTCTCGGGTCGAAATTATCGGCCGTAGTGGTCGGCTCGGCGAACATGATTCATACAATCGGCATCCCCAAGGACATCGCGATTATCGTCATCGGCGTCTTCATTGCCTCTTTCGCGGGAACTACGCTTGACACGGCCACGCGCGTGCAGCGTTACGTAATTGCCGAGTTGGCCTCGGACCTGAAAATCCGCCCGCTTACCAACCGGTGGATGGCCACGGCGGTAGCTGTAATAAGCGCCGGAGCGCTGGCGTTCGCCACCGGCGCCGACGGCAAAGGCGCACTTACGCTGTGGCCCATGTTCGGAGCGGTCAACCAGATGCTGGCGGGTATGGCTCTGCTGGTGATTACACTCTACCTGCGGCGGCGCGGGTCATGGGGATACCTTCTGACGCTGCTGCCCTGCCTTTTCATGCTTGTGATGACCATCTGGGCCATGATCGCCAACGAAGCGGATTTCCTGGCCGCCGAGCCGCGCCAATGGCCTCTGATTATCGTGAACCTCGTTTCGCTGCTGCTGGCTCTTGGAATAACGGCCGTGGGATTCAACGTCCTCCTGCGACCGAAGAAATAATACGGATACAGGGGATTCACCGGATTAGAATTTAGAGCCCCTAACAAAACGCTGTTGACTTCGGGCGGCTGCGACGCCAAGATGCGGCGTCGAACTGCATCGACGATGCTTCAGCATAGCCTGCTTCGTTCTCCTTGCCTGGCGGCGTTTCGCTCTACCTCGGGCCGACACAGACGTTTTGTTAGGAACTCTTAGTATAAAAAAGGCGGCCACGTTTTATCGCAGCCGCCCTTTTATTGATTACCGGTCACCAATTACTACCTTGCGTATTCCACGCAGCGAACTTCGCGCAGCAGCGTGACCTTGACTTCGCCGGGATATTCCATCTCGTCTTCTATCCGCTTGGCGATGTCGTGGGCGACCTTAGCCGAGAGGCGGTCGTCGACACTGTTGGCGTCTACGATGACGCGTATCTCGCGACCCGCCTGGATGGCGTAGGACTGCTTGACGCCCTCGAAGTCGTTTGCGATCTCCTCGAGTTTCTGCAGCCGCTGTATGTATCGCTCCAGCGTCTCGCGTCTGGCGCCCGGCCGCGATGCGCTTATGGCGTCGGCGGCGGATACTATCGGCGTGTAGATTGACGCGGCCTCGACATCGCCGTGATGGCCGGCCACGGCGTTAATCACTTCTTCCCGCTCGTTGTAGCGCTTGCAGATGTCGGCGCCTATCTGCGGGTGGCCACCTTCTATTTCGTGGTCCATCGATTTGCCGATGTCGTGCAGCAGGCCGCAGCGGCGGGCGATGCGACCGTCCAGGCCGAGTTCCTCGGCTATCATCTGCGAGAGGAACGCCACCTCCATCGAGTGTTGCAGCACGTTCTGGCCGTAGGACGTCCTGAAGTGCAACCGACCCAGCAGGTTGATGAGTTTATTGTGCAGGCCGCGGACCTTGGCTTCGACCATGGCTTCCTTGCCGTACTGGTTTATCTGCTTGTTGACGTCATTGGTGGTTGCGGCTACGACCTCCTCGATGCGCGTGGGATGTATTCGGCCGTCCTGGATGAGTTTCTCCAGCGAAAGTTTTGCTATCTCGCGGCGGACCGGATCGAACCCCGAGACGACCACCACGCCGGGCGTGTCATCCACGATGACGTCCACGCCGGTGGCTTTCTCCAGGGCGCGGATGTTGCGGCCCTCGCGGCCGATGATGCGCCCCTTCATGTCGTCGGAATTAATGTCAACGGACGATATCGTGGACTCGCATGTGTGCTCGGCCGCGTATCGCTGTATCGATGTTACGATTATCTCGCGGGCCTGCGACTCGGCAGTGTCTCGCGCCTCGTTGAGGCGCTTGTCAATCAACTGGGCCGTTTCGCCGGCCATGTCCCGCTCAACGCGGTTCATAAGCATCTGCCGGGCCTCGTCCATGGAAAGATTGGCCACCTTCAAAAGCTGGTTCTTCTGCTGGGCAATCATCTCGTTGATATGGCGATCCTTCTTGGCCAGCGCCTTTTCGCGCTCGTTAACGGCCTTCTGGCCCGCCTCGAGCATCCGCTCCTTGGCGTTAAGGGTCTCCATTTTCTGGTCTATGATATCCTCGCGCTTGGAGAGGCGTTTTTCCTCTTCGCGAAGTTCCTTGCGGGTGGTCTCGGTTTCTTTATCGAACTGCTCGCGGCGCTGGAGATATTCGCTTTTGGCCTGGGCTTCGGCCTGGGCTAAGATTTTCTGGGCTTCGGCCTCGGCGGCATTTTTGGCGGCCGCCAGTTCCTGTTCTCTGCGGCGACGGCGTGAACGCTCCAAAAGCATCATTATGCCCGCAGTTATAACGATAAGAACTATCGCACCGGCAAACATCAGCGCCACGGATTGGGCGGAAGTCAGCGACAAAATGTAAGTATTCATTGTTCATATTCCTTCCCTGGAGGACAGCGGTGATTTGAGCAGGCATAACCCCCGGCCGATGCTGTCGGGCAAGATTAATAAATCTCGAATTGTGTCTCAGCCAGCGAACTCACCCGCCGTTGCAAACCCGGCGTTTGGAACATTCCTCAGAGGGCGAAATCAGACACATCGCCCGTGGTGAAACTCGCTCAATTTCCATGTAGCGAACGCGCAATTGCGAACGCCGTTTCCGCTTTAGTTCAATTCGATGAATCATATTAATCTAAGACCCGAGGGCCTGTAATTGTCCCGCGAGGGACATTAATCGGAATTCGCGTCGCTGCGCCCTTTTATCGTGCTCCCACGGGGGCGGCGCCCACAACGTTCGCAGGCACTGAAAATACCCGCGCTGAATCCCGTCTGCCGGACGATCTGCTCAAAATTATTCAGCCGTCCAAATTTAATATTTTTTTCTTCGCCGGGACAACGGCCTAAGCCGCACCCTGACACTTATATTATCGTCTTAATTATCTTAGGCCTTCAATCGTCGCAGGTCAAGCAAAATGTGTCTCCATACTCACCGGCGATGCAGTCGGCTCATAAAAGGAAAATATCTATTTGAGCCAAAGGTTTGCCCGCCGCCCCGGCAGTGGTTACAATGCCGTTTTTCCGGCGAAGCCCCGCGGGGCTAATATGGAGCAAACTGATGAGTCACCGGGTGGAAATCGGCGTAAAAGAAAATTTCAGCGACCCACACGCGGACGGTGTGGCCCGTCAGGTTAAGGAACTGGGAATCAGCGGTCTCGAGCGTGTACGGCACCGGCGGCTGTTCTTTCTCTACGGCGAACTGGACAGGGCCGCGGCCGAGAAGGTCGCCGCCCAACTGCTGACGGACCCCGTCACCGAGCAGTACCAGATAGCCGACGGCGAAGATGCTTCCCGAACAGAAGACGGCCTCATCGAGGTACACCTCAAGCCCGGCGTTATGGACCCCGTGGCCGCATCCGCCCAGCAGGCCATACGCGACATGGGATTAGACATCTCCTCTGTCCGCACCGGCCGGCGATATAAAATATCTTTTTCATCCGCCCCTACGGACAAGGCAACCGCCGAAAATATTGCCCGTAAACTCTTGGCCAATCCGGTCATTGAGGACATCTATTTCGAGCCGCACACGCCGCCGGAGGTTCACGGCCACGATTACGAACTGGACGTGGCCGAGGTCCCCATCCGCGAACTGGACGAGGCCGGCCTTGAGAAACTCTCGGCTGACGGCGAAATGTTCCTGAACCTCACCGAGATGCGTGCAATACAGGATTATTACCGCCGCCTCGGCCGTGAGCCGAGAGACGTGGAACTGGAGACCATTGCACAGACCTGGTCCGAGCACTGCGTTCACAAGACATTCCGCAGCGACGTCGAAGTCCGCGACGCCGAGGGTAACGTCATTGAGGAAATCCCAAATCTGCTCAAGAGCACGATATTCGGCTCCACGCGCGAACTGAACAAGCCGTGGTGCATCAGCGTGTTCGAAGACAACGCCGGTGTGATAGAGTTCGACGACGACTGGGCTGTGTGCTTTAAGGTAGAGACGCATAACCACCCCTCGGCCATCGAGCCCTATGGCGGGGCCTCTACCGGCATCGGCGGCGTGATACGCGACCCGCTCGGCACGGGGCTGGGCGCGGCGCCGGTGGCCAACACTGATGTTTTCTGCTTCGGCCCGCCGGACATGCCCGCCGAGGATGTGCCCCGGGGCGTGCTGCACCCGCGGCGTGTGATGCGCGGCGTGGTGGCCGGCGTGCGCGACTATGGCAACCGGATGGGCATACCCACTCTCAACGGCGCGGTATATTTCGACGAGAAATACCTCGGCAACCCGCTGGTCTACTGCGGGACGGTGGGGATGATTCCGCGCGACAAATGCTTCAAGCAGGCCCGCAGCGGCGACGCCGTAATCGTGGTCGGCGGGCGCACCGGCCGCGACGGCATACACGGCGCGACTTTCTCCTCCGCCGAACTGACACACGCCCACGAAACCGAATTTTCACACGCCGTCCAGATAGGCAACCCCATCACCGAGAAGAAAATGCTCGACACGCTCATACGTGCCCGGGACGAGGGGCTGTACTCGGCCATCACCGACTGCGGGGCCGGGGGGCTTTCCTCGGCCGTGGGCGAAATGGGCGCCGAACTCGGCGCTGAGGTGCACCTGGAGCGGGTGCCGCTGAAGTACGCCGGGTTGAGCTACTGGGAAATCTGGATATCCGAGGCGCAGGAGCGAATGGTCCTGGCCGTGCCGCCCGAGAACGTCGAGCGGATAATGGAGGTTTTCGGCTCCGAAAGCGTGGAAGCCACGGTCATCGGAAATTACGGGCCGGACGAAAGCGGCCGCAAGACGCTGCGACTGTTTTACGACGGTACGAAAGTCGGCGAACTCGATATGGAATTCCTCCACGACGGCATACCCCGCCCGGCCAAGGAGGCCGTCTACGCCTCAGGCGGCAAGCCGTCGCCCGCCCCGCCGCAGCGCGATAACTACAACGAGGTGCTGCTTAAAATTCTGGGCGCACCAAACGTGGCGAGCAAGGAATGGATAATCCGCCAGTACGACCACGAGGTCCAGGGCGGCAGCGTAATCAAACCGCTGGTCGGCGCGGGCGAGGACGGGCCGGGCGATGCGGCAGTAATCCGCCCGGTGCTTTCCAGCCGCAAGGGCCTTGTGATCTCCTGCGGCATGAACCCCCGCCTGGGCGAACTGGACTCTTACCAGAGCGCGCTTCACGCGGTGGATGAGGCGCTTCGCAACTGCGTGGCCGTCGGCGGCGACCTGGAGCGGACCGCCCTGCTGGACAACTTTTGCTGGGGCAACTGCAACCGCCCCGAACTGATGGGCTCGCTGGTGAAGGCGGCGAAGGCCTGCCGCGAAGCCGCACTGGCCTACTCGGTGCCGTTTGTCTCCGGCAAGGATTCGCTGAACAACGAGTTCCGCAAGGAAGACGGCGGCCTGATATCCATTCCGCCGACGCTGCTGATTTCCGCCATCAGCGTGGTCGCCGACGCCGACAGGTGCATAACCTCCGACGCCAAGCAGGCGGGCGACTACCTGTTCATACTCGGAAGATCTGTTGCGGAACTGGGCGGCAGCCACTATCTCGAAGCCGAAGGGCTGACAAGCGGTAACGACGTGCCGCCGGTCGACCTGGCAACGAACCTCCGCGTGATGCAGGCGCTGCAGTCAGCCATCCACTCCGGCTGCGTCCGCGCCTGCCACGACCTGTCCGAGGGCGGGCTGGCGGTGGCGGCCGCGGAAATGGCTTTCGCCGGCGGGTTGGGCGCCCGACTAAATATCGGCGCGGCGCCAAAGACCGGTGAGCCGACAACCGCAGCGATGCTCTTCGGTGAAGCGTCAGGGCGGTTCCTGGTCGAGGTGACCCCGGATGATTACGATAATTTTCTGCGACTGGCGAAGGACTGCCCCGTGGGGCAGGTCGGCGAGGTAACCGAGGATGATCGCCTGGTGATAACCTCGCCGTCGAAGCAGACACTGATAGATATGCCCTGCGATAAAGCGGCGGCCGCATGGAAAAAAACTTTCGACTGGTAAGCGGCGGCCAAGTGCCACGAACATGAGCAAAGACGAATTTACAATCCGACCGCCCCGCGCCGAGGACGGTAAAAATATTGTGCCCCTGTGGCGCATAATCGCGGCCACTCATTACGATTACGACCCGGAGTTCTGGAAATGGTCGCCCGATGCCGAGCAGCACTGGGAGAAGGACTTCCATAGGTTGCTCCACCGCGACAACATGGTAATGTTCGTGGCCGAGGCGCCCGACGGCGAACTGGTCGGCTTCATCGTCAGCGAAGTGATATCGCCGCAGGAGATATTTTTCGCGCCGAAACGCGGCCATATATGGGACCTGGCGATCTGTCCCGACTACCGCCGCCGTGGCCTCGCCCGCCGGTTGATTGAAAATACCATGGAGAAAATGAAGCAGATGGGCACGCACGATGTCATCCTTCACGTGGCGATCGAAAATACCGCCGCCATAGCCCTCTACGAAAAACTCGGCATGCGGCGGATAATGTATCGAATGTATAAAAAACTATAGAGCCGATGAGAAAGTCCAACAGCAAAATTAAAATTTTTTCGTGACCTCTGTGGTTGATTAAAAGGCGACAAATGAACGAACCGAAAGCGATAGTATTGCGGGCCGCCGGGACCAACTGCGACCGGGAAACCGAGTTCGCCCTGGCCCGCGCCGGCTTCGAGGCCGAACGCATCCACGCATACCGCCTGATGGAAAACCCGTCGCGACTGGGCGATTACCACCTGCTGGTGATACCCGGTGGGTTCAGTTACGGCGACGACGTGGCCGCGGGCAAAATCCTGGCCAACCAATTGCGGCACCGCCTTGGCGATGCGCTGAACGAGTTCATCGCCGCCGGGAAACTCATCCTGGGCATATGCAACGGCTTCCAGGTCATGCTCAAGAGCGGACTGCTGCCCTGGGGGCGAGTCAGCCCGCAGGAGACCAACACGGACGCCACGCTGGCCTGGAACGACTCCGGCAAGTTCGAGGACCGCTGGGTGCACCTGCGATGCGACAGTGACAGGTGCGCGTTCATTCGCAAGGACGAACTCATCGCGCTGCCGGTTGCCCACGGCGAAGGCAAGTTCGTCACCAAGGACGAAGCCACAGCCACGGCCCTGCGCGACGGCGGGCAGGTGGTTCTCAGGTACACCGACCCGTCAGGCCGGCCGGGCCCCTACCCGATAAATCCCAACGGAAGTATTGACGGCGTGGCCGGAATTTGCGACCCTACGGGCAGGATATTCGCGCTGATGCCGCACCCGGAAAGATTCGCCGATGTTACGCATCATCCGCAGTGGACCCGCGGCAAACCCGACCGGGCCGATGGAATGGTAATATTCGAAAATGCATTTGAGTATTTCGAAACAGGAGCAATTTCACAATAATTTGGATGTTAACCTGCCGATAAATCATCATATAATATCACTCGGCCAATCAACGCCGGCCGAGGGCGCCGGCAAAGAAAGGGTACGATTATGCGTCAGATTATATTTACAACCGTAATACTCGCCGCGGCCGTGGGCGGATGCATCCAGCCCGACAACAATCCGGACTGGGACCCGCAGGCCGACATGCCCGGATGGACCTACGACGCGCCGTTCTACTACCGGCCCAGCGAAGAGCTGGAAGTCACCGAGGTAGTCGGCGACGGCATCCCGGTGTACTACAGCTACCGGGACTACTTCTTCATCCGCCACCCGGGCGGCAGCCAGGTCGTCGGCGAGCCGCGCGTGGAGGTCAAGTACTCGCCCAACCGCGGCAACTCCTGGAAACGCGCCGGCTTCTTCGGCGTCGAGCAGTCGCACTTCTGCTTCCAGGCCGAGCACGACGGCAAATACTGGATACGCTTCATCGGCCCGGGCCAGGGCGTCTCCAAGGTCCCCCCAGGCATGCCCCACCGCATATACGTGGTGGACACCACGCCCCCGGCCGTCTCGCTCACCGTCACGCCCCCGCCGTGGGAGGAAGACGAACAGGGCCGCAAGGTCCCGCACATATACGAGGTCGGCGAAACCGTCACGCTCCGCTGGACCGTGCGGGACAAGAACCTCGTGCCCGACTCCATAAAGCTTGAGACCTGCTTCGCAAAGTTCCCGTACAACATGATCTGGAGCCGCTTCCCGACCACGCTGAAGCCCACCGGCAGCACCGAGGTCGAAATCCCGGCCGAGGCGGTCCGCGACGGCGGAATACGCTTCCGCGTCAGCGCCAAGGACAAGGCCGGCAACAACGGCGCGGGCCTGACCGACATACTCCAAATCGCCGGCTCCGAGGGCGTCGCGATACAGCCCGTCAAGGTCGACGAGGATGACATCATCCAGCAGACCCACGGCACACCGGGCGACAAGCCCGGCTGGCCGGCCGCCGGCGAACTAATCCGCGGCGGCGCCAGCCGCGTACTGGCCTGGATGCCCAAAGAGGCCGGCGACTACAAGTCCGTCAACATCCAGTTCACAGCAAATGACGGGCGTTCGTGGCGGACCATCAAGAGCGACGTCGACACCGACAAGCAGGTCAAGTGGGCCGTGCCGAGCATCACCAGTAAAAACTGCCGCCTGAGAATCGTCGGCATCACCGACGACGGCCGGCGGGTTATGCTGGCCACCACCAGGCGGTTCACAGTCGACACGGTCGCGCCGGATGTCATAACCGGGCCGAAGGAAATCTCGCCCCTCGAAAAGGAACGCTCGCCGCTGGGACCCATGGCCGACTGATGAGGCCGCACAAACCGGCCGTTTCCTGCGCGTTGTTTCAGGAAATGCCAATTTTCTGCGCGTTGTGCCGGGCCATTGCAGCTTTTGAGGCCTTTTTGCGCGATATTGCGCGTTTTTTACCCTTGACAAGATTCCGTAAGCGTATTTATTGCAGGGGTTTACCATAATTTTACCCCGCCGTCCGCCCGGAACCCGCGCTTTTTCGAGGGGGTTTGTAGGTGATAGGTTGTAGATGATAATGGCCTGGTTGACTCGTTGATTCGTGCATTCGTTAATCAGTTGATTTTACCAGCCGCAGGCGGGCGGACAGGTGTCAGTTTTTAGCTTTTAGTTTTTAGCTTTAAGTTTTTAGCTTTAAGTTTTTCTTTTTAAGTTTTCTCTTCAAATTCCTTTCCTCAGCGTCCGGGCCACCAGTCGCTTTTGCTCATCCGGCGTTGCGGTGCTCTGGTACAGCAGCGCCGACGACGGCAGGCGGCCCATCGCCACCAGCTCGTCAATCCTTAGGCCGTAGGTCGGCTCGTCGTCCTGCCCGGCCTGTTGAAGCCCCTGCGTCAGCAGCGCCAGGCACACCTTTCGCGCGGTCTCGTCCTTTTCGCTCTCTGCCAGCTCGAACAGCCGCCTCGCCAGCCGCTGCGCGCCCACGCCCTGGCGGTACGTGGCCGCCGCGGCCGACAGTTCCACCTCCAGCTTCAACTCCGTGCGGAATCGTTTGCCGGCCATCATCCGCCGCAGGCGGCTGGGCGGCAGGCCCATCTTCTCGCGTATCCGTGAGGGTTTCGCGTCGCTGCGTATCAGTTTCAGTAATTGCTTGTAACTGGCCATGATCGATTCTCCTTATTCGTTAATCGGTTAATCGGTTGATCGGTTAATCAGTTGATTTTACCCGCCGAAGGCGGGCAGTCCTTCGTAGCCCACAGGGCAAAGAAGGATTCGAATTTCGTATTTTCATATTCGCCCATCCGGCCGCGTTTGTAAGCCCCCGCTGTCAAGCGGGGGATAGTTTTTCCATATTCAGCGTTTTTATCCCCGCATTCACATGCGGGGCTTTCCATGGTGGCGTTTTTTGTAAGGAAATTGGACATTGGGAATCCCGGCGCGCCGGGATTGGCCATTTTCGCCTTTCGTATTTTTCATATTCCGAAACAGTACTGTCCCATTAACTTGAGACTGCATTAACATAACTATTTAAATTGTA
>CAYYMD010000042.1:0-26464 GCA_964472875.1 uncultured Planctomycetaceae bacterium
CCCTTGTAAAATAGAGACTTGCAAACGATTTTCAGAGGCGCGTTGAAGACAGGGGGGGCAGGTTTGGGGTTTTTTACTTTAACCGCTTACCGCTAACCTCTAACCAAAAAAAATCCGCCCCGAAACATTTGTCTCAGGGCGGAGTTTTTAAAATCCGCAATCCCGGCGCGCCGGGACGAAGACGTCCGCAATCCGAAATTATTCGCCGTTGGAATAATCCATCGCCGCCAGGTGCTGGTAGTAACGCCACTTGGCCTGGATATCCTTCTGTGCCTGTGCGGACAGGCGCCGGGCAGCATCCGGGTCGGTGGCCGTTAGCATTTTGAACCGCGTCTCGTTGTAGGCGTAGTCCTCGAACGGAATCGATGGTTCCTTCGAGTCTATCTGCAGCGGATTCTTGCCCTCGGCGGCCAGCCGCGGGTCGAAGCGGTACAGAATCCACGCGCCGGACTGAACGGCCTTTTTCTGCTGATCGTTGGCGGTAGTCATGTTCGTGCCGTGGGCGATGCAATGGCTGTAGGCGATTATGAGCGACGGGCCGGGGTACGACTCGGCCTCGGCGAACGCCTTGACGCACTGGTTGTCCGAGGCGCCCATGGCCACCTGCGCCACGTAGATGTTGCCGTAGGTCATGGAGATAAGCCCCAGATCCTTCTTGGGCATGGGCTTTCCGCCGGCGGCGAACTTAGCGATTGCGCCCATCGGCGTGGCCTTGGAGCACTGCCCGCCGGTGTTTGAGTACACCTGCGAATCGAGCACCAGGACGTTTATGTCGCGGCCGGAGGCAAGGACGTGGTCCAGGCCGCCGTAACCAATGTCGTAGGCCCATCCGTCGCCGCCGAAGGCCCACACGCTCTTGCGGACCAGCGCATCGGCCACGGAATCCAGCTGTTTGGCGCGAGCGTCGTCGCCGAGCGATGAGAGTTTCTCCCGCAGTTGCTCAATGCGTTTGCGCTGCTCGGCGATTCCGGCCTCGGTGGACTGGTCGGCGTTCAATATCGTCTCGGCCAGTTCGGCGCCGATTTTATCCTTCAGGTCGGTGACCAGTTCGCGTGCGTACTGGATTCGCTTGTCCATCGTCAGGCGGAAGCCGAAACTGAACTCCGCGGCATCCTCGAACAGCGAGTTGTTCCACGTTGGCCCGCGGCCGTCGGCGTTGGTGGTGAACGGCGTTGTCGGCAGGTTGCCGCCGTAGATGCTCGAGCAGCCGGTGGCGTTGCCGATAATCGCCCGGTCCCCGAACAGCTGCGTCATTAGTTTGACATACGGCGTTTCGCCGCAGCCAGCGCAGGCGCCGGAGTACTCGAACAGCGGCCGGCACAGCTGGCTGCCCTTTACGGTGTGGGTTTTCAGCTGCGAGCGGTCAGGGTCCGGCAGCGACAGGAAGAAGTCGTAATTCTCGCGTTCGCTCTCGCGCAGCGGCGGCTGGAACTCCATGTTGATGGCCTTTTTCTGCGGCTCCTGCTTGTTCTTTGCCGGGCACATGTGCACGCACACGCCGCAGCCGGTGCAGTCTTCGGGGGCCACCTGTATGGTGAACTTCTTGCCCGAGAAGTCCTTGCCCTTTGCATCGGTCGATTTGAACGTCTCGGGTGCGTTTTTCAGATGCTGCGGGTCGTAGACCTTCAAGCGGATGGTGCCGTGCGGGCACGCCAGGGCGCACTTGCCGCACTGTATGCACACCTGCGGGTCCCAAACGGGGATTTCCAGGGCGATGTTGCGCTTTTCCCACTGGGTGGTGCCGGTCGGCCAGGTGCCGTCTGCGGGCATGGCGCTGACGGGGACCTTGTCGCCCCGCCCGGCCATAATCTCGGCCGTGACGTTCTTGACGAAATCAGGCGCCTTTTCCGGCACGGCGGGGGGCTGTTCTCTGTCGCTGGTGACCTGGTCGGGAACCTCGATTTCGTGCAGGTTCTCCAGTGCGTGGTCCACCGCGGCGTAGTTCTTTTTGACTACCTCTTCGCCTTTTTTGCCATAGGTCTTCTTGATGGCCTCTTTAATCTTCGCTATCGCATCGTCGGTGGGCAGGATGTCGGACAGGGCGAAGAAGCAGGTCTGCATGATGGTGTTTATCCTGCTGCCCATACCGGCCTGTTTGGCGACCTCGTATGCGTTGATGCAGTAGAACTTGAGTTTCTTGTCGATTATCTGCTGCTGTATATTCCGCGGTAACTTGTCCCATACTTCGGTATGGTCGTATGGGGCGTTCAACAGGAACGTTGCGCCTTCTTCGGCGGCGCCGAGTATATCGTACTTTTCGGTGAATATGAACTGGTGACAGGCGACGAAGTTGGCCTTGTGCACCAGGTACGAGGAACGAATCGGCCTCGGGCCGAACCGCAGGTGGCTGATGGTGCGGGCGCCGGCCTTTTTCGAGTCGTACACGAAGTATCCCTGGGCGTAGTTGTCGGTGTTGTCGCCGATAATCTTGATGGAGTTCTTGTTTGCGCCCACCGTACCATCCGATCCCAGGCCGAAGAACAGCCCGCGAAATACGTCGTCGCCCTCGGTACTGAAGTTTTCGTCGTAGTCCAGCGAGGTTTGCGTTACGTCATCGTGTATTCCCACTGTAAAGTGGTTTTTGGGCTGCTCGGTGGACATGTTGTCGAACACGCCCTTGACCATGGCGGGCGTGAACTCCTTGGACGACAGGCCGTACCGGCCGCCCAGCACGCGGATGTCCTTGCCGGTTTCGGTTACGGCGTCCACGATGTCCAGGTAAAGCGGCTCGCCCTCTGCGCCGGGCTCCTTGGTGCGGTCCAGTGCTGAGATAACCTTCGTGGTTTCCGGCAGGGCGGCCATGAATTTTTCGATGTTGAACGGACGGTACAGGCGGACCTTAAGCAGGCCGACCTTTTCGCCCTCTTCGTTGAGGTAATCTACGGCCTCGTGAGCCGCCTCGGCGCCTGCGCCCATCATCACGATGATGTGTTCGGCGTCCGGCGCGCCTACGTAATCGAACAGGTGATATTGCCGGCCAGTAAGTTCGGCGAACCTGTCCATGTGCTTCTGAACGATATCGGGGCACTTGAGGTAGTAGGGGTTGACGGTTTCGCGGCCCTGGAAGTACACGTCGGGGTTCTGGCTAGTGCCGCGGAGAACCGGCTTGTCGGGGCTCAGGCCGCGGCCGCGATGGGCCAGGGCCAGTTCATCATCCATCATCTTGCGGTAGACGTCGTCGTCGAGAATTTCGATTTTCTGGATTTCGTGGCTGATGCGGAATCCTTCGAAGAAATGCACGAACGGCACGCGGGCCTCAAGCGACGCCACTGTGGTGATAAGCGCGAGGTCGTGGGCTTCCTGAATGGACCCGGCCGCCAGCAGGCCGAAGCCCGTTTGTCGCACGGCCATTACGTCGCTGTGGTCGCCGAAGATGCTGAGCGCCTGGCAGGCGATGGACCGGGCCGAGACGTGGAACGTCGTCGGTGTCAATTCGCCGGCGATTTTGTACATGGAGGGAACCATCAGCAGCAGACCCTGTGAGGCGGTGAAGGTGGTTGTAAGAGACCCGGTCTGCAGGGCCCCGTGTACGGCGGCGGCCGCGCCGCTTTCGGCCTGCATCTCGCAGACCAGCGGGACGGTGCCCCATATGTTTTTGCGGCCTTTGGCGGACCATTCATCGGCGAATTCGCCCATCGGGCTCGACGGTGTGATGGGATAAATCGCGATTACTTCGTTGAGTTTGTGCGCGCTGTGTGCGACGGCTTGGTTGCCGTCAGTCATAACTTTCTGTTTTGCCATGATTAAGTCCCTTTGGGTTGATGGCTGACTCGTTCGGGGGGCGAATTTGCCGGCGGATACTTCCACTTTGCCGGCAAAAGGAACATCCATCTTGTATTATAGACGTGAGTATTTCAAGAAATTTCTTAGCCACCTGCGGCGCATTTAGATAAGCACTTCCTGCTGGCGGGCGATTCGCCTGTGGTTGTACCTCACCAGGAGAACGTAGCCGAACACAACCAGAGCAAGCATGGCGGCGATAAGCGGCATAATCGGCTGGTGCCGGTAGAACATCGGCCCCTGTCCCGGCGGGGACTGCGGTGTTGTTTGTGTGTGGAAGCCGTAGCGATGACATAGCTGGACTATTTGGCTTATGTGGATTATCGGCACGCCTTTCCTGGCCAGGATTGTCATGGCCCCCGGCACCTGGAACCTCTTGCCCCATACGGACCTGTTCAGGCCGGGCCTTATGGACTGCAGATTCACACTGGATCCGACCGATCCCATTCCGCTGCCGACATTGACATATGCCTTGATGGTATTATTGCCGGCGCGGCTGCGGTATATTTTCATGCGGTAGGAAACCTGCTTTGTGAGGGTCGAGCCGGTGAGTTTTTTCACGCCAGCGCGTTCAATGGCCTGGTCCACCAGTTTTTTTCCTTTTTTGCTCAGCCCTCCGCCGATATCCGAGTTGCCGCCTGGGGAGGCGGCCACACTGGAGTAAGTGAACACGCCATTTTCGCGGAGGACTTTTTCCATATCCAGCCAGGTGAATTCGGGTATGTTCGCACCGTACATGCTTGAGGAGACCGACGTTATGATTATCGGCTCCAGACCCATCGCATCGGCTGCCGACATAACTGCCAGGTTCGCCCCGGGCAGCGAACCGGTCCACGCCACAGCTATGACGTCGCCGCGTTTCAGGCCGGCGTCGCGGAAAATTTTGACTACAAGAGCCGCGAAATTCGGGTCGGTGATTATCTGCTTGGCCTCCAGTGCGCCGTGAACGTTGGTGATGGGGCTGACATCCGAGCCGATCAGACCGGTTCCACGGGGGTCAGCATCCGGGTCGATTTCTCCGACGATTTGCCTGTGGGCGCCTGCGATAACTTCAATGCCCTGCTGCATTTTTTTCACTGCGGTTTTTTTGAGTTCGATGTCGGGCTGGGGCCTGTTGGTCTTGATAAGCTCCGCGGCCGCCAGGGCCGCCAACGACACAGCCGCGTACAACAGCAGCGCGAGTTTGGCGTTATATGTGTTTCTCCATTTCATGCCAGCACCCCCCATTCCGTCAACAGCATAAGCACCAGGCGTATCATAACTGCCGCGGATAAGCCCACCGATAACGTCTCGATAATACCCTGTCGTGCCATCCATACGGCTATAAGGCCCGGAATGATGTATCCGATTATGTCCAGAGTTTGTGACATCGCCGGCAGGTAAGTGGCTATTGTTCCGGAGATGAGATATCTCACAAGAAAGCCAACCAGTATCATCGCCGCGGTGCGACGCCGGCCGTATATCAGCATGAATCGCGCGGCCAGTTGCACCACGGCATATGTGACCAGCGCGCAGAAAACAGTTGTCGCCACCCGCCCGGGATACTGTATCTCCAGGGCGAGATAACCCGGCACGATCATCCCGCCGGCGGCCAGCCCGATGGTTTCGGAAAATATTACGCTTAAAAACAGTCCCAGTCCCAGTGATGCCTCAAGCATTTTGGTCACCCGCCTTTGCAAAAAGATGCGACAGTTCCTGTCCGGTTCCTTTTATGTTGCCCACGGCGAAAATAAGCGTGGTTTTTTCCACCGTGCCTGTGAGTAAGTCGAATACTTCTTCGGCGGGGGCGTTTTCCATGCGGATTATGCGGTTTTCCTTTGCGCCCGCCGCCGAGGCCGCTCGCACCGCCGGGCGGATCGTCTGTCCGGTGAATATGAAAATATCGGCGTCCATGCGTTGTGCGATTGTTTCGCCCAGTTGCTGCGAGCGGTCTATCCGGTCGCTGCGGCAGTTGAGCACGACGATTTTCTTTTGAGCCGACGCGAAGCGCTCGCCGAGTATATTCCATAAAATAACGGTAGAGTCAGGGTCGTTGGCCGCGAAGGCGTCCACGAATATCCATTTTCCGCCGGTTGCTTCGCCGCTTATGACCTTAAGCGCGCCAATATCCGGACGGGCTTGATACATGCCTTCAAGAGCTTCGGTTTTTCCGATTCCGGCCACGTGACAGACCGCCAGAGCAATCGCTACGTTCTCGGCGTGTTCGAGATAATTGAACTTTGAAAGGATGTTTTCGTTTACGGCGGCCACGTCGCTTTCGGTCACCAGGACCAGTTGCGTATTTTTCCTTCGGCAGGTGCGGGCGAATAGTTCGTCGAAACGTCCGCTGCGGGCCACCAGCGTTCCGTTTTGCGGAGTGACCGACGCCAGAGCCGTGGCCACATCCTCCACCGCCGGACCCATCACGTCCAGGTGGTCGGCCCGGACGTTGGTGATTACAGCGATGTGGGCTTTTACTATCAACCGCTCGCAAATTCGCTGAAGCAGCGGCTCCAGGGCCATGCATTCGAGAACGATGCCGCGCGCCTTTCGCCGTCGCGCTATGCGGAACACGCGCAGCTGCTCGATTATCCTCGGCGACCCCATGCGCACGATTGGCTCCTCAGTGCCATCCTCGAATATCAGCCGGGCTGCTGAACCGGTCGTCTTGGCAAGTGTATGCATTTTGTAGCCCAGCCCCGCGCCTATCAGTCGCGTGACCGACGACTTGCCCCTTGTGCCGTTGACGTGCACGCGCAGGCCGATTGTGCGGCGATTGGCCGCATGGACCACGTACTCCACCGCCAAAATCGCGAAAAATGCCGCATTCAGCGCCAGCAGTATATATATCATTTGCCAATCCGCCCTGTCAGCGGCCGAAATACGATTTGCCGGCCGCACAATTTAGAGTTTATAATCTTCGGCTAACAAACAGGTAAACAAAATTTTGTGTTATTTGCTGATATTTCGCTTCTGCCAAAGACGGTTTTGTTATTTCTGATACTGGTAATGATATTGCGTTAAAAAAAGCGACACCAATTGACTTTAGGGTAGTTATAGATTAAATAGTTTTTTTCTGGTTTTTCACAAGAACTTCAGAATGGGACGAAAGAGAAAATATCCTCTGAATTGGTCTGTAGGACAGGACATGCTAAACCGGTATTCCGACCGGTCAGGCAGCGATGCGCCCGATGAGAACCGTCTGGACCGCATGCTGGCCAGACCTTTTTACACCGCGCCGGGCGTGCCTGCCGGCACCATCGGCGAAACACCCGTTACCGAAATAGACCTATCGCCGCGTGCGAAGAAGGGGCTTCGAAAAAATCGCGTGCGCACTATCGGCCAGTTGGTCCACACTCCCATCCTGTCGTTGTTGAATTCGTGGGGTTTTGGACAAATTACCCTGTGGAGCATTGAGAAGTCTTTATGGGAATTACTTTTTGACGAGCACCGTTCGAGCAGACAGGTGGATTTCTCCTCCTTCGACGATATGCTCAAAAGTTACGTAAACTTTGCGATTGACCGCGAAAGAATGGTGAATATCGTCTTTCGGCGTCTCAAAAGCAGCCGTGAAAATAAGTGCACCCTTGCCGAGATAGGATCACAGTATGGCATAACACGTGAGCGTGTCAGACAAATCGAACAGCAGGGCTTGTCAATTCTCCGCATTCCCTCCAATCGCAGAGTCCTCGACCCGTTCTGGCGTGAAGTGTGGAAAATCATCTACGAATCGGGTCAGTCGTGTTCCATGCGGATTATGACCAGGAAGCTCACTAGTCGTCTCGAGTGGAACAGCCCCCCGCAGCTGGAGCCACTTTGCCGCGTGTTAAATTTGCATCCGCGGCTGAGAATCGATGGGGATAGGCGTGTGAGTATCAAACAGCAGGGCGTCAACGACGCGCAGCCGCAACAACTCGAGCCGGCGTGGGCCAAGTGAATTCATGGCCGGCTGGATTTTGGCGGACTTGAAGCCGATGCCCCCTTACCACTAAAATGACAACCCGTAATGGAGTCAGTATATGAGTGTTAAAGCAAGCGATTTACGAAGAGGCATGGGAGTGCAGTACAACGGCCAGGTGTGGGTGGTCTTCAACACAGAGCACGTGGCCAAGGGAAACAAGCGTTCCTACATGCAGATCGAACTGAAAAACCCGACCTCCGGCCAGATAATCAAGGAACGGTTCCGCGTGGACGATTCGCTGGAAGAGGCGTTTTTCGAGAAAAAGATGATGGAGTATCTGTTTTCCGACTCGGCCGGGCACGTCGTTATGGATACGGAGACGTTCGAGCAGTTACATCTGCCGGACGAACTTATCGGCGAGAATAAGGTTTTTCTAAAGCCCAACATACAACTTGAGGTTGCGTTCGTGGAAGGCCAGCCCGTCTCGGCCGAGTTGCCCAACACCGTTGAACTGACGGTTACCAACACGCCCCCGCAGATAAAGGGGGCCACGGCCACCAACCAGCTCAAAGACGCCGAGTGCGAGGGCGGCGCGAAGGTAAAAGTGCCCCCGTTTATAGAAAACGGAACCGTCATCAAAATCGACACGCGCAGCGGCGAATACATCAGCCGGGCGTGATGTTTCTGAAGCGTCAGAGGTGGAAATAGAACAAAGCGTAATATAAAAGAAGCGGACCAGTGTCATTTCGATAGACCGCAAGATCGCCCCAAATTTGTCCGTCTGTGTTCACCTTAGATTACCGGACGTATTTTTGGTTAATTATCCGAGATTTTGTCGCTTATCCAGCCCGGCGGAAACAGGCAGAAAGCCACGATTATGAGCCCCGTGGCCATGGCGAAGAGTCCGATGCGGGTAGGGCGGTGGGAGAGTCTGGCGGCCATGTGCATCAGCCGCGGCGAGGGCGGGGCCGGCAGCATAGCTTCGGCAGGTTGGACGACGCCCGGCGGGGGCGAGGCGGGGGCCTCAGGGTCGAGCACCACCACCTCGTTTTCGGGCAGTTCCCGAAGGTAACTCATAGCCAGGCGCTCGTTGAGCACACGGTCCTCGGGCAGAGCTTTTATCAGCCGCTCGTTGGCGGCGATGAGTTTTTCCGTCTGTTTTATTTCGGCCCGGACGCAGTCGCGGCGATGCTTTGCCCGGGCAAGGTCCGCCCACGCCGGAACAAGCACCAGCGCAGCAACGATGCACACGCCAAGGCCGGACAGTATCACAAATCCCGCCAGGTCGCCGGGGGATGCCCGGCCGTCATGCTTTTTTCCACGTTGATGCGCCATAGACTGCTTTATCGCCGAGCTTTTCCTCAATCCTCAGCAGCTGGTTGTACTTGCACACGCGGTCGGTCCGGCTGGCCGAGCCGGTCTTTATCTGTCCGGTGTTCTTGGCCACTGTAAGGTCGGCGATGGTGGTGTCTTCGGTCTCGCCGGAGCGGTGAGATACCACCGCGGTCCAGCCGTTGTCCATCGCCAGGTCAATCGCCGAAATCGTCTCGGTAAGCGTGCCGATCTGGTTCAGTTTAATCAGGATGCTGTTGGCCACATCCTCGTCCAGGCCGCGCTTGAGGAACCTGATGTTCGTCACCAGCAGGTCGTCGCCGACCAGTTGCACGTTCTCGCCCATGCGCTGGTTGAGTTTTTTCCAGCCGTCCCAGTCGTTCTCGCCCAGGCCGTCTTCGATGCTGCGGATGGGGTACTTGTCCACCCATCCGGCCCAGATGTCTATCATCTCCTCGCTGGTGGCGATGCGGTCTGGGTCGGACTTAAAGAAGCAGTAGCCCTGCTTGCCTTTTTCCTCTGCCGCGGCGGCCAGTTCACTGGCGGCCGGGTCCAGTGCTATCCACAACTCTTTGCCCGGAGTATAGCCGGCTTTTTCGATGGCCCGGCATATAAGTTCCGGCGCCTCGTCGTTGTGCTTCAGCGACGGGGCGTAGCCGCCTTCATCGCCCACGGAGGTTGAGTAGCCCTTGTCCTTCAGCACACCCTTGAGCGCGTGGAAGACCTCAGCGCCCATCCGCAGACCTTCGCTGAATGTCTTTGCGCCCCATGGCTGGACCATGAACTCCTGGAAGTCCACCGTTCCGTCGGCGTGCTTGCCGCCGTTGAGTATGTTCATCATCGGAACTGGCAGGGTTACGCCGTCCGGCGCCAGGTACTCGTACAGCCACTTGCCAGCCGAATTCGCCGCCGCGCGTGCGGCCGCCAGCGAGACGCCGAGAATGGCGTTCGCGCCGAAGTTGCCCTTGTTGTCGGAGCCGTCGGCGGTAATCATCGCCTCGTCCAGGGCCTTCTGGTCGTCCGCGTCCATGCCGGTGACCGTCTCGGCCAGTTCCTTATTGACGTGTCCCACGGCCTGGGTAACGCCCTTGCCGAGATAAACGCTCTTGTCGCCGTCGCGCAGTTCCACGGCCTCGTTTTCGCCGGTGCTGGCGCCGGAGGGCACTGCTGCCCGCCCGCACGCGCCATCTTCGAGAAACACCTCGACTTCCACAGTGGGGTTGCCGCGTGAGTCGAGTATCTGCCTGCCTTTGATGCTCTTGATATTCGTTGACATAGACGTCTTTCCTTCTTTTATCGGGGTTGTGTCGGAAATTACTTAACCATTCCATTGGAATGCCAAGGAAACATTATTACAGAGTACCGGGGGATATTCAAGAAGCCGTAAATTATACTCTATTATCCCCCGCAGGCGGTTTCGGATTTGCTGTCTTTTTGTTCACTTGGCGGCTTACAAATCGCGATAGGCGTTTCGCCGGTGTCTTACGTGATTAATGACGATCCTATTATCGTCCGAATCAAACTCGTATACTATCCGTTAGTCGCCGACACGAATGCGATATAAACGTTTACTGCCGGACAGTTTGATTACGTGGCGACCTAACGGGTTCGCCCCCAAAGCGTCAATCCGCTTCATTATCCTCCCGACGGCTTTTCCAGGAAGACGCCACAAGTCCTTTTCGACGGAAGGTTTAAAGATGATTTCATAGAATTCCATCTTTTCTCAGCCGTCGCTTCATCTCTTCCATGTCGATGGGCTTTTCTTCGCGGCGTTCGGCCACCACCGCCAGATCGTTAAGGTCTTCCAGAAGGTTTTCGTATATTTCGACGGGAACGATTACAGCGGTTTTGCTGCCCTTGTTATCAATCACATATTTTTCCGTATTCTTCATTATGGGATCCTTTTTTCGAATCAATTACAATTATAACCCTCGCCGTCGAAAGAGCCGGACCCAAAAGCAAGATGATTATCCGAAATACCGTGATTCGTTGATTGATTGGCTGACCAGTTTTCCTTTAATGCGTCAGAACGTATGCGAATGTGTTTACGCCTATGCGTAGTGCGTCGCGCGGGCTGTAGCCGCGGTTGTAGGCGTATCGCAGCCGCTCCCAGCCGTTGGACAGACTGTAAGGAGAGTAAATCACGGCCAGCTGGCCTTCGATTTTTATCCCCTCGACGGCCGGGGAGTTCAGGTTCGGCTGCTCGGCCTCGACGACCTCTGTGTAGTCCACGGCCTTTATGTCGTACGGCATCTGGTACAGCGGGCTGTCGGCCGCAAGCGTCTTGAGGTCGCCATCCGGCAGGATGCGTTTTATCTCGCGGCGGAAGGCGACATCGAACGCCTTCCTGCCCGCGGCCGCATCGGCGATAAGCACGCCGCCGGAGGCCAGGTATTTCCGCAGCGCCTCGACCTGCACGTCGGTGAATTTAAAATCCCTCAGACCGGTCATGTACAGCACCGGATGTTTGAATATATCCACGTTGCCCGGGTCCACCAGTTCGCGCTTGAACTGCACGTTCAGCGTGGTGTTTTTCTGAATGTATTTCATCAGGTTCGGCAGGGCATGCGGAGTTGGGTCCCAGTCGCCGCCGTGGACTACCTGGGCTATCACGAGTTGGTCGCGTGTCTTCTTGCCCTGCTGGTGGTAGATTTTCTTCGTGCCCCAGCCACGGGCATATTCGAAGTTCGCCAGCGTCACGGTGATTATATTCACGCCCAGTTGCAGGGCATCGTCCTGGTGGTAGAGTATGCCGCCCTGGATGGGATGTTTGGCCACGTTCCACCCGCAGTTCAGGTCGATGGGCGAAAAAACAAGGGCCGGGCGGCAGCCCAGGTACACCGCCTCGAGGTAGGGCGGCATGGTCTTGAACGGCTCGTCATTCTTGCGGACACGCATCTTGTTTATGTTGAAGTATGCCCGGAACAGGGGCGAGTCACCGTCGACGGGCGCCAGTTCGCGGTCGGGAAAGAGGCGCTTTATCTCGCGGCGTGCGGTCTTGACGAACTCCGGCCGGCCGCAGTTGGCGTGTATAACCAGCGTGCCGCCGTCGTACATGTACCTTCGCAGCCGCTGGATGAGTGTATCCGGCAGGCGAGGCATGGGCGTCCAGCCGGTCAGATACAGAAGCGGAAGTTCAGTCGGGTCCCAGGAGAATTTCCCCAGCGTTGTGGGCAGGTAACGGTAGCGGATGTCCAGCCGGTGATTGGCCACGCGCATGAGCCGTTCGATGTCCACCTGCGTGGTGGGAAGGACGGGCACGGCCTTTCTCTTGCCGTCGACCATCTTGAATTCCGTGCCCTCGAATTGGATCATGCCGGCCAGCGCCGGAGGAGCGGGCTGGCGCTTACGCTCGCTGCGGCGAAGCGGTGTGGCCGGCAACGGAAGCGGGGGGAACGATTCTCCCGCGCTTCGCCGGTGCGGCTTTGCGCGGGGGGGCTTTTTGGCCTTGGGATTCTCCCACGCCCCGGCCGGCGTTACCGCGCCGGTCACTAATGCTATGGCGATTAACGCCACCGCTGTTTTTCGCAGTGCTGTAAACATGTCCGTCTCCCGGAAAACAGGACAAACCCTGTTTTCCTGTATACATTGTATCGCAATTTTGCCCCGCAGACCAAAACAGGAATTCTTGCGCCGCCCGCGAGGACTGCATTACATTAAACGATTTTCCCGGTCTCAAGTTTTTCGAATAAGCGCATATTTCATTGTTGGGTTACGGTTGTTTTAGTAAGGCGTAAGCCGATTGCTATACTTTCTACTGCTCAAATGTTCCATTATAAAGGGCCGCACTGTGCGGCCCTTTACAATGGAGGCGGCGGGAATCGAACCCGCGTCCCGTGACGTTTTGGCGGCGGCTTCTACGTGCGTAGTCGGCGTTTTAATCTCACCGGCGAGGCCCGCACCGACGCGGTTCTTCACCGGCCAGTCCGCCGAAATTTCCCCGCCGGCTAACCGGACAACTTCCGGCGGGTAAGCCCGCTAATTGTCGCCCTTGCACACCCCGCGGGCGAAGGCATGCAGGACGGACGGCTATTTAAGCCGCCATTGCCATGTTAGGTCTGGCAAGTAAAGTTAATTCCAGGTGTTTTACCAGGCCTCCTGGAACCTGGGCACGCAACCGACGCCTCAACTCGTCCGGTCGAAACCAGTTCGCCCCCGTGTTTCGGCGTTAGTTTATGTGTATTCGACCATTCGGCCTTTCTACTATCATTATAATACATTTTTCGGCGTTTGTCTGTTCATTTCTTGTCTGTGATTTACCGGCCGATTAATCTTGTAGCGGAGTTTCAAAATATGTCTGAGATCATGAGAGTATCGACGGCGGGGCAGATAGGGACCGTGGCCGCCCTGGCGCGGGAAATATGGACCGAACATTACGTGCCGATAATCGGCCGGCGTCAGGTGGACTACATGCTCGATGAGTTCCAGAGCATCCCGGCCATGAAGCGGCAGATAGGCGACGGCTGGGAATATTATCTCGTCACGAATGACGGCCGGGCTGTCGGATACTTCGCACTGGTGCCCGACGAAGCCGCCTCGGCCGCCAAACTTAGCAAAATTTATGTCCGCCGCGACATGCGCGGCCGGGGGTTTGGACGGGAGATTATCGCTTTCTGCCAGGCCCGCTGCGAAGAACTGGGCCTCCGCCGCCTGTGGCTGACCGTCAACAAGCACAACGCCGATTCAATCGCCTTCTATAAACGCATGGGCTTCACTATCGACGGCCCGGTCGTTCAGGACATCGGCCGCGGCTTCGTCATGGACGATTACAAAATGACCATGCGCTTCGTAAAGTAGAGGCACTATTGTCATTTGTGATATTTTAACTTAGCAGGCGCAGGTAAACGTTTTCGATTTGCTCGACCATGCGGTGGTGGTCGAAAATTTCTCGGCACCGGGCGCGCCCGGCCGAGCCGAGTTTGTCCCGCAGGCGTCTGTCGCCGGCAAGTTTGCCTATCGCTGCCGCCAGGGCATCGATGTCGCCTGGCGGTACGAGTACGCCCGTGTTTTCGTCCACTACCTCCGGTGCGCCGTCTGTGTCGAAACTTATCACCGGCCTGGCCGCCAGCATCGCCTGGGGTATAGTCCGAGCCAGTCCTTCGTGCAGAGAGCAGTGAATAACCACGTCGGATGCGTGCATGACCGCGGGCATCATCTCCGGCGGCAGCAGTCCGGTTATCCTGAATTTATCCTGTAGCCCGCGGCGGTGGATTTGCGACTCAATTTGCTCGCGCAGCCGGCCGTCGCCCACGAAACAGAAGTACACGCGCGGGTTGGTTATGAGACCGGCCGCGGCGATGATGAATTCGTGGCCCTTAAGCTTGGCCAGTCGCGACACCTGCGTAACCAGCACGGCGTCATCGGGTAGTTTCAGCGACCGACGGAACTCATCGGCCGGCGCGGGGCGGTTTAGAAATTTCTCCGCCTCCATGCCGCTGTAAACGGTGGTGAACATATCCGCCCGGCCGACGCCCGCCGCCAGTGCCTCGGCGGTCATCGCATCGGCCACGGATATGTAGGCGTCGGTCCATCTCGCCGCGCGCCGCTCGCATGCCACGTAAAAGCGATGGAGCAGGCGGCTCTGGTGCGGGTGGAACGGCAGGCCGTGAATAGTATGAACGACTTTTGCCTCGCCGCTCCGCGCGGCAGCACGGCGCCCCAAAATGCCCGCTTTGGATGAGTGCGTGTGGACGACGTCCGGGCGGATTTGTCGCAACCGCTGCAGCAGTTGCCGGTATGCACGCCAGTCCCGCCACGGGTTAATCTCGCGCCGCATGGCCGGGATGACCTCCACGTCGTAATCACCGCGGTCGGCACGGTCGAACAGTTGCCCCTCGGGCCCGATGGCCGGGCCGGTCAGCAGCGTCACGTCATGCCCGCGCCGGGCCAGGCCCTCGCAGGTCAGTATCGTGTTTTCCTGTGCTCCGCCGAGGATAAGGCGGGTTATCACATGGCATATCTTCATGGGATAATATGATAACGCCCCGCATGTATTTCATCGAATCACTTTCGCCGAGGAGATTGTTGGTGCATAATCTTGGCCATGGAAGACGACGGCCGGACAGAACAACAGCGATTCTTCGGCGCCGCCAGGGTGGTGGCGGGCTTTACGGTAATCTCGCGCATACTCGGCATGGTGCGCGACATGGTCATCGTGCCGATGGGCTCGGCGATTCTGGCCGACAGGTTCTGGACGGCGTACTCGGTGCCGAACCTCTTCCGCCGCCTCTTCGGCGAGGGGGCATTGTCGGCTGCGTTCGTGCCGGTGTTCACGGATGTGGCTCATCGCGACGGCTGGGACAAGGCCCGTGTGGCGTTGGCCAACGCCGCTGGCGTCCTGGCGACGGTACTGGCAGCGATTATAGTGCTGGTGCTGGCCGGGCTGTGGGTAGCGTGGGCGGTCATGGGCGGCGACTGGTCGCGAATGGTCCTGCTGCAACTGACCGCGCTGATGCTGCCGTTCATGTTCACCATATGCCTGCTGGCGCTCGGCTCGGCGGCGCTGAACTGCAAGGGACATTTCGCCTATCCGGCCTTTGCGCCGATTATCCTCAACGTGGTCCTGATTGTAACCGCCGTGGTCATAGCACCGGCCACGGCTGATACCGAGGCGGGCAAATTCTTCGTAATAGCCGGCGGACTGCTGGCGGCTGGATTAATACAATTAATTGGCGTGGTGTGGCTGCTGAAGCGAGTGAACCTGGCGGTGGTTCCCACGCTGTGGCCGATACGCCCGCCGGTCAGGCGCATCGCGCGGCTGATGCTGCCGATGTTCGTGCCGCTGGGTGTGATACAGATGAGTGCGTTCGCCGACCGGCTGATCGCGCTGGTGTTCTCCGGCGAGGGCATGCCGCTGTCGCCCGGCGTGGTCCGCTGTCTCTACGCCGCCAACCGCATGTACAACCTGCCGCTGGGGATACTGGCGATATCGCTGGCTACGGTGGTGTTTCCGCTGTTCTCGCGCTACTCCGCCCGCAACGATACCCTCCGCCTGGGCGAGTCGGTGAACATGGCGCTGCGGCTGGGTCTGTTCCTGGGCGTTCCGGCCGGGGTGGGGCTGATAATCCTGGCCGAGCCGATAATCGCGCTGATATTCCAGCGGCGCAATTTCAGCCCCGACGATACGCGGCGGGCGGCGTTCATCCTACAGATGTACTGCGTTGGAATGTGGGCATACTTCATCCGCCACACGCTGCTGAGGGCGTTCTTCGCGTTGAAGGACGTTACTACGCCGCTGAAGGTCTCCGGCGTGCTGGCGATTGTCAACGTGGGGCTGGTGCTTGGGCTGATATTCACGCCGCTGCGGGCCGGGGCGATAGGTCTTGCCACGGCCGTCACGGCGACCGCCAACGTGCTGGCCCTGGCGCATGTGCTGCACCGCAAATTGGGGCGTATCGGCGCCGGCGGCATACTGGCCTCGCTTGCGCGAACTCTGGGCGCCACGGCGTGCATGGCCGCAGCCGTGCTGGCTGTGCGATATCTGCTTGGCCCGCCGACCCCGGACGCCGGCGTCGTGCAGGTGGGCAAGGTTGTGGCCGCGGGGGTCGTTGCCGGGGTGGTGGTGTTCCTTGCCGCAGCGTGGCTGCTGCGATGCGCCGAACTTAAAGAACTGCTGGCGAGGAATAAATAATTTCTAATCATCGTTATTGTATGAGCCAAAGATGCTTTGCAAAGCGGCGGCGATTATTACTATGATTTAACGATGACTGAAAAACTGACATTGCCTGATGAATATCGCGGCGCAGACGGGCAGGAACTGTCCGCCCGCATCGCCGCGCGTAAAGAAGAACTCGACCGCCGGCTGTGCATACTCGGCCATCATTACCAGCGGGACGAGGTCATACAGTTCGCCGACTTTACCGGCGACAGTCTCAAGCTCTCGCGACAGGCGGCCGAGGCCGACGCCGAGTATATTGTTTTCTGCGGCGTGCATTTCATGGCCGAATCGGCCGCGATACTCGCCCGCGAAGGGCAGGTGGTGTGCCTGCCGAACCTGCGCGCCGGATGCGCCATGGCCGAGATGGCCGAGGCGGTGGACGTGGCCGCCGCGATTGACGAGGTTGCTGCGGCGACTGATGAGAAGGTGGTGCCGATAACGTACGTGAACTCCACGGCCGAGACCAAGGCCGCCACCGCCCGCGCCGATGGGGCATGCTGCACCTCCTCAAATGCCCGGCGGTTGTTCGAATGGGCACTGAAGCCGGAGTCCGACGGCGGGGGAGGCGGCGATAAAATCTTTGCCATACCCGACCAGCACCTCGGCCGCAACATCGCAGTGGAAATGGGCTACTCGCCTCAGGACTGCATCCTATACGACCCGCACGAGCCCAACGGCGGCCTTGCGGCCGAGGACATCCGCCGGGCGAAGTTCATACTGTGGAAGGGCCATTGTTATGTTCACCAGATATTCATGCCGGACGATGTAGTTCGTGTACGCCGAGAGCATCCGGGCATCACCGTCATGGTCCATCCCGAATCTCCGCGCGAGGTGGTGGAACTGGCTGACCGCTCAGGCAGCACCGAGCAGATAATAAAGGCGGTTGCCGAATCACCTTCCGGCAGTAAGTGGGCCATCGGAACAGAAGCGAACCTTGTATACCGTCTCGACAAGCGGCACGGTGACAAGGACATTATGCTTCTGTCGGCCAGGCCGGCCATGTGCTACCAGATGGCCACAATAGATTTACCTCATCTTCTGTGGTCGCTGGATTCCATCGCAGAAGGCGCCCCTGTAAACCAAATCACAGTATCGCCCGAAATCGCTACCGACGCTCGAAAAGCGGTAGAACGCATGATTTCGATATAGCCAGTGCAACACCGCGGCGTGGTAAAGCCATCGTGTGTCTCGTTATGCCTTCAGCGAATCCGGGCATCCGCGGCGGAGGATAGCCATCAGATGCGCCTCGTCGGACTGGTTGACCGCCCGCGGCTTGTCGTACACCTGCCCGTCGTGGAGGTAGGTATGCATCGCGGCCATGTCCACAAGGTTTACGTCGCCGCTGTTTTGCCTGTCGTGGACTTCCACGTTGCCCTGGGGCAGTTCGCAGCGGCCCCACAGTGGCGTGTCGAAGTCGGCCATCAGCACCTCAACGTAACCGTTTACGGCCGCCGGGAGTATCTTATGCGGGTCGCGGCTGGCCAGACCGTTCGAAAGGGCTTGGTGGTATCTGTTGGTTAACGTTTCAAACTCTTCTTCGAACTGCGGCCGCAGGGCCTCCCATGCCTTGTCTTTAAGTTCGGCATCTTTGACCTTATCAAGGTTGCCCTTGACGTAATTGCCGCACAGGTTGCGGTATCCGCACACCTGGCGAAAGATTCCGTAGATGTCCTCCAGCCCGGCGAACACCAGCGGGGCCTGCTGGGCGGCAAGGTTTTTTTCCACTGCGCGAGCGACGCTCAGCAGGTATTCGCGTATCTGGCGAGTCTGCACGGCCCGGTCGGCGTAACTGCCCTGGCCGTGGGCCACGCCGCTTCGCCGGCCGCGGGGCGAGGCCATTGGGCGGACCTGCTGCTGCTTCTCGTCGATGCCGTACCTGAGATAATCGTCCAGCGAGTCGTATGCATCCGGCAGGGCCACCGGCGTGGCACGGTACTGCGTGCAGTTGATCAGGCGGTTCTGCTTGAGTGAGACGTTGATAACGTAAAAGTGTCTCAGCGACGTCACCAGGGGAACAAGCGGGCCGATGTCGAAATATTCTCCGACCTCAACCTGCTGCGGCACCTCGGCCGGTATCTGGTGAGATTCGAAAAAGCCCGGGCCCACGAACAGACCCAGCCCAGGGCCCACGCCGGAGACGTGGCCGTTGTCGCCGAGCATGGTCCGGGCGGGCGCGAGCAGTTCGTCCGCCTGGCCGCCGGGGACGTCGCGGCTTAGAAGTTGTTCGTACGCCTCGTTGATGACATTCTTTAGGCGGATGCGGTTTGATTCGGATTCGTTCGGAAGCGGGGAACTCGGCAGGTACATGCTCACCGCCGGGCTCATGCGCTGGTTGGCTAATTTTTTGAGGTCTTCAATATCGAACATAGAAACTCCTTTCTGTTCTTCCATATTCATTTTACGGACGCAGTGCGCCCTGATTCCCACAGAATTCTACGCAAGTCCGATGCATCAGGTTTGCGTTCGCGCGGCGTGACGGAGTAATATTTCGTCATGGGCGAACTTTTCGAGGAACCGCAACCGGATAAGAAACAGGCCGCAGCGCAGGATGTCGAGGGGCCGGTGGTCGGCGTGGCCGTGGCACAAAATGTCTGGCGGACGTTCGATTACATCTGGCCGGAAAATTTCCCGCCGCCGCAGCGGGGCCAGCGTGTCCGCGTGCCGTTCGGCCGGGGCGACCGCAAGACGTTGGCGTTCGTGACCGACACCCTTCGCCGCCCGTCGCAGCGGCGGCTCAAGGCGGCGGCCGAACTCATCGACAAACAATCACGCTTCGACGAGACGTTGTGGGAACTGGGGCTGTGGATGAGCCATTACTACCTCTCGCCTTTGGGCATGACGCTGGCGGCGATGATTCCCTCGGCCGTGGGCCGGCACAAGCCCAAGACCGAGACAATCGTCTACCTCGACAGCCATCACAAAGACTGGCCGGCCGCGCTCGGTTCGCGACAGCGGCGCGTGCTGGACGAGCTCTACGAGGCCCGCAAGCAGGGCGTCGAGCCGCTGACGATGGATGAACTCCGCTCCCACAGCGGGGCCGGCAAGGACAGCATTAATCGGCTGGTGAGGCGCAAGCTCATCCGCACCGAGTCGCGCCGCGTGCAGTTGCCGCGGCTGACCGAGGCGCCAGACAAAGATCCATTCGAGCTCAACGCCGACCAGAAGGCGGTGATGGAGCAGTTGAAACCGCGGCTGGAGGATGGTTTTTCGGTGACGCTGCTGCACGGAGTGACCGGCAGTGGCAAGACTGAGGTCTACATACGCGCCATCCGCCGCGTGGTCGCCGCCGGAAAGCAGGCCATCCTGATGGTCCCGGAGATAGCCCTGGCCACGCAGACACTCCAGCGGCTAATCCGGCGGCTGCCGCGTGTGGCGGTGCTGCACAGCGGACTGACGGATTCGCGTCGGGCGTTCTACTGGGACCGTATCGCCGCCGGCGAAGCGGCCGTTATAATCGGTCCTCGAAGCGCCGTGTTCGCTCCGGCGCCGAACCTGGGCCTGGTAGTGGTGGACGAGGAGCACGAGCCGTCGTACAAGCAGGACACCGCACCGCGATATCACGGCCGGGACGTGGCCATAAAGCGGGCCGCGCTTGCCGGGGCGCCGGTGGTGCTTGGTTCGGCAACACCGTCGATGGAGTCGTTGCACAACGCCCGCCGCGGCAAGTACGAACTGGCGCGCCTGCCGCATCGCGTCCGCGGCCTGCCCATGCCGAAACTCAAAATCGTCCACCTCCGAAAGGACCAGCAGCCGACGCGGCGGATAGAACTTATCGGCGCCACGTTGACCAACCAGATTGCGCGCGCGCTGGACCGCCGCGAGCAGGTGATACTGCTGATGAACCGGCGCGGCTACGCCAGTTGCATAATGTGCCCGCGCTGCGGCTGGACCATGCAGTGCGACAACTGCACGCGGGCGATGGTGTTCCACCAGGCCACGCAACTGGCCATGTGCCACTACTGTCGGCACACCGCCTCGCTGCCGCAGCGGTGCCCGGCCTGCAAAGGCAAACTGCTGCTGTTCGGTCTGGGCATCCAGCGGATAGAGGCCGAGCTGGCGAGGAAATTCCCTGACGCATCGTTCGCGCGGATGGACTCGGACACCATGACCTCGCCGAAGCAGTTTAACCGCGTCTTCAACGCCTTCGCCACCGGCAAACTGGACATCCTGCTGGGCACACAGATGGTGGCCAAGGGGCTGGACTTCCCGCGGGTGTCGCTGGTGGGGATCGTCTCGGCCGACACGTCGCTGACGATACCGGACTTTCGCGCATCTGAGCGGACGTTTCAGCTGGTGGTTCAGGTTGCCGGCCGTGCCGGCCGCGCCGACGTGCCCGGGACGGTGATAGCTCAGACGCTGCACCCGAACGAGCCGGCCATTCGATACGCTGTGGCACACGATTACGATTCGTTTGCCGACTGGGAACTGAATAATCGTCAGCAGACGGGCTATCCTCCGGCATCGCGGATGGTTCGGCTGGTGACGCGCCACCGCGACGCGGAGCGGGCGCAGAAAGCGGCCGCGAAACTATCCACCGAGGTGCGGCGGATGCTTCACGGCGAGGACGTGACGATTTTCGGCCCCCAGCCGGCCATCATCAGGAAAATCCGCAACCAGTTCCGCTTCGACGTTCAGATAATCTCGCACCGGGCGGGGCTGGTGCAGGAACTTCTGGCCGGACGGATGGAAGCTATTATGCACGAGGTCCCCACCGACGTCATCGCCGACGTGGACCCGGTGAACCTGCTTTAGCGCCCGCTTCCGGCCAGCACCTGCAGGAGAGTCTGCTCGTCCTGGTCGGGCTTAATCCATCCGAAAGCCGCCATCGTCAGGGCGATTAGAAATCCGGTGGAGAATCCGCCAACGTGCGACCATAATGCGACCCCGGTTTCCGCTCCCAAAGATAGAAACAGAAAGTCCCAGCCCACCCACATAAGTATCATCCATATGCTGGAAATATAGAAACTTCTGCCTACAAAATAGATAATCAGCAGTACCCTGATATTGTTGCGGGGAAAGAAAACCAGAAATGCTCCCATGACACCGTTGATAGCTCCCGATGCTCCTATTACAGGTCTCGTTTCGAACGCGTAATGGAACATTCCCGCCGCAAAGGCGCAAACGAGGAAAAAGGCCGGATATAACACCTGCCCGAATTTGTAGTTTACCGCGTTTCCGAATATCCACAGGAAAATCATGTTGCCGATAAGATGAATGAAACCGGCGTGTACGAAGACGGATGTAATCGTCAGAGCGGGGACGGACAGGTGATCTGTATCGGCAGACCCGCCAAGCCCCGCTAATGTGATTAATAATTCTTCGTCCGCAAAGGCCGCCAAAGACACCAGGATAATCGAAACAACGAGCAGGTAGTTCACCCACGGCCGCCGCCACATCGGCACGTCAACGCTTAAAGGTATCAGCATTTATTTTCCCCATACTGACTTTACTGGCTAAATTGAAACGATTTAGATATTATTTTATCTGAGTAGTTTCGCAAGAGAATAATAATCTATGTCCGAATTTCCGACAAAACGGCTTCGGCGGCTCAGGCACAACGCGACGCTGCGCGAGATGCTCGCGGGCGTTCGTCTGTCGCCGCGTGAATTGATAGCGCCGGTATTCGTCCGTCCGGGCAGCGGCGAGCAGCGGGAAATTCCGGCCATGCCACAGCAATACCAGTACTCGGTGGACACGGCCGTCGAATACGTCAAGCGCATCGGCGATACGGGCGTGCCGGCGGTGCTTCTTTTCGGCATCCCTGAAAGTAAGGATAAAATCGGCTCGTCGGCGTGGGATGAGGACGCGCCCGTCCAGCAACTCATCGCCCGCATCAAGTCCGACGTGCCCTGGGTGCTTGTGATAACGGATGTGTGCCTGTGCGAATACACGGACCACGGCCATTGCGGCAAACTCGTCTCGACCACCGACGGTGCGAAGGACGTCGACAACGACGCCACGCTGGAATTGCTCGCCAGAACAGCCGTCTCGCACGCTCGCGCCGGGGCCGACATGGTGGCCCCGTCTGCGATGATGGACGGCCAGGTGTCGGCCATCCGCGAAGTCCTGGACTCAGAGGGCTTCAAACGTATGCCCATAATGTCCTACGCCGTCAAGTACGCATCGTCGCTCTACGGGCCGTTTCGTCACGCGGCCGACAGTTCACCGTCATTCGGCGACAGGCGGACGTATCAGATGGATTACCGCTCGCCGCATCAGCCGGCCGCCGAGGCGCAAGCCGACCTGGCAGAGGGCGCGGATATAATTATGGTCAAGCCGGCCGCGGCTTATCTTGACGTAATCGCGGATGTGCGGCGGCGGTTCGACGCGCCGCTTGCGGCCTACCACGTCAGCGGCGAATACGCGATGATAAAGGCCGCAGCCGCCGCCGGATGGCTCGACGAGCAAGCGGCCGCGATGGAAATCACCACCGCCATAAAACGCGCCGGAGCGGACCTGATTATCACCTACTTCGCCGAGCAACTCGCTAAGTGGTTGTCGGCGAAGCAATAAAAATGCCGCCGGACAGTTGGCCTGTGTTATAATAGATACAGAGCCGATTTATGGTCGCTGTAATGGTTTTTACATACGCTAAAATGGCGGCAGGTGCGGTATGAACACGCGAAATATCACTGCAATTATCATTGCGGTTTTTCTGGTTGCTCCTGTTTTCGCGGCCGATGATGAAAAAGGCGGCCGCCCCGAGAAACCCGCCGATGCGCTTAAGCAGCAGGTGGACAAGTTCAGGATAAGCGCGACGCTGGAAAAGACTTTCGAGCGCCTGGAGGAATTGTCCGGTCTGAAGATTGCCCCCGACTGGCCCGCCGTGGAAAATACCGGCGTCGAGCGCGATACGAAAGTAGTTCTGCGGACCGGCAGGGTAACGGTGGCGCAGCTGCTCGACCTTGTCGCAGCGCAGGTCTCCAAACGCGGCAAGCCGCTGGCGTGGTACGTTGACGGCCGCGTCGTGAAATTCACCACGCAGATGCGTGTGCTTCACCGCGACAGTCCCCGCCCGGCCGCCGGCCGCTCGGGCGGGAAACAATCCGCCGAACCGTCCGCTATGGAACAAATAGAGTTCGACCAGACGCCGCTGCGTGACGTAATCGCATTCATTCGCAACTCCTCTAAAGTCAACATCCACGTTTACTGGAACTCGCTGGAGACGGTCGGCGTCGGCAAACAGACGCCCGTCACGGTGGACGTTTCCGGCGTTTCTGTCGGCCGCCTGCTGACGCTCGTGACGGACTACGTCAGCGCCGACAGGGCTAAGTACGACAGGGTTTACTGGGTCGTCAACGAGGGCGTGGTGGAGATATCGACCGGTTCCGCGCTCGATAAAAAATTCAAGTCCCGCGTGTATGACGTATCCGACCTGCTTATGGTCGTGCCGGACTTCAAGGCGCCCTCGATGGACCTGTCCGAAATTACAAAGTCCGCCGACACTTCCGGCGGCGGCGACGGCGAATCGATATTCACCGAGGAACCCGACCAGGACGAAGACGCCGCCCGGACCAGGGCCGAAAGGGGCGAGCAACTCATAAAGTCCATCAAGGAAAGCATCGGCGAGGATATGTGGCAGCCGACCGGACGCGGCTCCATAAAACTCATGGACGATCGCCTGATTATCACCCAGTCCCTGCTGGGATTCAAACTCCTTGACCAGGCCATCGGAACGCCATAGCCCGGTCCGCCGGCAGGCAACACGCCGCCGCATCCGTTGGGGCGCTCCGCGAAGAAAATTTAAATATCCTCTTGTCCCGATGAAGCCGATGGAATATAAAGGTATAAGGTGAAACGATGATTCGTCGGCGCAACAGCATGATGGTCGGGCTACTAAGGGGCCTGCTGTTGCTGCGCTGACGGATCGCGGAGAGTTTCTGTAGATATCACGCCCCGCGGTCCGATGAGGATTGCGGGGCTTTTTCTTTGGCATGAGGAGCAATCGATAATGAGAAGCATAAAAATATTCGACACCACGCTGCGGGACGGCGAGCAGTCGCCCGGCTGCAGCATGAACACGGCCGAGAAAATCGACATCGCCCGCGCGCTGGAGACGCTGGGCGTGGACGCCATAGAGGCGGGTTTCCCGGCCGCAAGCGAGGGCGATTTCCGGGCCGTGCGGCAGGTGTCGCAGGCGGTGAAAAAGCCCACCGTCACCGGCCTGGCGCGGTGCATGGAGAAGGACATAAGCCGCGCAGCCGAAGCGCTGGCCGAGGCCAACAAACCGCGCATACACGTTTTCCTGGCCACCAGCGAAGTCCACCGCAAATACAAACTCAAGCGGGCCAAGGAAGAGATAATCAAACTCGCTGTCGAGGGCACCCGCATGGCCAGGTCCCACGTGGACGACGTGGAGTTCTCGCCGGAGGATGCCTCGCGGACCGAGCCGGACTTCCTCGTGGAGGTTGTCCGGGCGGTAATCGATGCCGGGGCGACCACCGTCAACATTCCCGACACCGTCGGATACGCCGTGCCGGGGCTGTTCGGCGGGCTGATAGCTCACCTGCGGGCCAACGTGGACAACATCGACAAGGCCGTTATTTCGGTCCATTGTCACGATGACCTCGGCCTGGCGGTGGCGAACTCGCTGGCGGCCGTGGCCGAAGGCGCCAGCCAGGTCGAGTGCACCATAAACGGCATCGGCGAGCGGGCCGGCAACGCCGCGATGGAGGAGATAGTCATGGCCATCAAGACGCGCCGCGACTTCTTCGACGCCGACTGCAACGTGGACACCAGGCGCATCTACCCGACCAGCCGCCTGGTCTCCTCGATAACCGGCATGCACCTCCAGCGGAACAAGGCCATCGTCGGCGAGAACGCCTTCGCCCACGAGTCGGGCATCCACCAGCACGGCGTCATCGCCCGCCGCGAGACCTACGAGATAATCAGCCCGCAGGACGTCGGCGTGCCCGCCAGCCGCCTCGTGCTGGGCAAGCATTCCGGCCGGCACGCCTTCCGCCGGCGGGTCGAGGCGCTGGGGTACTCGCTGGCCGCCGAGCAGATCGACGAGGCGTTCGCCAAGTTCAAGACCCTGGCCGACAAGAAAAAGGAAGTCTTCGACGAGGACATCGAGGCCCTCATCGACGAGCAGATAGAGCAGGTCGTCCAGGTGTGGTCGCTGCGGGCGGTGCAGACCACTGCCGGCTCTGGCACTGTGCCCACGGCCACGGTCACCCTCGAGCGGGACGACGATCTGCACACGGACGCCGCCACCGGCGACGGGCCCGTCGACGCCGCCTACGAGGCCATCGGACGCATCACCGGCGTGCAGCTGAACCTCACGGATTACGCGCTGCGGGCGATTACATCCGGCAAGGACGCCCAGGGCGAGGTGACCGTCGAGGTGGAGCACGACGGGCGGCGGTTCCGCGCAAGGGGCGTAAGCACGGACATCGTCGAGGCCTCGGCGCGGGCGTATCTGACGGCCGTGAACCGAGTCCTGGCCATCGACGAGACGAACGGAAAATAATCCTGCCCGTCGGCGGTCCGCCGCCGACGGAACTGCTCGCGGCTCATTTTGTGCACAGCCGTTGCGGGTTATTTCAGGAATTGCCGGTTTTTTCCGCGTTGTGCCACGTTGTTGCACGTTTTTAGACCTTTTTGCGCGATATTGCGCGTTTTTTACCCTTGACAGGATTCCGTAAGTGTATGTATTGCAGTGGTTAATCATAATTCTGACCCACCATCCGCCCGGAAGCCGCCTTTTTTCGAGGGGAAAGAATATTTCGGATTTCGTATTTCGGATTTCGGAATTCGCATTTCGGATTTTCATATTCTCCCATCCGGCCGCGTTTGTAAGCCCCCGCTGTCAA
>CAYYMD010000043.1:0-26252 GCA_964472875.1 uncultured Planctomycetaceae bacterium
GGAATATATAAGCCGGAACATCACGCTACAGCCCCAACCACGCTAAACAGATACGAATTAATTTAATTCAGCACGAAACGAACGGGGACGTTTATGAGATCCGTGATATTGCGGCCGTTTTTTGATGCAGGTTTGAACTTCGCCTTTTTGACGGCCGAGGCCGCGGCATTGTCCAGCCGATCGTAACCGGAAGATCGCCTGACACTTACCTGCCCCACCTCGCCCGAGGCAAGCACCCGGACCATAAGCACAACCAGGCCCTGCTCGTTCCTGCGGACGCTGGCGGCCGGATACTCGGGACTGGGCATATGCACAACCTCCGCCGCCCCGTCCGGCACACCCGTTGACATCGATTGAATCGAAACTGACGCAACGGACGACATGCGGACGCGAACCGCCGGGACTTTAATGTTACGTTTCGCCCGGCTTGCTTCCTTAACCGCCGGTGAGGGCGGAATGGGCCGGTG
The DNA here is from genome assembly GCA_964472875.1 of uncultured Planctomycetaceae bacterium. Classification (GTDB taxonomy): domain Bacteria; phylum Planctomycetota; class Phycisphaerae; order SM23-33; family SM23-33; genus CAYYMD01. The sequence goes on from CAYYMD010000043.1 coordinate 468, forward strand.
GTGGACCGATACATATTCGTCCCGGCGGTCAGGTTGTATTTTGCCGACAGCTTTTGACCTTTGAGATGCGTTTGGCTTGTGTTTCTTAACGGGCGGCGCCTTGGCCAAGGACGTCGATACATCGGGCTGGGGTAATTGTTGATTACGCATCTTTAGTTTGGGCGGGTCATCGGGCATGCGTTCGGCGGCCTGTTCGGAACTTATCAAACGCACGGAAACGGCCATCTCGGCGGAGTCACCCTTGCGCATTTTCGCCACGGGCGGATTGTACGTATCAACTGGAGCAAGCAGAATGCGGCTCATGGCCGCCATCGCGCAAACATGCAATATGGCCGCCAGGCACACAATCAACCATATATGTGGCCGCCGGATACCGCACCGGCCGAATTTCTCCCCGTTTCGGTTTTTCTCGTTTAAAATCTCCATTTCATGCCGAACTTAAAATTGATTCCCGGCTCATTTACGCCGGAGCCGTGTATACGATAATCCTCGTTGGTGAGATTTTCCAGTCCGGCCCACAGTTCGACGTTCTCGTTGACCCTCCAGCCGCCGTTGAGGTCCACGGTGAAGTACCCGGGCGTTCCGCCGGGCGGGATTCTTTGCGTATCGGCCTTGTCGCGGGTTGAAAGTTCGTCGGCTTTGCCGGCGGCGGTGCAGGCCAGCCGGGCCCAGAATTTTTTATTCTTTGAATCCCACCGCACGCCGAAGTGACCTTCCGGCGGCATGAGCCGGCTCAGCGGCTCCATCTCGGCATCCATGGCGGATGTGGGGAAAGTCTCGACCTCGCCGTACATCCACGAAAAATTTCCGAACAACTGCCACTGGGGATGCACGCGGTACTTGGCGGCCAGCTCGACGCCGTGAACATAGCCCTGGCCGGTATTGTTTTTGGTCACCTCGTTGTCGCCGCCGATAACATTGCCGGTGGGCGTGCGGAGTATCATGTCGCTGATGTCTGTGTAATAATAACTGACCTCACCCAGAAAGTCTTCCTCCCTGTATTTAACACCCGTTTCGTATGTAATGTAATTTTCCGGGTCCAGGCCGGGCGACGGCGTTTCTATCTCGTTTGTCCTGGCTGTATCGAGGCGGGTCAGGTCGGACAGGTTAGGCGCGCGAAAGCCCTGGGTGAGGCCGGCGTAAACATTCACGCGGTCCTTGATGGGAAACCACGACAGGCGGGCGTTGCCCACCAGCGACTCCCAGTCTTCCTTTACGGAAATCTCGTTACCCGTGTCCGGATCCTTGACCGACTCGGCGTCGGCGCGGGCATAGGTGTATCGCCCGCCCAGCAGCAACTCGAATGACTCGCCGAGGGGAACCTGGTCCTGGGCGTAAACACCGACAAGGTCGTACGTGGCGTCGTCGCCGACGGGGCCCTGTATCTCGCTGGCGTCAAACGTGCCGTCGGCATTGTACTTGTCCTTGAACGAATCCACATCGTCGTGATACCAGTCCACGCCGTAGGTCAACTTGCCTATCGGCGAGGGCGAAATAAACTTAAGCGCGTTGCCGAGCGTGTTAACGTCCACGCCCTGCTTGTCGGCTGCGCCGGAAGACTTCACACGCCACCGCTTCTCTATGAGTTCCTGGAACGAGACGGTCGCCTCGGCCTCGTAAAGCCACGGGGCGATGTTCCTCTGTCGATACCGCAGGTACGTCAGCGAATGACGATGGTCGAGTATGCGCTTCAGTTCGTCGCCGATGGTCGTTCCCTCCCACGATATGCCGTAGATGGTCTTGTGCGTGCGCCACGCGTCGTCCTGGCCGAAGGAATAATGCGCCAGCGTCAGTTGCGTGTCCCTGTTCGGCATGTACTGAAGTTTCAGATCGCCGGTCCATTCCTGGTAATCCGTTTTATCCTGCGGGCCAACCCCTCCGCCGCCGTCCACCTCGCCGAAAAGTCGCATTCCTCCCCCGGCCAGCACGCCGAGCACGTCGTCATAGGTCGCGTTTATTTCGCCGCGCATGACGTTGCTTCGCTCGGCCGTGGAAAACCGGTAATATACCTGCCGGAACCAGTTAAACCCTTCGCCGTACCCGGTCGGCTTGCGGAGGATGGCGTTAACCACGCCTCCGATGCCGTCGCTGCCGTAAAGCACAGAACCGGGGCCGCGCGTTATTTCCAGTCGGTCTATTGTGAACGGGTCAACGAGATTCCAATACTGGTTAGGTCCGGGACGGAATATGGAGTTGTTCAGCCGGACGCCGTCGAGCATCATTATGTTGCGGAAACTGGTGAACCCGCGAATGTATGGCGAGCCCTGGGAGTGAGCGGTCTTCTGGACCATCACCGACGGTTCTTCTTCCATCGCACGCGTGGAGGTGCGGTAAAGCTCGTTGTTCTCAAAATCGTTGAATTTTATCGTGCCTATCGAATACGGAGCGGCGAACCGCGTCGTCTCACCGCGGGTGGCGGTTACGACAATCTCATCCAGCCACTTCTTATCCGGCCTGGCCGGTTGTGTGGCGGGTTGAGTGGCCGGCGAATCATCAGCAGCCGCCTCAAGCGGCTTAATTTCGATTTGCCCGTCGTCGGTTTCTTTTGCCGGGGCCGACCCAGCCAACCCGGCCAAAATCACAGCGGACAAAATAAAATTTCCCATCGTTTTCACGCGTGAGCAATCAGCAAACTTCATAACAAATCCTTTTTTATCCCTGGTTCGGGTAAATACACTTTCCCCGCGATATGTATTTAGAGCAAGAGGTATGCCGATTTTGAGAATAAATTATAATTCGTTAATTTGAAGAGATTTATAATATATCAGTAAAATCCAATATATTTTTATCGGCACAAAAACGCACTATTTTTATGCTATTATGCACATTTATTATGCACTGCTCTCGTTTTCGCCGAGCAGTTTTATCTTCTCGCGCAACGTATTACGGTGCAGGCCAAGCATTTCGGCCGCCCTTGAGCGATTGTCGCCGCACTTTTCGAGGGCGTATCTAATCAGTCGGCGCTCGAGCGCCTCTGTGGCGCGTTTGTGCATCTCGCCACCATCGGCGATTGCAGATATGTAATCATCCAGCATTTTTTCCATATTGCCGACACCTTTGGCCGCACCGGATGTAATGTTTGTCGGCAGGTGCTCGGCCCGCACAGGCCCGCGGCCGGCAATTACCGCGGCGTGCTCCATGGCATTTCGCAGTTCGCGCACGTTGCCGGGCCAGTCATAGTCCATCATCGCCTGTTTCGCCTGCTCGCTTAGTTGAGGCCGTTTATCGCCGGCAGAAAGCGCCAGAAAATGCTCCCCCAGCGGTATTATGTCCTCACTGCGGCTCCTCAGCGGCGGCATCTCGATGCGCACCACCGCCAGACGGTAGAACAGGTCTCTTCGAAAGCGGCCGGAATTTATTTCCTCGCCGAGGTCGCGATTCGTGGCCGCGATTACTCGAACATTTACGTTTATGGAATTCACCGACCCGAGCCGCTCAACCGTCTGTGTGTCCAGCACGCGGAGCAGCTTGACCTGGGCGGCGGGCGACATCTCCGCCACCTCGTCCAGAAACAGCGTCCCACCATCGGCCAGTTCAAACCTGCCGGGCTTGTCCGCCTCCGCGCCGGTGAAGGCACCGCGGACGTAACCGAAAAGTTCGCTCTCGATAAGACTGTGCGGCAGAGCACCGCAGTTTACGGCGATGAAGGGTTTGTCCCTGCGGTCGCTGTGGTGATGTATCGCGCGTGCGGCCAGTTCCTTGCCCGTGCCGGTCGCCCCGGAGATGAGCACCGCCGAGTCCGAATGGGCGATGAGGCCTATCTTGCGGAAGACCTCCTGCATGGCAGGCGATACGCCGATAAAACTCTCATCCTCGCCGCCGGTGACGGTGCTCGGCCGGTCGGATTCGCTGCGCGACTGAAGCGCGCGAGCGGCCACCTCCGCGGCTCGGTCGAGGTCTATGGGCTTAAGCAGGTAATCGAAGGCGTCGCTGCGCACGGCCCGCACGGCCACCTCCAGCGTGCCGTATGCGGTTATGACCACCACGGCGACATCGGAGATGCTTTCGTTTATCCGGCGCAGGACGTCCAGGCCGTCGGCATCCGGCAGGCGGACATCAAGAAAAATAACGTCGGGTCGATGCCGTGCGGATTCCTCAAGGCCCTTGCCGCCGCTGGAGGCCGTACGCACGGACCAGCCGCGCGACTCGAAAAATCGCTTGAATGCACGGCAAATCGTCTGCTCATCATCTATGACAAGTATTTCAGGCATATCGTTAATCGGACTCATCGCCGCTCCAGGCGGGCAGTTCGAAATAAAACACCGATCCGGTATCGGATGTATCGTAACCGATTTCGCCGCCGTGCCGTCGGATAATTTGAGCGGCGACGTAGAGACCAAGACCGGTGCCGTGCGGCTTGGTGGTAATGAAACTCTCGAAAATATTCTCATCCGCCGACGCCTTCACGCCACCACCGCTGTCGCGAACCTCCAGGCGGACGCGGCCGTCTTTGCCGCGGGCGACGATGGACAAATCACCGCCGCCGCCCATGGCCTCGATTGCGTTTATCACCAGGTTCATTATCACCTGGCGGATTTGGTCGGCATCGGCACGCACCGGCGGGGCGTTGGAGCAATCCATGTTAACACTAATACCGGCCCGGTCGCACTTGCCGGCCAGGATAGCCATCGTAGAGTTGACGACTTCGTCCAGCGAAGTCTCTCGCATTTTCGCGCCGCGCGCCGTCCTGCCGCCGTCACGGGACAGTTGCGACAGCTCGCAGAGATAAGTCTCCAGCCGCAGAATCTCGTCGGATATCGTCTTTAGAAGTTGCTTCTGCGAAGGGTTCAGCTCGTCGTCCTCGAGTATCCGCACGTTCATCTTGATGCCGCTGAGCGGGTTGGCGATTTCGTGCACCATCGATGCCGATATCTTGCCCAGCGCAGCCAGTCGCTGTGACCGCGCCAGTTGCTTCTGCGCCTCACCGAGGCGCCTCAGCAAATGGTCGAATGACTCTGCCAGTCGAACGGTCTCTGCCGGTCCGCTCCGCAGAGAATTTTCAATACCCACGGGCGAACCGGCCAGCGTGCCGCTGTCCTCGAAAGAGACTTCATCCATGCGGCGGGCGAGCTTGCGTATAGGCCACGACACCGTCACAGCCAGCACAAGCGCCAGGACCGTTGCAGCGCCGGCGGCCAGAAGCGTCACGAATGTCATCCGGCGGGCGGTTCCCGCCGCGGCCGCCTGTATCCGCTCAGTGGGCACCAGAACATACAACCCGAACCTGTCGCTTTGGCCCTCGCCGCGGCCTCGTTCGATACCGGCCGAGGCGACCTCGTACGAGGTATCGTCTATGCTTATGGTTTCTTTGTCCGCGAGTTGCCCCAGTGCCGATTCGATATCTCCGCGCTTCGCCGGCGGTACGCTGGCGCCGATTAAACTTTGTTGGCCGCCGCTGATTTCGGCAAAGAGCACTTCCGCCTCGATAATTTCACCCAGTCGGCCGGCGAGTATGTCCGAAAGCGGCAAATTGAGTTCGCCCACAAGCGAGGCCGTATTGACGGCCGCCTGCTCCACCCGATACTGTCGCACCGCCGACCGGGCCGTTTGCGCGCCCTGCCAGCCGATGAACAGACTAACCCCCACCACAAGGGCATCTATGGCCAGCACGGTCCGCAATAATATCGAGCATCGCATATCATCTCTCCGGGCGATAACGCCGCACAATTAGAGAAATGAATTTTATACCAACTCGCCCTTAGACGCCACAGGTCTCGATATTGCGATGACTTCAGTAATTGTGCTCGGGTTTAATCGCATCCATTATCGCGTTACCCTTGCGCATGCCGCGGACTTCACAATAGTAACCGCCATTGATCTCCCCCTTCCGGCTAAAAGGTTCTTGTCCATATAACGGTAATAGATAAAATCGCCTCAGGCGGCGAACCACGCGCCACCGGGATGTTTCTTAAAAACCTGCAAAGGACATTGACATGACTAAAAATACTATGATATGCACCTCACTCGTATTGGCCCTGTATGCAGCTATCGTGTGTGCGCAGGACCGGAATAACTGGGACAATCTCAACGTCATACAGGTCAATACCGAACGGCCGCACGCTACCATGATGACATATCCGGACAAGGCCTCCGCGATTAAGGGCGAACGCGATAATTCTCCGTGGTTCAAATCGCTAAATGGCGGCTGGAAGTTTCACTGGTCGAAGAATCCGGCCGAACGTATCGAGCGTTTTTACGAACCGGATTTCGATGATTCGGCCTGGAAGAAAATACCCGTGCCGTCCAACTGGCAGGTCCACGGATACGGCACGCCGATATACACCAACAGCCGCTATCCGCACCCCAGGAAACCACCGCGCGCCCCGCGCAAGTACAATCCTGTCGGCAGTTACAGAACAACGTTCACACTGCCGAGCGACTGGAAGGGAAGAAAGACGCTTATCCATTTCGACGGCGTGAACTCGGCTTTTTACCTGTGGATAAATGGTAAAATGGTCGGCTACAGCCAGGGCAGCCGCACGCCGGCCGAGTTCGACATCACGAAATACGTTAAGACGGGTAAAAATCTGCTGGCCGCCGAAGTCTATCGCTGGTGCGACGGGTCGTACATGGAGGATCAGGACTTCTGGCGCCTGGCAGGCATTTTCCGCGACGCGTACCTGTGGTCGCGTGCAGCCAGGCACATCCGGGACGTCGAGGTCGACACGGACCTCGACGAACAATATAACAGCGCTAAACTGACCATCTCCCTTGACGCCCCAAATGCCGGCGGATGTTCGGTCGAGGCGCAACTGCTCAACGCGGACGGTAAGGAAGTCCTCTCAGGCGAGCGGGCAGTCGAGAATGGCGACGCGAAGTTCGAGTTCGACGTCTCAAAACCCCGCCTGTGGAGCGCCGAGTCGCCATACCTGTACACGCTGCTGGTGACGCTGAAGGACGATAACGGCAAAGTCATCGAAGTGATTCCACAGAAGGTGGGCTTCAGGGAAGTGGAAATAATCGACGGCGTGTTCACGATAAACGGGGTGGCCGTGAAAATGAAGGGCGTCAACCGCCACGAGAGCGAACCCGACACCGCCCACGCCGTGACGCGCGAGGGCATGCTGGAAGATGTGAAACTCTTTAAAAAATTCAACATCAACGCCGTAAGAACATGTCACTACCCCGACAACCCTTACTTTTACTCCCTGTGCGACAAGTACGGCATCTACGTGATGGACGAGGCCAACATCGAGTGTCACGCCGCGCGGCAACTTTCCGGGAAGAAAGAATGGCTCGAATCACAGATGAACCGCATGATGAGGATGGCCGAACGCGACAAGAACCATCCTTCGGTGGTTATTTGGTCGCTGGGCAACGAGTCGGGCGGCGGCATCGGTCCGCAAACTATGCACGAATGGCTGGGCAAAAATCATCCCGACCGCCCGGTCCACTGCGAGTACAGCAACCGCAACGCGGATATCAGCTCTCGCATGTACGCTGGTCCGGGGTGGGGCACAAGCGGCGACCGTCCCCACGTCATGTGCGAATACACACACGCCATGGGCAACAGCAACGGAAACCTCAGGCAGTACTGGGAACCGATTTATAACAGCAAGGTCCACATGGGCGCATTCGTTTGGGACTGGGTGGACCAGGGAATTCGCCGGCCGGTGCCTGAAAAGCACGCGGACCGCATCGGCACCGGGCCGGTGAATGAGACTTTCTTCGCCTACGGCGGATGGTGGGAAAACGAAAAGGGATTTCACAACGACGGCAACTTCTGCATGAACGGACTGGTCGCCTCCGACCGCACGCCGCACTCCGGCCTGTACGCCATAAAGTACGTCTACCGCAACATTCACATCTCGGCCGTGGACGCCGCCGCGGGTAAATTCGAGGTCAAAAACTGGTTCGATTTCTCGAATATCAGCGACCTGGCCGAGGGAACCTGGACGCTACTGAAAAACGGCAGGCCCGTCGCCAAGGGCAAAATCCCCGAACTCGACGTGCCTTCGCACGGCCAAAAGCAGTTCGCTATCAACCTGCCGGAAATCGATAAGACACCCGCTGAAGAGTATCTGCTGACAATGTCATTCACTGCAAAGGAAGGTTACTCGCCTCTGGTGCCCGCAGGGCACGAAATTGCGTGGGAGCAATTCGTCATCGACGACGCGGAGCCGGTGAAAGTCGCCGGGAAAAACCTTCCGAAACTCAATGTCGATGAAAGCGACGAGACCGTAACAATTACGGGCAGGGATTTTTCGCTGAGTTTTGACAAGGGCGAGGGGCTGCTCGCATCGTTCGAGTATAAAAACAGGCAACTCGTGGAACGCGGCTTCGTGCCTGACTTCTGGCGGGCGCTGACCGACAACGACCGCGGCCGCAGGTCTTACAGAAAATTTTCCCACGACAAATGGCGACACGCAGGGGCGAACCGAAAAATCACCGACGCTCTTGTAAAGGAACCGGACAACGGCGTTGTGAGAGTAATTTTCAACGCGGCCCTGCCCCCCGTCAGAGGCGCCTGCCAACTGGCCTACACCGTTTACGGCAGTGGCGAGGTCGAAGTGGCGATGAATTACCAACCCGGCGCGCCCATGAAGGGGCCCCTGCGCTACGGCATGCAGATGCTGCTGCCGAAAAAATTCGAGAACGTCGAATACTACGGCCGCGGACCCAACGCCACCTACCAGGACCGCAATTTCGAGCGCGTCGGCATATTCGAGACCATCGTGGACGACATGTGGATGGATTATTCACGGCCGCAGGAAAACGGCTACCGCACCGGCGTGCGGTGGGTCGCTCTGCACGACAAGGGCGGAAACGGCCTGCTCTTTGCGGGTGAGCCGCTGATTTGCTTCGGCGCAAAACATTACGCGCGGGATGAGATGGAGAAGGCCGATTATTCGTTCCAGATGAAACGGTCCGAGTCCATCCACCTGAACATAGATTTGACGCAGACCGGCGTGGGCGGCAACAACAGCTGGGGCGCGACGCCTCTTAAAAAATACCAACTGAAAAACGAGCCGACCTCGTACCGGTTCGTCATGATGCCCATAGGCGCCGGCGACGACATAGGCAAAAAACTCTCGCATCGCCCCCGCCCATACCCGATAGAAACGCCGCTGCCGGAGGCGTTGACTATCCCGCGGAAAGATTCGCGGCTGGCGGCCTCGTCTCAGGAGCACGCCAAGGGCAACGTGGTCGAACACCTGCTCGACGGCGATACGAATACGCGCTGGTGTGCAAGCAACGGCTCGCTGCCGCAGTGGGTCAGCGTTAAATTCGACGAAAAGCGAACCATAAAGCAGGTGACTATCACGTGGGAATTCGACGGCGTCTATCAATATAAAATCGAGGGCTCCGATGACGGGCGGAAGTGGAAACTGCTGGCCGACAGAACGGACAACTCCAAGGCAGCCAAAACCACCACCGACGAACTGAACGCGGAGGTCCGCTTTGTGCGCATCACAATTACACGTGTTCCCGTGGGCAACTGGGCGAGTGTCCGTGAGATCATGCTGAAATAATGGGATTTTATTCGCGTCGTGCGCGGTCGGCAGACGTCCTAAAAATCCGGATTAATGATTTTAACCCGGATTTTCTCGATGAAAATCACAATTCATGCATGCCCGTCGACAGCGGGTTTCACTGGTTCAAAACACTTCAGACGCCGGATCGCTGTCTCATCGCGAACTCTATGATGCGCTCGGTCCAACGCCGATAGCCAAAGGTCTTCTTAACGACTGGTTGACCGGACAGAACAATCCCGGAGCGTCGGAATTTGACTGCTGATTCAACACGATTAATTAACCATTTTCACGCGTATTCCGCCTCCTTTGAAAAAAAACGGAACGTACAGTAATATTCAGTTGTTGTATTGATGTAAGATGGCCGGCGGTCCCGGCGCGCCGGGATGGGTCAGTGCCCAACCGCGAAATTCAGAGGTTCACAAAGAAGGAAACAAACCATGATAAAGAAAACCGTCTCTCTGCGAGGTCTTTTTGCCATACTGTGTCTGTGCTTAATGTCCTCGTGCGTTTATTCGCGTGAGTTTTACGTCAGCACTCAAGGGCGCGATACCCATTCTGGTACAGAGAGCAAGCCATTTCGCACCTTGGCGCGTGCCGTCGAGAAAGCAAGAGCAGGGGACACCGTTATTGTCCGTGCCGGCATCTATCGCGAAACGCTTCGCCTCAGCCACTCGGGTGCCCGATCCATGCCTCTGACCTTTGTGGCGGCGAAAAACGAGAAGGTTATTATCACAGGGGCCGATCTTGCCGGGGATTGGCGCCCCTACAAAGGCAGCATCCTGCAGACAAAGATTCCTAAGGAGTTGGAACGGGGCTTCAATCAGGTCTTCCTCAACGGGCGCATGCTGCACATGGCGCGTTTCCCAAACGAAACGAGTGAGGACCTCCATAATCAGACCTTTGCTGAAATGAATGCAGGGGCGGACGTTATCACCTCGAAGCACCTCACCCAACCGGACGGATTCTGGAAAGGCGGATTTGTTGTCGGAGGATTTGAACGAAAGTGGACCTTCCAGTGCGCCGACATCAAAGACTACAAGGATGGGCGGCTCATTCTGGCGAACAAATCAAACCCATGGTACAGCGGCAAGGGAAAAGGGTATGTCAGCGGCGTGTTGGCCGCCCTGGATGCACCCGGGGAGTGGCATATCGAAAACGGCGTTCTTTATCTGTGGCCACCCGAAGGCACAGACATGTCGTTGGCTCATGTGGAGGTGAAACAGCGAAATCTGTGTATTGATTTCAACGGTCAATCTCATGTGGTGATCCGGGGCATTGACGTTTTGGTGGGAAGCGTCCGCATGGTCGGCTATTCCTGTATGCTCGAGAACAGCCGGATTACTTATCCGAGTCATTTTACCCGGTTCCCGTGGGGAGGAATGGCAAGCGACGGCGGGGTGGATAAGGGGCACAACGGTGTCCTGGTGAAAGGCGACAACAATACGATTCAGGGATGCACCATCAAATACTCAGCGGGTTCCGGCATTGTGATCAGGGGCGAGAAGAACCTCATTACCCGCTGTGAGATCAGCGATATCGACTACAGCGGAACTTACTCCTGCCCGGTTACTCTCAGAACGGTCAAAGACAAAGCTTATGGCAATAACAGAATATGGTTTAACACCATCCACCGCACCGGACGCGACTGCATTCATATGCGAGGTGCTTTAGCCGACGACATCCGATACAACGACATCTCTGATTCCGGCTTGATCTGCAAGGACCTTGGCTTGGTGTACGTTTGGGGACGCGACGGGCAGGGCACGCGCATCGCCTACAACTGGATTCACGACAACAGAGGCCATGGCCCTAATCCCGGCGTTTACCTGGACAACTTCTGCAGGAACTTCATTGTGGACCACAACGTGATTTGGAACTGTGAGGCCGGTGTGCGCGTAAACGGCCCGGCTGAGGGCCATCGTGTCTACAATAACACGTTGTTCAATTGTGAAGAAGTGGGCACGCACACCTACAAAAGATGGCCGCCGCCTCCGCACATGAAAGCCAAATGGCCGACCAACGTCTACCAGTATGAGAAAGCAAACAACCTGTTTCTCGGGCGTAATCCCAATCAGCAGTTGCAGAACGTCGACAGACTCAAGTTCTGGCTTAAGCCGGACGCCGACGCCATTGATTCCGGGAAACAGATTATGGGGTTTACGGATGGTTTTCACGGCAAGGCCCCCGACCTTGGCGCCTATGAATCGAGTGGAGTGAACTGGGTGCCGGGAAAGAATGGAACCGGTAAAGACAAACCGGCTGCCGGAAGGAAATCCAAAGTCGTTGACAGGAACCGCTCCGCCGCCGGAACAAAGCGCAGCCAAAAAGTGAGAAAAAGACAGAACTGATCGACAAGCAAATGACACAAAAGCAATTTTAGCCGGCCTGGATTTTACGTTACAGGCACCGGCCCGGATAAGCGGGCGAGCTTCCCGGAAGTCAAAATCGAGTAACCGCGGCATATGCCGCGACGGCTACGCATAAATATCGAGAAGGCCCGGCGGGCCGGGGCTTTAATATTCCTGCGTAATTCTATGGGTTTCAACCCGTAGATGAAGTCAACCGCCGAAGGCGGACGGGCGAAGCCCGAAGCAGCAATGCTACGGGTTTTACGGGTTTTAACCCGTAGTACTTTACTTACAATCCCTTCCGTGACCGCCACAGCATGTTCTCGACGTCGCATTCGCGCTGAACCCGGTAGCCCTTCAGCGGGATGATGTACTCGTGGACGGCGTCGAGCATGTCGTTGGGATACGGGAAGAATGTATCCTCAATCTCGTCGGCGGGGGTTATCCAGTTGCGGGCGCCGACGACGGTAGGCGGCGCATCCAGTTCGTCGAAGGCGAAGCGGGATATATCCGCCGCCAAATGCTGCATGAAACTGTCCCGCTGGCAGGCGTCGGAGGTCAGCATAATCTTGCGGGTCTTCCGCACCGACTCAAGCACCTTCTCGTAATTGAACGGCACCAGCGAACGGGCGTCGATTACCTCGCATGAGACGCCGTACCGGTTCTCCAGCTGCTCCACCGCTTCCATCACGCGGTACAGCGTGGCGCCTATGGACAGTATCGTCAGGTCGTCGCCGGTCTTTTTCACGTCCGGCTCGCCCAGCGGCACTTCGTAACGGCCTTCCGGCACGCCGTCGGGAACGAATATCTCCGGCTGGTCGTATATTCGCTGGCTCTCGAAGAATATCACCGGGTCGGTCCCGGTCAGGGCCGAGTACATCATGCCCTTGGCGTCGTAAGGCGTGGCGGGGAAGGCCACCTTCAGGCCCGGCACGTGCGTGCATATGCTGGTCCAGTCCTGGCTGTGCTGGGCGCCGTACTTGTTGCCCACCGATACGCGCAGCACCACCGGGGCCTTCAGCAGCCCGCCGGACATCGCCTGCCACTTGGCCAGCTGGTTGAATACCTCGTCGCCGGCCCGGCCGAGAAAATCGCAGTACATCAGTTCCACAAGCGCCCGGCCGCCCTCGAGTGCGTATCCGATGGCCGAACCCACGATTGCGCCCTCGGTTATGGGCGTGTTGAACAGGCGATGGTACGGCAGCGCCTCGGTCAGGCCGCGGTATACCGCAAACGCACCGCCCCAGTCGCGGTTCTCCTCGCCGTAGGCCACCAGTGTCGGGTCGGTACGGAACATGTCCAGAATCGCCTCGAAAAGGGCATCGCGTATGCCGATGCACCTGCTCTTGGGCAACTGCTCGCCGTTTTCATCGAAAGCGCCGCGGCTCCTACGGGCCAGCGACTTGAGGCGGGGATTGTCTTCGCCCACGGCCAGAACTTCGCACTGGCGGTCCGGGTCCATGGAATCCACCTTCTGGTCGGAAAACGTTACTTTATCCAGCAGGCAGTTCGACGAATACAGGTTCGGACGCGGCGAAATTTCCAGGTCTATCGCCTTTTTGTAGGCCTTGAATATCAGCCCGCGCGCCTTTTCGTTTATCGCCTCGACGTCCTCGGCAGAGCACACGCCGGCGTCGATGAGTTTCTCGCTGTATTCATTGAGCGGATCGCACTGCTGCCAGGCCTCTATTTCCTCTTTCTCGCGGTAACTCGAGGCGTCGGAGGGGGAGTGCCCGCTGAAGCGGTACGTTATCACATCCAGCAGGACCGGGCCCCGGCCGTCGGCGATAATATTCTTCTTGCGGGTGATAGCGTCGGCGACCGCAAGCGGGTTGTAACCGTCCACGCGCTCGGCGTGCATCTGGTCGGCATTGACGCCCGCGCCGATCCTGGCCAGTATCTCGAAGCCCATCGTCTCGCCTGCGGGCTGGCCGCCCATGGCGTAGAAATTGTCCACGAAATTGTAAATCAGCGGCACGCCGCCGCGGTGGGCCTCATCCCACAGTTTGGTGTACTGGTCCATGGTGGCCATGCATATCGATTCCCACGTGGGTCCGCAGGATGAAGAGCCGTCGCCGATATTCGCGATAACCATGCCGGGCTTTTTATTTATCTTTTTGTAAAGCGCAGCCCCCAGCGCTATGTCGGCCGAGCCGCCCACGATGGCGTTGTTGGGATAGATTCCGAACGGCGGGAAAAACGCGTGCATCGAGCCGCCCATGCCCTTGTTGAAGCCGGCCTCGCGGCCGAATATCTCCGCCAGCGCGCCGTAAATGAGGTAGTCAATCGCCAGGTCCTTCGTGGAGCCGGCGGCGTCGTTGGAGACGACCTTGAGGCAGTCGCCTTCGAAATAGTTCTCCATGATGTTGGTCAGCTTCTCATCGGGAAGTTTCTCGATGGCGGACAGACCCTTGGCCAGTATCTCACCGTGGCTGCGATGGCTGCCGTATATGTGGTCTTCGATGTCGAGGTTCAGTGCCTGCCCTACAGCGGCGGCTTCCTGCCCGATCGAAAGGTGGGCCGGGCCCTTGTGCGTATATTCGATGCCCTCGTAACTTCCGCGCAGCTTGATTTCATTGAGCATGTTCTCGAAGGTGCGGATGATGACCATGTCTCTGTAAATCCGCACGAGTGCGTCCTTTCCATAATTCGAGAGTTCGTCCTTTACCGTCCTGTCGTACTGGTTGACGGGTATGGGCTTTAACTCGACTTTGCTCGGTTTTCTGACTTCATCGGGAACTATGGTTTGTGATTTAGGCATTTATCTGCTCCTGAATGTTTCCTTTTGTTAATCCTGTTGTTTGTCCTTTTGCGAAGGAGGGTAAATAAGACTTATATCCTTTGATTCGAGAAACTCGGCCCACTGCGCCGACGGCGGGCCGTCCGTCACCAGCGTGGAAACCGAATCCCAGTCCACAATCTTGTACAGCGACGGCGCCGCGAACTTGGAATGGTCGGCCAGAAGAATCGCTTCCCGCGAGTTCCGCACCGCCAGGCCGTAAAGATTCGCGCTTTCTATGTCGTTGGCCGTCAATCCGAAATTCATCTCCAGCCCGTCTGTTCCTATAAACGCCCGGTAACCACGCAGATGGTCCAGCGATGTCTCGGCCAGCGGGCCCACCGCGTCCATCCTGTCCGGGCGGTATTGCCCGCCGAGCAGAATCACGTCCAGTCCCGGCGCGTCGAGTTCTTCGGCTATCCTGATGGAATTCACTATCACGCACAGCGACTTTTTGCGGCGAACCTGCGGCACCATCTGGAAACAGGTGGTTCCTGAATCCAGAAATATCTGCTCGCCGTCTTCAATCAAATCCGCCGCCAGTCGGCCTATCGTCTGCTTGGCCTCAAGGTTTCGAAGCAGTTTCGAGCGGAACGAGTGGTCGCTGTTTTTCAACACCGACGCCCCGCCGTATTCCAGCTCTACGTAACCTTCTTCGGCAAGGGACTTCAGGTCGCGTCGGACCGTCGCCGGCGAGACGTCGAACCGCTGGGAAAGGTCCTTCACGGTTACATGCTTTAACCGATAGGCCTCAGCAAGTATTGACTCCCGTCGTTGCCTGGTCGAAACCGCCATGGAAGCTCCTTACGAAGTAATCTACACTATAATTGAACACAAATAAACATAAAAATCAAGTAAATTTATATAATTTATGATTGTTTTTTGATTGATTATGTGGTATTGTGATGCTAATGTTGTAATATATTGAACAGGATATTACCATGAAAACGTTACAACTTGCTGATATTAAAAGATTAAAGAAATTCACCGAAGGCGTGCTAACAAAGTGGCATCGCTCGGAAGGCGATGAAATTTTGCCGGATGAACCGCTACTTGAGGTCTCCGCTCCGGGCGAAACCATAAAGGTCAATTGGAAAGGCGGCGGCGCTCTGCTGAAAATCCTCGAACCCGAGGGCGCGCCCATCGCTGCCGATACACCCCTTGCCGCCATAGGCAAACCGGGTGAAGACGTTTCGCACCTTCAGTCCCGAGCAGGCAGGACGGCGGAGGAATCAGCCCCGGCCGCCGAAAAACAGCAACCCCAATCACCACAGAAGGCCAAAGAAATGAGCAAAAAACAACCCGGTAAAAAAGAGGCCGCAAAACAGGTCGGCAAACCTTCCGAATCCGCCGGCGGCTCGCCCGAAAACGTAACCCCCATCCTGATGCCGCAACTCGGCCAGACCATGGAAGAAGGCACCATTATTTCATGGCGAGTCGAAGTTGGCCAAAGCATCAGCGAGGGAGATATCATCTTCGAGGTCGAGACGGACAAGGCCAACATCGAGGTGGAATCACCCCATTCCGGCCGGTTGGCCAGAATAGTCGCAGACGAGGGCGAGACTATCCAGGTCAAGCAGCCGGTGGCGTACCTTGCCGAGAACGATGCGGACGTGGATGCATACCTCGAATCCCAGGGCGGAGCGCCTCCGGCCGCGAAAAAACCGGCCGTCGAGGAAAAGCCCGAACCCTCAGCCCCCGCAACAGCGGAGAAACCTGCCGAACCGGCCACAAAGCCGGCACCGCCGAGCGGGACACGGGTCAAGGCGTCGCCCGCGGCCAGAAAAGCCGCCCGCAGACGGGGCGTTGACATAAGCGCCGTTGCCCCGGGCAGCGGGCCCGGCGGCAGGGTGCTTTCAACCGATGTCGAACAGGCCGAGGTAAAGCCCCGCGCCGCCCAGCCGACCGGTCAAAAAATTTCCGGCATGCGCAAGGCCATCGCCCGCAACCTCACCGTCTCCAAGCAGACAATCCCGCACTTCTACATGCGTGTGACGATAAACGCCGGGCCGCTGGTGCAGGTCTATCGCGAAACCAAGGCCCGCTTCGACTGCACAATAAACGATTTTATCGTCGCGGCCGTGACGAAAAATCTGATGGCTTTCCCATCATTCCGCAGCCGGCTGGAAGACGATGAAATTACCGTCTCGCCCGCCGCCAACGTGGGCGTGGCGACGGCCGTGGAAAACGGCCTGGTCGTGCCCGTGGTTGTCGGGGCCGAGGGCATGGGTTTCAGGGCGCTTGCCGCCCGCACCAAGGAAGTCGTCAAAGGCGCCCACGAAGGCAAAATCGCCGGGATGGGCCAGGGCGTGTTCACCGTCAGCAACGCCGGGATGTTCGGCATCGAGGAATTCGCGGCGATTATCAATCCGCCCGAGTCGGGAATACTGGCCGTCGGCGCCATCCGCGGCGACGTGCTCGTATACGAGGACACCATGCGGGCCGGGAAGGTAATGACGATGACGCTAAGCGCGGACCACAGAATAATCGACGGTGTCGAGGCGGCGAAGTTCCTCCAGTCGCTAAAGAAACTCCTGGAGTCGCCCCGACAACTGCTCGGCGATTAGTTTAACTTCATTAAACAGGACGTCTTAAAACATGGCTGACAAACAATACGACATAGCGATTATCGGCGCCGGCCCGGGCGGTTACGTGGCCGCGCTGCACGCCGCGGGCCGGGGCGCGAAGGTGGCGATAGTGGAGCAGAGGCACCTTGGCGGGGTCTGTCTAAACGACGGGTGCATCCCCTCCAAGACGCTGCTGGCCTCGGCCAAACTGCTGCATCGCGCCGGAGACGCCGAAGACTGGGGCGTGAAAATCGACGGTGAAATCGGGTTCGACTGGTCCGCAATCCAGAAGAAAAAAGACAAGGTCATCGCCACGCTGCGAGGCGGCGTGGGAATGCTCTTCAAAAAGCGCGGCATAACGCTGCTGAACGGCCGCGGCAAAATCGTCGGCAAAGGCAAAATAACCGTCGACAAGCAGGACGGCGGCAAAGAGCAGATTGCGGCCAAAAATATCATACTCGCCACCGGCTCGTCACCTGTGGCCATACCCGGCATGGAGATAGACGAACATTACATCTGCACCACCGACCAGGCCCTGCACTGGGACACGCTGCCGTCGAGGTTGCTGATTATTGGCGGCGGCGTCATCGGCTGCGAGTTCGCCTGCATGATGCGGGCATACGGCGTGGAGGTCACCGTGGTGGAGATGATGCCGCGGCTGCTGCCGCTGGTGGAAGCCGAACTCGGGCGGGAGATTGAAAAAATATTCGCATCCCGCGGCATCAAGTGCCTCACCGGCGCGAAGGTGCAGAATGTGGATATCTCGAACAAGACAGTAACCGCCACCGTCGATGACGGACAGAGCATCGAGGCCGACAGAATACTCATGGCCGTGGGAAGGCGCGCGAACGTGGATGACATCGGGCTGGAAAAACTGTCCATACATACCGAGAAAGGATACATCCCCACCGACGACACCCTGGCCACCGGCGCGGAAAACTGCTACTGCATCGGCGACGCAAACGGAAGGTGGATGCTCGCCCACGCCGCCAGCGACCAGGGCAAGGTAGCGGTGGATAACGCACTCGGCCGGCGGCGCGTGTGCGATTCGCCCGTGCCTAACTGCATATACACCTTTCCGGAACTCGCCTCGGTCGGCATCACCACCGAACAGGCGCGGCGGAAGAACATACCGGTTTCGGTGGGTCATTTTCCGCTGGCCTTCCACGGCAAGGCGCTGTCGGCCGGGCACACGGAAGGGTTCGTGAAGGTAATAACCGCCCGCGACGACGGCAGAATCCTCGGCGTGCACGCGGTCGGATACAACGCCACCGAATTCATTGCGGCCGCCGGAGTCGCGGTCCATCAGAAAGCCACGGCGGAGGAACTGGCCGAGGTTGTGTTCGCCCATCCCACGATGGCAGAGACCCTCGCCGAAGCGGCCGAAGATTCGCTCACCCGCGCCCTCCACCTGCCGCCGCGAAAAATCACCAAAGTTACCGCCGGCGGTTAGTCGCCGCGCGCTATCAAAGGGCAGATTAGATATGTCAGAAAATTCAGAGCAGACATTCCAATGGCTCCGCTCGCTGGGGACCGTGGAGCGGATTTCCTCGGCGGAGGTTATCGCCGCGGCCGAGAGGCCCGGCGTCAACAGCCACGTCCACCTGCCGCCGAATTTTTCTGCGTTCGACAGCGTGGAAGAAGTCGTTAACACCGCCGCCGCCCAGGGCATAGGCGTATTGGGAGCCAGCAATTACTACGATTACAGCGTTTATCGCCGGTTCACGGCCGCGGCTCGCCAAAAGGGCATCTTTCCGCTGTTCGGGCTGGAGATAACCTCGATGGCCGAGGACCTCGCCCGCGACGGCGTTCGCGTCAACGATCCGGGAAACCCCGGCCGGATGTACATCTGCGGCAAGGGCGTGACGAAATTCGACCCGCCGCCGCCCGAGGCGATGGAGATACTCCAAACCATCCGCGACAACGACCGTCGGCGGATTCGCCGGATTATCGGCAAAGTCGCCGAAATATTCGCCTCCGGCGGTGTGGAAACCGGCCTGGACGAAGGAAAAATTATCGAGCAGTTGGCCGTTCGCCACGGCTGCCCGGTCGATACGGTATACCTTCAGGAGCGTCACGTAGCCCGCGCGTTCCAGGAAGCATTGTTCGAAAAGGTCGAACCTTCCGGCCGCGGGGCGGCGCTGGAGAAAATTCTGGGCGTGTCCTGCCCGGACGCAGCCGACGACGCGGCCGCCGCACAGGGGCTTATCCGCAAGCACCTGATGAAGGCGGGTAAGCCCGCGTTCGTTCCGGAGGAGTTCGTGAACCTCGAGCAGGCCCGCCGCATGATACTGTCGATGGGCGGAATACCATGCTACCCGACGCTGGCCGACGGGGCCGACCCGATATGCCCATACGAGGACCCACCGGAAAAACTGGCCGAAAACTGCCGCAGGAAGAATATCTTCTGCGCCGAACTCATCCCGCTGCGCAACAGCCCGGCGGTGCTGAGCAAATACGTGAAGACCTATGACGCCGCGGGCATCGTCGTGACGGCGGGAACCGAGCACAATACCATAGAGAAAGTGCCCCTGGAGCCGCGCTGTGAAGGCGGCAGCGAGATACCGCAGGAGCTGAAGGAAATATTCTGGCGGGGCGCGTGCGTTGTCGCCGCCCACCAGTTCCTCGTCGCAGGCGGACAAGACGGCTACGTCGATGCAAACGGCGACCCGAACCCGAAATTCGAAAACCAGTCCGAACGCATCGATTATTTCGCGGAGCTCGGCTCGGCCCTTATCGGCGAATATTACAGGACACACAAACGAACTGCCGGCTGATAATTTTATCCGGGAGAGATGACGGAAATGGCACGGAAATCACAAAACGAAGGCAGACCCGGCCAGCCGCTGGAGCAACTGGCCGAACTCGCCCAACGATACGGCGGGGATGAAAATTTCATCATCGCCGCCGGGGGCAACGTATCGTTCAAAACCGACGAGACTATTTACGTAACGCCCAGCGGTTCATCGCTGGCGACCGTCGAGGCGGAAAACTTCGTCGCACTGGAAAGGGCCAAACTGGATGCTCTTTTAGCCGAGACGGGCGAAGAGATGAGGGAAAATTATCAGGCCGGCATGCTCCGGGCAAAAACGGACCCCGAATGCCGGCTCGCCCCGTCTATCGAGTCGGTGATGCACAACTTCCTTCCGGCCAAATTTACGGTCCACACGCACCCCACCGTCGTCAACGCCGTTTCGTGTGCGGCCGGGGGCGGAAAAATCATTGAAGACCTGTTCGGCGAGGAGGTTCTGCTGGTCCCGTTCGCCGCCCCGGGCTTCGAGGCCGCCCACGCCGTCGCTTCGGCGGTGAAAAATTATCGGCAACAACATGCCGGCGAGCCGCCCAGGGTCATTATTCTTGAAAAGCACGGCCTGATTGTCACCGGCGATAATCCCCGCGAGGTAACCGATACGACCGAGCGAATCGTCTCGGCCGTGAAGGATGCCGTCCAAAAGGCCGCGGCCGAGGCGGGCCCGCCCTTCGGCGAACTACTGCCCCCGGCCGACCGGCGCGAAAATATCATTAACACCGTCGCACCCGCCCTGCGAGTGCTGCTGGCCGAGGGCGATAATCCCAAAATTGTAACGTTCGACGACAGCGAACCGGTCATGAAACTTGTCAGCGGCTCGGACGGACCGGCCGCGACCGAACTCGGGCCGGTCACGCCGCACCAGGTTTTCTACTGCGGCGGTTTCCCGCTGTGGTTCGAACCGCGCGAGGATGAATCCCGGAAGCAGACAATAGACCGCCTGGGTGAAGCCGTCGGCGACTACCGTGACAACCACGGCGGCCCGCCGATTATCGTGCTGGTGCGCGGGCTTGGCATGTTCGCCGCCGGCGACGACTACGCACAGGCCGAGGTGGCCTGCAGCGTTTACAAGGACTCAGTCAAGGCGATGGCCGGGGCGGCCGCTCTTGGCGGCATGGAGACCATCGGCCGGAAAGACCACCCGTTCATAACATCCTGCACACAAGAAGCCCGCGATGCACGCGCGGAATACCGCGGCCGGGGCGGCGGAAAGGCCGCCGGCAAGGTGGCGGTGATAACCGGCGCGGCCCAGGGCTTCGGCCTTGGTATAGCCGGCGAGCTTGCCGGGCAGGGCGCGCACGTGGTCCTGGCCGACGTCAACGCCGAAGGCGCCGAACAAAACGCTCAGGAATTCATGCAGAAGCACGGCCCCGGCCGGGCAATGGGCCTGGCCGCGGACGTTACCGACGCCGAATCCGTCCGCGCCGCAGTCCACTCCATTGTGAAGCGATACGGCGGGTTCGACATATTCGTCTCCAACGCCGGCGTGCTGCGGGCCGGGTCGGTAAAGACCCTGCCGATAGAGCAGTTCCGCCTGGTCACGGAGGTCAACTATGTGGGCTATTTCATCTGCGTGCAGGCGGCCTCGCCCGTAATGGCCGCCCAGCACATGGCGAACCCCGGATACACCGGCGATATAATACAGATAAACTCCAAATCCGGCCTGGCCGGGTCCAACCGCAACAGCGCATACGCCGGCGGCAAATTCGGCGGCATCGGCCTGACGCAGTCCTTCGCGCTGGAGTTGATTCGCGACGGCATCAAGGTCAACTCGATTTGCCCGGGCAATTTTTACGACGGCCCGCTGTGGTCCGACCCGGAAAACGGTCTGTTCGTCCAGTACCTCCGCGCGGGCAAGGTGCCCGGGGCCAAAACGGTCGAAGACGTGCGGAAGGCCTACGAGGCGAAGTCGCCCATACATCGCGGCTGCACGGTCGAGGACGTTATGCGGGCGATTTATTACGTCATAGAACAGGATTACGAAACCGGGCAGGCCGTACCCGTAACCGGCGGGCAGATAATGCTGAGGTAAACGAAAGACAACGGATAATTATTATGACAGAAATACCGGACACACAATACGCCGTGCAACTTACCGGGCCGTCGGAACTGCGCCTGAACAAATCCAAGAAGGTTGACAGGCCAGGTCCGCACCAGGTGCTCGTTCGCATTCGGGCGGTGGGTTTGTGCTTCTCGGACGTCAAACTGCTAAAGCAGTTCTCCGGCCACTCGCGCAAAGGACCCGTGGTTGACGGCATAGCCGCCGAGGTCCTCGAGGAAATCCCATCCTACAGACCCGGCGACGAGCCGGCCGTCCCCGGCCACGAGGCCATGTGCGAAATCGTGGCCGTGGGCGAGAAGGTCGCCCACCATCACGTCGGCCAGAGGGCCCTTGTCCAGACCGATTACCGCTGGCTGAAGACCGCTTCTTCCAACGCGGCGTTCGGTTACAACTTCGAGGGCGCGTTGCAGGAATACGTGATAATGGATGAGCGGGTAATCATGGACCCGGCCACAGGCGAGTCACTGCTTATCCCCGTCGATGCCGAACACAGCGCATCGGCGGTTGCCCTGGTGGAGCCGTGGGCGTGCGTGGAAGATTCCTACGTCAGCGAAGAGCGGCGCGGCCCGCTGGGCGGCGGAAAGATGCTCGTCGTGGCTGAGGCGGGCCTGGACGTAAGCGAACTGGGCGGCGTCGTGGGCGGCGATTCGGCGCCCGGTGAAATAACGGCAGTGTGCGACGAAACCCAGCGGCGAACGCTGGAAGGACTGGGCGTGCCGGTCACGGCCGCAGAAGATGTAAAGTCGCTGCCGGATTTCGAATTCGACGACATCGTCTATTTCGGCGCCGACGCCGATACAATCGAAGCCATCGACGACAAATCCGCCGCGGGCGCTATAACGGCCGTGATAACCTTCGGGCGGGAAATCCCCCGCCGGGTGAACATAAGCGTCGGGCGGATGCACTACGGAAATTGTCGCTGGGTCGGCACCACCACCGCCAGCCCAAAAGACGCCTACGGCGTCATACCCGAAAACGGTCAGTTGCGCCGCGGCGATAAAATAATGGTCATCGGGGCCGCCGGCCCCATGGGCCAGATGCACGTAATCCGGGCGCTCTGCAGCGGGACCGATGGGGTTTCCGTAACCGGAACGGACCTGGACGACGGGCGGCTTCAAACATTCGAGGCAAAGGCCCGCCCGCTGGCCGAGGCAAACAACATCGACCTGAAACTGATTAACCCGCAAAACCATCCGGCCGGCGACGGCTACACCTACTTGGCCATCATGGCCCCGGTGCCCGGGATAGTCGCCCAGGCCATTGACGACAGCGGGCCCAGCGCACTGATTAACATCTTCGCAGGCATCCCCGCCGACAAGAAGCATCCCGTCGACATGGACGCCTACATCAGGAAATCCTGCTTCATGTTCGGCACGAGCGGTTCGGTCATACGCGACATGAAAATCGTCCTGGACAAACTGAACTCCGGCGTGCTGGACACCAACAGTTTGGTGGACGCCGTTACGGGCATGGCCGGAGCCATCGACGGCATGGACGCGGTCCAGGAGCGGACGCTGGCAGGCAAAATCGTGGTCTATCCGCAACTGCACGAGTTGCCCCTGACGCCGCTGGCCGACCTGGCCGAGAAATACCCATCCGTCGCCGAACGCTTGGACAACGGGATATGGACAAAGGCGGCCGAGGAAGAACTCCTGCAAGTGGCGAAGTAATCCGCACAGATGAACGGCGACAAAACAAACATCTTGAGATGCCTGGACCTGGGGCGGCGGGATTATGATTCGTGCCTGCATCTCCAGAAGCGCCTGGTGGATGAACTGCTCGCGGCCGATGGCGAAGGCGGATGGCTGCTGCTGGTTGAGCACTTGCCGCCGGTTATAACCATCGGCGCCACCGGAAAGGACGGCCACGTCCTGGCGGGCCGCGACGAACTGGACCGCGACGGCGTGCAGGTGCGAAAGACCAACCGCGGCGGCAAGGTGACCTGGCACGGCCCGGGGCAACTGGTGGGCTACCCCATAATCCCCCTGGCGCCGCGCGGCAAGGATATCCGCCAATACATGCGGCTGCTGGAGGAAGTGCTGATACGCCTGCTGGACGGTTTCGGCATTGTCGCCGGCCGGCGCGAGGGCTTCACCGGCGTGTGGACCGGCGGAGCGAAAATCGCATCCATAGGAGTCTCCGCCAGGCGGTGGATTACCTACCACGGTTTCGCGCTGAACGTCTCTAACGACCCGCAGGTATTCGCCGACATCGTCCCGTGCGGAATGGCCGACGTGGAGATGACCAGCATCTCCAAACTTCTGGGGCGCAGTGTCGAGATGAAAAGCGTCAAGGCGCCCCTGCTCGAGATTTTTACGGAGGTATTCGGTTTTGACGGAATCGACCGCAAACAACAATCCCGGCTCGCCGAAAGCGACGAGCCGCCGCCTGCCCGAATGGCTGACCAAAAGGTTTAGCAGCGCCGCCTCGCAGCAGCGCGTGGAAGACATTCTGGCGGACCTGGACCTGAACACCGTCTGCACCGAGGCCCAGTGCCCCAACCGGCACGAGTGCTTCGCTCGCGGCACGGCCACATTCATGATATTGGGCCGCCGCTGCAGCCGGAACTGCCGTTTCTGCGCGGTGGCCACCGGCCCGCAAGGCGCGCTACGGCAGGATGAGCCGGAAATGGTGGCCGAGGCGGCCCGGCTGATGGAACTGAAGCACGTGGTGGTGACCAGCGTAACACGCGACGACCTTCCGGACGGCGGAAGCGGGCACTTCGCGCGGACCATCGCCGCGATTCGGCGGGAGATTCCCACGGCCACCGTCGAAGTGCTCACGCCCGATTTCGGCGGCGACGAGGCCGCCGTCGAAACGGTAATCGGCGCCCGGCCGGATGTGTTCAACCATAACGTCGAGACCGCACCGCGTCTCTATCCGGCGGCCAGGCCGCAGGCAAACTACCGGCAAAGTCTGGACGTTCTCGAAATCGCAAAAAAACTGTCCGCCGGCCGGAAAATATTTACAAAGAGCGGCTTTATGGTCGGCCTGGGCGAAACCGACGAGGAAGTAATTGGGATAATGCGTGACCTCCGCGACGTCGGCTGCGACATGCTTACGATAGGACAGTACCTCTCCCCCTCAGGCGACCACCTGCCGGTGGACAGGTACGTCCGGCCGGAAAAATTCGAACAATGGACCGACACGGCCAAACAGATGGGGTTCCGCGCGGTCTCGGCCGGGCCGTTCGTTAGAAGCAGCCACCGCGCCGGCGAACTGCTCCGCGCCTCGACAAACAGATAAAACGCTACCGAATGACGCGGCGGCGTTCCTACGCCGTATCTGTTTAGCGTGGTTGGGGCTGTAGCGTGATGTTCCGGCTTATATATTCCAGGAAGTCTTCTCCACGCTGGCTGCAGGTTTGCCCCAGACTGGCGAGGATCTGCCAGGTCCTGCGGCCCCGGTCGGTCTTATTTCCACAAGAGACCTTTCTCGCTATAACGGCAGGACGCAACGCCCTCTCGGCCGCATTATTGGTCGGATTGGCGGCGAGGTCTTCAAGACACGTCAGCAAGTGTGAACGCTGTTTCATGAGCCGATTCCTTATACGCACATCTCCGGTCTGACTGAGCGGCCGTTGCAAAAGTTCATCGGCCCAATTCTCAAGTCGCTGACGCTTGGCCGCCAGTTCATCTTTGGTGAACATACCTTCCGTGGCGAGACGATGCACCACAATCACCGCCTTAAACAGCATCTTCCACTGGTCCGGGTATGCGCCGTCGTTCTGGCCGGGAAGTTCCC
>CAYYMD010000044.1:0-25257 GCA_964472875.1 uncultured Planctomycetaceae bacterium
ACGTCCTCCTCGATCCTGCGTTTCCGGCCGTCGTACTCGTACTCGGCCACAAGGTCGCACGCCCGGCAGGGGATACGGCCGTGCCACCGCCCCAACGCCAAATCGTCAAATGTTCGCGACCCCTGCATAAGCGTTATTTTCCCTTAATCACCCGCGGCCGTCAAGATGCTGTTGCGGCGCTGGAGGGCTAACTTCACTTTCTATCAAGGCCGGGATATTTATACCAACCACAACCTTATCCCCGCATTCACATCCGCCATAAGGTCAGGCGGGCAGGTGCGGGGCTTGCCGCGGTGGCGTGGGGCCGCCGCCGCGCCTGGTAAGGAACGCACGCCGCGCTTGGAAAGGAACTTTTATCCGCCATAAAGGCCGCCGCTGGGGCCCGCCCGCATACATCCGGGTGCGTTTTGGCGGGGGGGTTATTTAAGGCGGCGTTTCAATTTGTCGAAGATTAAACTGTCCGGCGAACAGGAACGAAACGGAAGGAATTACGGAGGAAAATGATGGGCAAAACCACCGGTAAATCGCAGGCGCCGACGGCCGTGCAAAAAGCATCTTCGCCCGGGTGGGCCCGCGGAAGGGGCACGCTGGGATGGTATCTCGAGCAAATCAAGTCCGCCCCGCTTTTGACGGCCGAGCAGGAACGCCAGTTATCGCGCCGCGTGCGCGAACATTCCGACCCCGTCGCCCGCGAGCAGATGATCCGGTCCAACCTCCGCCTGGTGGTCAAGATTGCCAAGGAATATTCCAATCCCGGCATGACGCTGAGCGACCTGGTGGCCGAGGGCAATCTCGGGCTTATGCGGGCCGTTGAGGACTTCGACCCGGACAGCGGCGTGCGTTTCAGCACTTACGCGGCGTGGTGGATTAAACAGGCCATCAAGCGGGCGCTTATAAACGCCGGCCAGCCCATACACATTCCGGCATACCTGGCAAAGCTCATCACCAAGTGGCGGCGCGCAGCCGAGCGCCTCGAGACCACGCTCGGGCGCGAGCCGACGCTCAGGGAGATGGCCTCGACGCTGAAAATATCCCAAAAAAAGGCCCGCATGGTCAAGCAGGGCCTGGCCGCGGTCAACGCGCCTTCACAGATGGGCGGGGAAGAAACCCAGACCGTCTCCGAAATGCTCGCCGACGACTCGGCCCCGCCGCAGCAGGCAATGATGGACGCCTCCAACGCTCCACTTGTGGAGAAACTGCTGGAGCACCTGCCCCAAAGGCAGCGCAAAATTCTTTACCTTCGTTTCGGACTCGACGGCAAAGAGGGCGGGCGAACCTATCACGAGGTCGGTGAGATTATCGGCCTCACCCGCGAGCGAATCAGGCAGCTGGAAAAAGAGGCCCTTGCGAACCTCAAACAGCTCGACCGGGATTACCTGTAAACCGATTTTTACATCCCCGCGGCCGGCCGCTATTTGTTGAAATAGATTCTCTCCATTTCGGCCCAGCTTTCGTGACCTTCCAGGGGGCTCTGCATGGGGTCACATTTTTTTAGCCACTCTATGTTTCTCGGCTCTCTTGCGAGTTTGGCCATGTCGGCCTCGTAATCGTCGCCGGTATATTCATAGTAGGCGAACTCATACCACTGGCCGTCAATCTTGTGCAGAAAGATGTTGAAATTGTGCATGTGGTACTTGTTCAGCAGGTCCCGCACGCCCGGATTCGTGTCGGTGTGGAGTTTCCTGTACTCCTCGACGTGCTCGGGCTTGAGTTTGATGACCATTCCAACCCGTTTGACGTCCTCGTTTTTGCCGGCGCAGCCGGCGCAGACAAAAATGAATGCCGCCGCCGTCACTACCACGAGAAATTGCGCTGCCTTTTTCATGATTGGTCTCCTGATGTTTTTCTTACGTCATTGATTTCAACGCCGTGGTATTGGTTCTTATTTGAGCACTATTTTCAGGGCGTATGCGTGCCGGCAGGGTTTTTTCGACGGCAACTCTACAGTCAGCCCCTTTCCGTCGTGGCTCCATTTAAGTTCTCCCGGCGCACCCAGCATGGTGACCGAGACGATGTCCGACTCGTAGAGGCGGCGGAGCGTCTTTATGTTGATCTTCTCACCCGGCCAGGCCAGAAGAACGGCGTAAAGGGCATCGCCCCTGGTGGTGAAGCGGATATCTTTGGGCGTGTAGGTCGGCTCGTTCCCCTCGTTGAATGCGCCGGACTTGTCGAGTTTTGTGGGCCCTTCGCCGGAGATAATCCACGGGCGCGTGCCGTAAATCGCCTCGCCGTTGACCTTAAGCCAGGCGCCCATCGCCAGCAGGAGTTTTCTGGCCGGCCTTGGAATGGTGCCGTCGGCCTTGGGCCCGACATTCAGCAGCAACTGGCCGTTCTTGCTGACCCGGTCGACGAGGTTGTCTATCAGGCGGTTGGGCGTTTTCCACGGCGCGCCTTCGACGTATGACCACGCGCCCTGCGCATCTACTGATGAATCCGTCAGCCACACGTGATGGGTCATCCCGGCCATGCGTCCCAGTTCCAGGTCTTCCACGCCCGTTCCCGGAGGCAGGTCGTGGCCCTTGTATGTTATCAGCACATCTTTCTTGCGCTCGACGGCCTTGTTGTAGTAATACGCCACGAACTCCTGTCGGTAGCTTTCGCGAATGGCGTCGAGGCGGAAGTCGAACCAGATCATATCGGGGTCGTATTTGTCGACCACTTCGACGAGTTTCCCTTTCCAGCGGTCGAGGAACCACTTGTTCGGTTTCGCGCCCCGCTTGTGCGGCGTGGTGTAGAGGCCGGCGTACTTGGGGTTCGAGCAGTCGAAGTTCTTGTTCCAGGTGGGGTAGTGCCACCAGTTCTGTGCGTGGTGAAAGGCGACCATGAACTTCATGTCCCGCTTCCTGATGGCCTTCTCGAGTTCGCCCACCACGTCCCGCCTGGGCCCCATATCCTTTGCGTTCCACCTGGTGATATCCGAGTCCCACATCGAAAAGCCCTCGTGGTGCTCGGCGACGGGGCCGGCGAATTGTGCGCCCGCCTTCTTAAAAAGTTCAGCCCAGTCGTCGGGGTCGAACTTCTCGGCCTTGAACAGCGGAATGATGTCCTTGAAGCCGAACTTCTCGGGTTTGCCGTAGTGCTCGAGATGATATTTGCCCTGTTTGGTATTTGGCCTGTACATGTTATGGGCATACCACGAGCCGTTGGGCCCGCAGGCCGGAACGCTGTAGGGTCCCCAGTGGGTGTATATGCCGAACTTGGCGTCTCGAAACCAGGTTGGCACGGGATGGTCGGCCAGCGAGTCCCAGGTGGGCTTGTAGGCGCCGGTTGTGCCGAGTTTTTCAGGGCTCTCTTGTGCTGCATGCAAAGTCGCCGACAGTATCATCGCCATGATGCAGGCGCAAACGCCGGTTCGTCGGGTGATGTTTGCCGGATTCATGTGTTATGCTCCTTAATCATAATTAAGCGGTAATTTATAGTTGATGATAATCGCCGGCTTTTTGACATGGGGTTTGCCGGTTAACATCAGCATATAAGCATAATCGATTCTGTAATAATTATCCAACGACTTAGAAACTCTTAAACGGCTGAAAGTTCCGCTTTTGCCTGTCCTTACAGGCGGCGGGCGGTCATGAATCGGGATTTTATCGAGGGAAGGGGTCTCAGACGAATGTCCCGGCGGTCGACGCCTCCATGCGGATTGCGCGATATTTAAGCCGTCTATGTGCGGTGAATGCTTGCTACTTTCGGCGGGGATACTTATCCTGTCCGGTGAAAGGAATCGAGAGTTTTCGTTCACTCCGAGCGGGTAATCTGATTGGCTCCGTTTATATACGATCAAAGTGAAGCGGCCGACGGCCATGTTGCGGCGGAAGATTCTGCCCGCGCGCGCATGCGAGGTGTTTTGTTCGGCTCCCGCCTGCGAGTGGTGCTGATAATGGCGGGGCTGGGGTGGCTGATATTCGGCGGTTTCAGGGTGGGGCTTCTTATCGCCGTGCGGGAAAATCTCAGGGGCCTGGCCGCCATGGACCTGCTCCGCTGCCTGGCGATGGGCATGCGCTACGACGCCGTGCCGATAGGTTTCGCCATTTTGCCCCTGGTCGTGATTTTATCGCTGTGGCCGGAGGATAAGTTTACCCCCCGATTCCGCAGGGCAATCACCATTTACACGGTGGTGATGTTCGTGCTGGCGCTGGGCGTGGAAATAGTGGGCGCGGGCTTCTTCTTCTATTTCTGGAGGCGGATGAACTGGATGGCGCTGAACTATCCCCGCCATCCGCGGGAGATTATAGGGCACATCTGGACCAGGTATCCGATTTGGCTGCTGGCGCCGCTGCTGGCGGCCGTGGCGTACCTGATATATCGGATATTCAGGAAAATGTTCTGGTGGGGACCTCCCGGGTCCCGGTCACTGGCCGGGCGGCTGGTGCTGGGCGTGGTGTTGACCGGTTTGGCCGTCTTCGCCTGCCGCGGCGGCTTCGGACACAGGCCCATACGGACCGGCTCGGCGTTTTTCACGACGAACAATCTCGTGAACCAGTTGACCATGAACAATTTTTTCCGCCTGTATCACGCGGCCAAGTCAATGATTATCGACAGCCGGGACAAGGATTCACTGTATCCGTTTCCTCCGGTATCCGAGGCGGTGGATACGACGTGCTCCATGCTCGGCTGCGAAGGCGATACTCCGGCCGAGGGTGAGCACCCGGCCATGAAAGGACCCGTGGCCAAATTATGGCGGCGGATGGAGACCGGCCGTCCGAGGCGCGATTACAACGTGGTTCTGATTATCATGGAGGGCATGTCCGGCAGCCCGGTGGGGGCCCTGGACGGGGGAGAATCTTACACGCCGAATTTCGACCGTCTGTGCGAAGACGGCCTGCTGTTGAAGCGAATGTACGCCGTAGGCAGTCGCACCAGCCGGGCGCTTATGGGCGCGCTGTGCGGGCATCCGGACCTTGTGGGCGTTTCCGTTCTGGAGCGCAGCCGCGCGGAGGGCAAAATCCTCACCATTCCGCAGATACTGCGCCGGCGCGGGTACCGCACCATGTTCTTCTGCGGCGGCGACGCGGACTTCGACAATATGCGGCGGTTTTTCGCGGCCGGGGGCGTGGAGCGGTTCATCACGCAGGAGAATATGCCCGCCGACGGCGCCAAGGGGCACTGGGGTTACCACGATGAGGTCGTTTTCCAAAAGGCCGATGAAGTGTTCCGCGAGGCGGGCGGGGAGAAATTTTTCGCGACCATCCTTACATCCTCGAATCATCCGCCGTATGATATTCCTTCCGGGCGCGTGAAGATGCTGCCGGAGGAGGACAGCGAAAAAAACAGGCGGCTCAACGCATACCGGTACGCCGACTGGGCGCTGGGCGAGTTTTTCCGCCGCGCCGAAAAGAGCGATTATTTCAAAAACACCATCTTCGTGCTCGTGGCGGACCACCCACACCGCCTCGACGCCACGCGGATACTCGACGTTCCGGGGTTCCGCATTCCATGCCTGATTTACGCCCCGGGCATTGTTACACCACGTTCCAGCGATATCGTGTGCAGTCAGACGGACATCGCCCCGACCATACTTGCGCTGCTGGGCGGGCGGTACGAGCATTGCTTCATGGGGCGGAACCTGCTGAATCTGAAAGACGGCGACGGCTTCGCCATGTTGCACGAGGACGGCATTCTCGGTTTCGTCCGCGGCCGGCTGGGAACCGTTCTCCCGCCGCGGGGCGAAGAGCCCACCACGCCCATTCCGCTGCTTTACAGGGTAAACGAACGCGAAATGCGGCCGTTCGAGGATAAAAACGCCGGTGGAAATATTCTCAAGGATATGCAGGACAAAATGCTGAGTTATTATGCCGTGGCCAGGGAGATATATTTTTCCGCGGCCTACGGCGAGAAGGACCGCGCCGGCGAGCGAGCCGGCAGGTGACCGTTAATAAAAAGGGATTAAATAATGAATGACCTGGAAAAATTCATACGAGACGTGCCCGATTTCCCCAAAGAGGGAGTGGTTTTCAAGGATATTACGCCGCTGCTGGCGAACCCGCAGGCGCTACGTAGCACGGTGGATGAACTGGTCGCCCCCTTCGCCGACGCCGGCGTCGATGTGGTCACGGGCATCGAGAGCCGCGGATTCATATTCGGCTCGCTGGTGGCCCAGCGGCTGGATGCGGCCTTCGTTCCTATTCGCAAGCCCGGCAAACTGCCGGCCGAGACGATCACTGCCGATTACGAACTCGAGTACGGCAAGGATTCCATCGAGATACACACGGACGCCGTCGAAAAAGGGCAGAATGTGCTGATGGTGGATGACCTGCTGGCCACGGGCGGGTCGATGGCGGCCGCGTGCGAACTCGTCGATCGCCTCGGCGGCGATATCTGCGGAATTGCGCTGGTTATCGAATTGTGCTTCCTCAGCGGCCGCGAAAAACTGCCCGGCCGTAATATCCATACACTGCTGAAGGTCAACGGCTGAGTCGGTTTGTACGTGAAAATCGTTTACGTCCCGTAAAACACTATGCCTGTCCCCATGCAGACGATTCCACCTTGTTTTACCCCGGAATCTGTCCAGCGCATGGGGACAATAATAAAGAGCAACTTGCCTTTGATTGACGGTGACAATTTGGTTACGCTGATTCTTCAATATTATGAAGAGTTCGATTCAAAGTATAAGGGTATTATGTCATTGAAACAGGTCTATATGCCGGAGCCATTAGAAGAAACGGAATAGTGGTATTTGCGACTTGGGAAAAAACGAATTAAGCGGTAAAAACGTAGCGTTTGAACTGAACCCTTACAAAATCAAGGGGCTACATAAGGACAGGTGAAATCATGGACAGGGAAATCATCGTTAGGTTGCACGCTAACTTCGAGGATATGGTCCGAGTGGATGCCGACAGCGGCGTGGAATTCTGGTGTGCGCGAGACTTGCAACACCTGCTTGGATACACGGAGTGGAGAAACTTCGCCAGGGTCGTAGACAAGGCAATAACCGCCTGTGAAAATGCCGGTTATGAACCCAAAAACCATTTTGTTGAGATTAACAAAATGGTTACTCTCGGCAGCGGCGCCGAACGGGGGATTACGGACATAGGCCTGACACGTTATGCCTGCTATCTGATTGCTCAGAACGGCGACCCGAGTAAGGATCAGATTGCATTCGCACAGACGTATTTTGCCGTTCAGACACGCAAGCAGGAGATCATAGAGCAGCGGCTGGCAGAGGCAGAGCGAATCAGCGCCCGCAAAAAACTAACGAAGTCGGAAAAGGAACTTTCCGGCATCATTTTCGATCGTCTGCGCGAGAACGAGAGTTTTGCCCGCATCCGCAGCAAAGGTGATAGGGCGCTTTTTGGCGGCAGAACCACTCGTAATATGAAGGGCAAACTTGGCGTGCCGAAGAATCGTCCGTTGGCCGATTTCCTGCCGACCATCACAATAAAGGCGAAGGATTTCGCCAACGAGATCACCAATTTCAATATTCGGCAAAACGATTTGCATACGGAGAACGGTATTGCCGGCGAGCACGTCAGGAACAATCAGGAAGTACGTCAACTGTTGATTGACAGGGGAATTGTTCCGGAATCTTTACCACCGTCCGAAGATGTCAAGAAAGTCCAGCGCAGACTCGTATCGGAAGAAAAAAAGTTGCCCGGTAATGCGGATTATTTCTCATAGAAAACTTCCACGGTTACCGAGGGGCAGGCGGTGCGGATGTGGGCGGCGACGGCGTCGAGTTCCGTGTCGGCCAGGGGGGCGACGTAACTCTCAGCCGGCGGCCGCGCGACGGTGTGGACCTGTATTAGTTTGATTCTGCCGCCGAGTGCGAGGATTTCGTTTATGCGGCCGCAGTAAGCATTAATTTGTTCGGCGTCGGGGCGCCGGCCGCTCATCGAGAAGAACAGCGACTGAATTACGATTTCCCGCTCGCGGGCGACGGAAATAATATTCTCGAGTATGAGTTTCAGCGAGATCCCCGGGCGGGGACGGTTTATACGCCTGAAGGTTCCTTCGTCGCCGGCATCGAGTTTGGCCCAGATTTCGCCGTTGTTGGCGTCGAGCACCGGCAGGGCACGGCGGAACTGCGCACGGTGGAACTGGGAGGCGTTGGTTATCACCACGAGTTTGACTTGCCCGGCCTTGTGGCGGGTCTTGACCTTAGCGGCGATTCTGACGGCCTTGTCGAACGCCGGCAGGCAGGTCGGCTCGCCGTCGCCGCTGAATGCGATGTCGTTGATTCGGCGCATGTGCGGCGGCGTGGAGGAAAATTTCGGGTCGTCCCATATTCGCCCGCTGACCGCCTCGGCCATGACGCGTTCGAGTTCATCGGCCAGCGTATCCGTGTCAACCGTGGTAAGGCCGCGGTCGGCGCTGCGGTCTATCTGGCAGTATACGCAGTTAAAATTGCACTTCATGGCCGGGTTAAGATTCACGCCGATGCTCATGCCGCGGCTTCGGCGCGATATCACCGGATACACGTAAAGGCAGTCGCGCCACTGCCTGCGGTGGTCGCATATGACGTCGGGGCCACATTGTCGGATGTCTTCGTTCATAACAGATGATTATAGGCCGCGCGGAGGCGATAAAAAAGACGGGCCGGAAACCCGACCCGGTGCGAAAGGGTGGATGATGGGATTCGAACCCACGGCCCCCTGGACCACAACCAGGTGCTCTAACCACTGAGCTACATCCACCGCGTCGATTTTATTCGACAGGGATATGATAATTCAGCCGGTGCGGCGGGTCAATTAATTTGGGGTGCGGCGGCGATTTCCGCGGCGATTTCCCTCTCCAGCGCCTCATCGCGGCCGAGTTTCACCATCCTGGTTTCCTGCTCCTGGCCCAGCATTGTTCGTCTGCGGCTGACGTCTCCGGGCCTGATGAAAAGGTCGTATGCCTGGGATGTGCTGGTGACCTGCGGCTGGGGCAGATTGGAGCGGTAGGTCGTTACCTCTACGTTTGCAGTGAAATGTTCACTGTCGTCAGGCGAGGCGGGGCGGACGGTGACTTTCGCCACACGGTAGATAGTCTGGATGGTTCCCTCGGTAACGTCCATGGGCGTGGCGGCGTCGGGCCGCCAGAATTCCGCAAAATATCTTCCGGTCAGCGGGCGGGTGACGATGAGTCCTTCGCGGCGGTTCCGGCGGTCGATTTCGAAATTATATTCGCGCAGGGTGCTCAGCGACGCGTCCCATACGGCTTCGAAGTTGCGCTGGGCCGTGTCGGTGGACTTCGGCGGGCCGACCGGGGCGGTGTGCGTGGCGCAGCCGCACGCCGTCAACAATGCCGCTAACGTAAAGAATGTCAAAAATCTGGATATCATTTTTCTATAATTTTAAGCAAAATTTTGGCCACTGCCAGAATTATATCGTAAGTTTTTTATGAGCAAGCCAATAATAACCGAGCCACCGCACGCAGGCCCGAAAGGGCCTTAGCCAATGCCCCGCCCCGGCCGGCTCCTCTTCCGGCCGGGGTCTTTTTATTTCCTTCGGCGTCCCGGAGGCCGGATGCGGCCGGCATTTTTCAAAAATTCAGGCGCGTGCCGCAGCCAGTCTTAAATAATTCATCGCCGCCAGTGCAGCGCGCCTGCGGACTATCTCCCGCGAGCCGCCGAACACGTCCCTGTGCGGCTCGCAGCCGTCGGCCCCGGCCAGCGCAATGTAGACCAGCCCGACGGGCTTTTCGGCCGTGCCGCCGGACGGGCCTGCTATGCCGGTGATGCCGATGCCCCAGTCGCTGCTGAATTTTTTTCTAACGCCCGCGGCCATCGCGGCGGCGACCTGTTCGCTCACGGCGCCGTGTTGTTCGAGCAGGTCATCGGAGACATCGAGTTGCTCGCGCTTGATGCGGTTCTCGTACGCCACCACGCCGCCGAGGTAATACTCGCTGGCGCCGGCCACATCCGTGACCAGTTTGCCCATCAGCCCGCCGGTGCAACTCTCGGCCGTGGCCAGCGTCTGCTTTTTTTCGTGCAGGCAACGGCCGACGGCCCCGGCCATCGTATCTCCGTCCAGGCCCACGACAAATTCGCCGAGCCGTTTGCAAATCTCATCCACTGCGGTTTGGGCGTCGTGAGCGGCGCGGGAGGCATCTTCGTTTCGCGACACAAGGCGAATGGTTATCCACCCGGACGAAACCTTCGTGCCTACCCTAACCGGCGCATCGGGGTTCATCATGTCGGCGATTTTTGCGGCTATGTCCGATTCGCCCGTGCCGAAGGCGTGCACGTACCGCCGCACGCAGGCGGTCCGGCGCCCGGGGTCTTCGATGCGTGCGAGGACCTGTTCGGCGAACATGCGCTTCATCTCGTCGGGCACGCCGGGCATGACGTAGATTTGCGACCCGCCCAGGTCGGCGGCGATGCCGGGCGCCGTGCCGATTTCGTTTTTCAGCGGCTCTGCGCCTTCGGGAATTTGTGCCTGGCTGCGGTTAATCTCGGCCATTTCGCGGCCGCGACGGCGGAAAAATTCCTCTATGTCGCGCAGGCAGTTCTCATCCGTTACAAGTTCCACGCCCATCGCATCGGCAAGACACTGGCGGGTCAGGTCGTCCGGCGTCGGGCCGAGACCACCGGTTACCAGAACGATTTCTGCGCTGCCGGCGGCGTATTTCATCGCCTCGACGATTTTCCCGCGGCGATCGCCGACGGTCATTTCCAATACGGTTTCTATACCCGCATCGCCCATCTGCTCGGCCAGCCACGTGCCGTTGGTGTTGGCCGAGTCGCCGGCAAGCAGCTCATCGCCCACGCATATAATCGCCGCTTTCATTGCTCGCCGTTCTCCCGCGGAGCCAGTTTTTTGATTACGTGGTAAAGCGCCTGCGTGCCGTCTTTGCCGTGGCCGGCTTCGCTTGCCGCGGCGAACATTTTCTCGGCCAGCGATGCGCCTTCGAGGTCTAAGCCGAGTTTTTTTGCGGCCTCGACGGCCAGGCGAAGGTCCTTCAGCTGGTAATCCACGAAGAATCCCGCCCGGTTGTCGCCGGATATCATCTTCGGCCCGAGGTTCTGGAGAATCCACGATGAGGCCGCGCCGGAGCAGACGGCCTGGAGCACGGCCTGGAGGTCCACGCCCGCCCGCTCGGCCAGTGTGAACGCCTCGGCCGCGGCCAGCAGGTGAAGCCCCCCGAGTACCTGGTTGCACAGTTTGGTGGTGTATCCGGCCCCGGCCGGGCCGCAGTAGGTAATCGTGCGTCCCATCGCCTCCAGAACGGGCATTACGCCGGTGAAGTCTTCCCTGCGCCCGCCGACCATTATGCTGAGCGTCCCCGCCTGTGCGCCGCCCTGCCCGCCGGATATGGGCGCATCCAGGAATGAGGCGTTTTTGACGGCCAGCGCCTCGCTGCATTGGACTGCGACGGACGGCGATACCGTAGAGCAGTCCACGGCGACCAGTCCGTCGTGCGCGCCTGCGATAATGCCGTTTTGTTCGTCCAGCACGACCTCGATGACATCCTCATCGGCGGTCACGCACGAGACGACCACGTCGCTTGCGGCGGCGACTTCGGCGGGGCTCTCGGCCACGCGGGCGCCCGCCTGCAACAGCTGTTGCGCCTTGGAGGGCGTACGGTTGTAAACCGTAATATCGAAGCCCTTATGGAGAAGGTTCATGGCCATCGGCTCGCCCATGATGCCCAGACCTACGAAACCCGTTTTTGTGTCTTTATCATTCATTAAAACTTCTCCTGACAGAATACTGATTCATCGATTAACTAATCGAAAGTCACTTTATCGTCAAATCCCGCCACAGGCAATTGCCAGGGGCGAAATAATATGTTAAATATATGGTCGCCCTGCGAACGAGGGCGTAAAAAATAATCATGATCGCAATAACAACAACATCAAATATGCTGGCCGCCTGGACTGACATTTTCGTAAAGAGCACGTTTCTGAACAACACGTTGTGGCAGTGGCTGGCGCTGCTGGGCGTGCTGTTGGGCAGTATCGTAGTCGGCAGGATAGTCGCGTTTTTCCTGGAGCGGCAGGGCCAGCGTTTCAGCGAGCGACTGCAGTTTATTTCGACACTGCTTCGCAGCGCCTCCAAGCCCGCCTCGCTTGTAATCCTGGCCGGCGGCCTTTATGTGGCCGGGCAGTTCATGAACCTTTCATACGTTAAGGACGGCGTGGAAAAATTTGATTTGCAGCCGTTCTGGTTCGATGTCTGCCGTACCATATCGGTCCTGGCGACCGGTTGGTTCATTTATCGCCTCGTGGACGTGGTCGAATATTATTTGCACCGATGGACCTCCCGCACAGACACGCTGCTGGACGACCAGTTAGTGCCCATGATACGCAAGACGCTTCGCGTGTTCGTTGTCATCGTGGTGCTGCTGTTCGTGGCCCAGAACATATTCCACTGGAACATCGGCGCTCTTCTGGCCGGGCTTGGCGTGGGCGGCCTTGCGTTCGCGCTGGCGGCCAGGGACATGCTGGCGAACCTGTTCGGCTCGATAACCATATTCGCCGACCGGCCTTTCCAGATGGGCGACTGGGTGATTATCGGCGACCACCAGGGGATTATCGAGGAAGTGGGTTTCCGTTCCACCCGCATACGTCTGTTCAACGGCAACCAGGTGATTATGCCGAACTCGGCCGTGGCCAACGCCACCATAGAAAACGTTGCCCGCCGCGGGTTCATACGCCGCGTGCTGAACGTAACTGTTACATACGACACGCCGCCCGAGAAGGTCCGCCGCGGCGTGGAGATTCTCCGGCAGATGCTCGCCGACCGCAGCGAACACCTTCACCCGGACTACCCGCCACGCGTGTATTTCAGCGATTTCAACGCGGCCAGTTTGAATATAATCGTGTATTACTGGTTTACGCCCCCTCAATGGTGGCAGTTCAACGAGTTCAATCACGACTTTAACATGGAACTGCTGAAGCGGTTCAACGACGAGGGCATCGAGTTCGCCTTCCCGACACAGACGCTGTATCTCAAGCAGGATTCGCCGGTGGAAGCCGACGTTCGCATTTCCGGCGGAGATTCATCCGGCAAAGTACAGACATAGCGGCCGGCGCCGGGACTGGAGAAAGCCATGGCCAAGTTGCTAAGCGACGAAAAGTACGCCGTGAAGGGGCGACTGGTGGCGGTGGACAACGGGGGAATGATAGGGCCAATGTTCACGCTTCGAGTCCCGCCGAATTCGTTTGACGTCCAGCGGCCGGGCAGTTACATCGACTTTGTTCTGCTGGATACCCACCGCAAGACGCTCAAGAAAAGATTTCACATCGAGGATGAACTGCAGGTGATTATTCACGCCTCGGCCGCGGGCCTGGAGAAGGGCACGCAGGACCAGAAGACGTTTTTCCTTCGCCCGCCCAGCCGCACGCAGCGCATAAGCCATTGCCGCAGGGAATATTCCGGCGCCGCGCCGGTCAACGGCAAGGTAATCGACAACGACGGGAGAAACACCATCGTCGTCGACGCAGGCGTGTCGATGGCGCTTACGCTGCTGGATTACAAGCCCGCCGAGACCAAGAAGGTGAAAATCAATTCGTGGGTGATGTTCTGGCCGACGCCGCCGACACACGGCATCATACTCGGCAAGGAATAGTCGGGTCGCCGGCGATTGCGTGCAGTTCACCAATGCCTGCGGGGGCGCCAACCTTCGGTATAAAACGAACGTTTCAGTTCTGAATGCTTGCGATTGCCGCCGGGATGTATATGATTTCCTTCAATGGATGACGAACAGAAAAACGCCGCTACGGCTCATGACACGCAAAAGGATATCTCCCCGGATTCCGTTGTGGAGGCGATATTGTTTTCCTCCGACACGCCGCTGCGGGCCGAGCGGATAGCGAAAGTGTGCGAAATTCCCGGCGTCCGCGCCGTGCGGGAGGCCGTCGAGCGGCTCAACGAAAAGTACGAGCAGGCCGGCTGTGCATTCCGCATCGAGGAAATTGCCGGCGGCTACCAGATGCTCACCCTGCCGGCCTATCATGACGTGCTGTCCCGCCTGTTCCAGTCGCGCAAGGAGACGCGGCTGAGCCAGGCGGCCATGGAGACGTTGGCGATAGTGGCCTACCGCCAGCCGGTCCTGCGGGCGGACATAGAGGCCATACGCGGCGTGGCCTGCGGTGAGGTCCTGCGAGGGCTGATGGAAAAGCAACTGGTCAAGATCGTCGGCAGGGCCAAGGTAATCGGCCGACCGATGCTCTACGGCACCACCAAGCATTTCCTGCAGGTTTTCGGGCTCTCGAGTCTGGACGATTTGCCCAACATCGAGGAGTTCCGTCGCCAGGCCACCGGCCAACAGGGCGAGGCGGAAGAGGCGGAAGCGGAAGAAGACGAGGCGGCAACGGAAGAAAGCGAGGCCGCCGAGACCGGGGCCGATGACGATGAGGCCGCCGAAGACGCTGGCGAAGATGACGCTGCCTGTGAGGATGAGCAGGGGCCGGAGGAGAAAGAATAATGCTCGTGTATTTTGACTGCTATGCCGGCGCGGCCGGCGACATGATAGTCGCATCGTTGGTGGATGCCGGCGCCGACGCCGAGGCGCTCAAGGCCGAACTGGTGAAACTGCAACTGGATTGCCGCCTCGAGTTCCGACCGGTCCGCCGGGGTGCGTTGCGCGGACTGCAGTTTTGCGTCGAGGCCGCCGGCGATGAGCACAGCCACCGCGGCCTGGAAGACATTATGGAGATAATCCGCAGCGCGAAACTGTCGCAAACCGTAACGGATAATGCAGAGAAGATATTCCGCCGCCTGGCCGAGGCAGAGGCGAAGGTCCACGGCATAGAAATTGAGAAGGTTCACTTTCACGAGGTCGGCGCGGTCGACAGCATAATCGACGTGGTCGCCGCGTGCGTGGCGCTGGAACTGCTCGAGGTCGAGAAGGTTTTGTGCTCGCCGGTTCCGATGGGAAGCGGCGAAATAGACACCGCGCACGGGCGAATGCCGCTGCCGTCGCCGGCGACGGCGGAGTTGCTTGCGGCCGCGGACGGGGCAAAGGTCGTCGCGGCGGAGACGGCCGGCGAGGCAACAACGCCCACGGCCGCGGCGATACTTACCACGCTGGCCGGGTCGTTCGGGCCGATGCCGGCGATGCAGCCGAAGGCCGTCGGATGGGGCGCAGGAACCCGCGAAAACCAAGACGGTTCGCGCGCGAACATGCTTCGCGTGTTTCTCGGCCGCGAGGATGCCGAAGGCGAGGCGGATTCGGTGGTGGAACTTTCGGCCAACCTGGACGACTGCACCGGCGAGATTATCGGAGCGACGATAGAGCAACTTCTCTCGGCCGGCTGCCTCGACGCATGGGCCACGCCGGCCATGGGCAAAAAATCCCGCCCGGCGTGGATTCTCTCGGCCCTGTGTTCGCCGGCGGAGGCGGGCGAGGCCGAGAGAATAATCTTTACGCAGACAACCACGTTCGGCATCCGCCGCCGCACGTGCCGGCGGAGCAAACTCACTCGCCGTCACAAAACGGTCGAGACCGCTTACGGCCCGATCCGCATAAAAGTCGGCAGCCGCGGCGGGCGGGAAATAACCGCCTCGGCCGAGATTGCCGACTGCACAGCCGCCGCCGAGTCACACGGAGTAGCCGTGATGGAAGTGATGGCCGCGGCCATGTCTGCCTACCGCACCGGCGGGCAGGGGGAGGGCCGGTAATGTCCGCGGCGATAACTTTGACGGTTCTGGCGGGGCTGATTTTGCTGGTCTGGAGCAGCCGGCACATCATGATAAACCGGGAGCACAAGAAGGGGCTCGTCCTTCGGGCCGACTCGCCCGGGCCTCCCGAGACGCCGCCGATGATAAGCGTGGTCATCGCGGCCAAGGATGAGCAGGACAACATCGAGACCTGCCTCCGCACGGTGCTTAAGCAGGATTACCCGAACTTCGAGGTCATACTCGCCGACGACCGCAGCGACGACGCCACCGGCGAGATAGGCGACCGCATCGCGGCCGAGGACGAACGCCTCAGCGTGGTCCACGTTACAGACCTGCCCGCCGGCTGGTGCGGCAAGTGCAACGCCATGCAGCAGGCCATCGCCACCGCGCGCGGCCGGTGGATATGCATGATGGACGCGGACTGCCGCCAGACGTCGGACCGAACGCTGTCGGTGGCCATGCAGTACGCCCGCGACATCGGCGCGGACCTGCTGTCTGTGCTGCCGACGCTGGAGATGAAGGGCTTCTGGGAGAACGCCATCCAGCCGGTGTGCAGCGGGATAATGATGATATGGTTCCAGCCGGACAAGGTGAACAATCCCGACAAGTCCAACGCCTACGCAAACGGAGCGTTCATGCTGATAAGCAGGGAGGCCTACCGGAAAATCGGCACGCACGAGGCGGTAAAGGACAAACTAAACGAGGACATGCACATGGCCGCCCGCGTAAAGGGCTCGGGGCTGAAACTCCGCGTCATCCGCAGCGGCGGGCTTTACCTGGTGAGGATGTACACCTCGCCGGGCAGAATAATCCGCGGCTGGAGCAGGATATTCCTCGGCACGTTCGGCACGCTCAAGCGGCTGATTATTTCGTTCGTTGTGCTGGCGGTGATGGGGTTCGTGCCTTACGTCGCGGCGGCGATGGGCCTGGCGATGGCGGCGGCGAATCCCGATTCATCTTCGGCGACGGCGTGGTGGGTATGCGGTGTAGTGGGGGTGGCCGCGGCGATCATGCAGATAACCGTTATATCCCGCTTTTTCGCGCTGGCCGGTTCCAGGCGGCACCTGGGCGTGACCTATCCGCTGGGCTGCGCGGTAGCGATGATATGCCTGATTATCTCGCTGGCCAAACTACGGAAAGGCGCAAAAGTCGTATGGAAAAGCACCGGCTACGCAACCGGCGGATGATGCGGATATAGGCAGGCGACGGCGCCGAGCGGAGCGCGGCCCGGAAACCCGCGACACAGTATTCCGCGCGATATCTTATGACTCGTGTTCTTCCGGCGTATGTGCGAGGAATCGGAAATAGGCGGACGCGTCCGGTTCGAAGTCGATTGTATGGGCCGAGTCGAATTCCTTGACCGCACACCGGCCGCCCGTCAGCCGCTCCACGGCGGCGCGCGTGGCGTTGTTGTCTATTATCCTGTCGCGGCGGGAGAGAATCAGCGTGGTGGGTATTTTGACCGCGCCGGCGGGCGAGGCGGCGAGCATTTTGTCCAGACATCGGCTGACGTACAGAAATTTCGCCGTGGCGCGGTTCAGGCGATATTCGTCGCGGCGAAGATATTTCCGCTTTGCCTCGTTGTCGGTGAACAGGTTCACGTCGTTTAACGGGATTTCGAACCTGCGTCGCGGACGAAGCAGCAGACACAGTCCGATTGCCACCTTCGTTGCAAGTGATACATCGACCCTCGGTGCGATGCCCGGGTAGGCCAGCGTGAGCGTGGCCGCCCGCTTGTCGCCGGTAAGCGCATAAGCGGCCATCAGTTTGCCGCCCCAGCTGGCCCCCAGCAGGTGAAGTTTTCCGAAGCCGGTTTTGCGCAGCACAAAATCGCATGCGGCCCGCGTGTCGTCCAGCAGTTGGCGGGCGGATTGGGCGTGGCCGCGGGCTGTGCGGTTCAGTCCGCTGCCGCGGCGGGTTACCTGGAAGACCGGATGGCCGCGCCCGGCCAGCGCGTCGGCCGAGGCGACGAACCAGCCCGGATGCGACTGGATGCCGTGCGCGTAGAGCACGGGCCGGCGGCTCCGGCCGCCTCTGGGCCGGTGATAGTAAACCGCCGTCACATAGCCATCCGGCAGTTCGAGATTCAGCTTCTCGGGCATGTCCTCCGACCGCGGCTGCGCCGTCATCGGCAACCGTGCGATGGCTCGTGATTGTTTATTGTTTATTTCGGACATTGCGGTTATGCTGTAATATACGATGAATAAAGTTCATGCATATCGTTAAGTCATAAAGGAGCAGGCATGGATTTTCTGCGGACCGTTGACGACATCTCATTACCCGCCGAAAAGCAGGCGCAATGGACCACGCGCACGCGGCGGATTATATTCCTGCTTGTTTTCATCTGGGTCATCAATCTGTTCGACCTGGCGTTCACTTTGACGATGGTCGGGACCGAGGAGTTCGTGGAAATGAACCCGTTCGCACGAATGCTGCTGATGCATTCGCCGACAACACTTATGGTTTTCAAAATATCGGTGCTGGTTATGGCTTCCACTGTGTTCATGATTTTCCGCAGGCACTGGCTGACCGAGGCCGGATGCTGGATTCTGTCGGGGGCATACGCCGGCGTGGCGTTTCTGTGGGTGGAATATTCCAGACTTCTGCAAATGCCATATTAACAACCTCGCCTATCCGCCGGGGGGTGAGAAATATTCGGTGCGGGTAAGTTTTTCTTTCTTCCGGCCGTGCTCGAACGGCCGCTTCGACAGCAGCACCGGCCTTCGCTGGCCGACGTTGACCAGCAGTCCCATCGCGGCGCAGTTAATCACCAGCGACGAGCCGCCGTAACTGATGAAAGGCAGCGTCATGCCGGTAATGGGCGTCAGTCCCATCGTCATGCCGACGTTGATGCACACCTGGGAGAACAGCATGGCCAGCACGCCCACGGCCAGCAGCCGCCCGAACGGGTCCTTGGTGATTACGGCTATTTCCACGCCGAAGAGGAAAATAACGCCGTAGAGCATCAGCAGCGACGCACCGCCGACGAAACCCCACTGTCCGCAGAT
Organism: uncultured Planctomycetaceae bacterium; assembly: GCA_964472875.1. Lineage (GTDB taxonomy): Bacteria > Planctomycetota > Phycisphaerae > SM23-33 > SM23-33 > CAYYMD01. Next base: position 18,554 of record CAYYMD010000044.1, read on the forward strand.
AACGCTGAATATGAAGTCGGTGTGATCGTCCGGCAGAAATCTGAAATACCAATCGGGTATTTCGGCCTCCCTCTTGCCCGCCAGCCCGCCGGAGCCGAGTATGATTTTAGACTGCCGCTGCTGGTACCCGGCGTCCATCGCCAGACGGGGGTCGCCCTGTAGCAGCCACCCCTCGATGCGCCTGACCTGGTGGGAGTGCATAACCGCCAGCATGGCGGGTTTTATGCTGTACCGTCGGCCGGCGTAACTTACCCGGCCGTATTGCAGTTTCTCCGGCGAATCGCCGTCGCCCGCTGTTGCGGTCGGCATGGGAAAGAGCACCAGCACCGTGCCCACCGCCACGATACCCAGCAGGTGGCGCAGCCGCGCCCCGGCCAGAAACAGCATGAAATAAAGCGTCGGCAGGAACAGCAGCGCCGTGCCCAGGTCCGGCTCCTTCAGTATCAGCGCCATCGGCGCCAGCGTCAGGATGAACGGAAAAACAAACCCCCTCAGCCGCAGATAGTTCTTGCGGTATCTCAGGTACCACGCCAGCATGATAATGTACGCCAGTTTGCCTATCTCGGACGGCTGGACCCTCACGATTTTAAGGTCGATCCAGCGGTGGGAGTTTCGGATTTCCGGCAGGAAGAGCACCAGCACGAGCAGGCCCAGCACTGCGGCGAATATGGGGTAGGCAGCCCGGCCGATTTTCTGATAGGGGATAACCGTGGCTGTCAGAAACACCACGGCCGCCATGCATGCGTAGATGCTCTGGCGGGTGGTGTATCCTGCGGCGCCTGTAGCCCGCTCGGCTACGTTAACGGCCGCCACGCCCCATACCATAAGCGTGGCCATGGCCGCGATGATGGGCCACGACGTATATCGCAGGTACCGGCGCAATGTGTCGGGTATGCTCATTTGACGTATCCGAGTTCGCGGCAGATTTTAACCAGTTGGCGAGCCAGCGGGCCGGCGTTTTGCCCGCCGCCGCCTTCGGTGACATACTCGACCATCACCGCAAAGGCGATTTTCGGCTCCCCGTGCGGTGCGAAGCCGGCGAACCATGCGGTCTTGCCCCGGCGGACGATTTTGTCGGCGGCGGTTATCCTGCCGTCTCCGTCGGAGTCCACGCGCAGCGGGGCGGTCTCGGCCGTGCCGGTCTTGCCGCATATCTCCACGCCCGGCGGTTCCACGCCGCCGCCGTGGAATATCTTATAGGCCGTGCCGCCCGGTGAGTTGACCACGCGGTACATGCCCTCCCTGGCCGCCCTAAGGTGCGACTCGGCCGCGTCCAGCCGCCGGCGCCGCTGGTCGCCGGAGTGCTCGATTATCAGCAGCGGCGAAAGGTGCTGGCCGCGGGCAAGGGCGGCCATGGCGGTGGCCAGATGCAGCGGCGTGGTTGTGATAAGTCCCTGCCCGATGGCCAACAGACGGGAATCGCCCACGCGGAAACTTCTGCCGTATCGCCGCCGCAGCCACTGCTTTGTGGGCACTATGCCGGTGCGCTCCTGGACCAGGCCGGTGCCGCATTCTTCGCCGAAGCCGAATTTTCTGTACCAGTTGCCCAGGCGGGTGGGGCCGAGGCGCTGGCCGACATTGTAGAAGAACACGTTGCAGCTGTGCTTTATGGCCTCGACCACCGACAGCGGGCCGTGGCCGCGGTTGTATTTCCATATCCAGCAGCGGAAGGCGTTGGGATTGTGCAGGTAACCCTTGCAATTGAAGGTGGTGTTCATGTTTATCACGCCTTCCTCCAGTGCCGCCACGGCGGCGAAGGGCTTCATCGTCGAACCCGGCGGAAAGCACGCCGCCACCGCCCGATTCTGCAACGGGTGGTTCACGCTGTCTTTAATCAGCGAGTCAAACTGCTTCTGATACTCGTTCAGGTCGTAGGTGGGAACCGACACGAGCGCCAGGATTTCGCCGTGGGGCACAGTAACCGCGACGATGGCGCCGTTGTGGCCGGAACTTTTGAGCACCTCCGTCAGGCGCTGTTGCAGGCGGACGTCGATTGTCAGGTGCACGTCGTCGCCTTCCTTGGGAGGCACCTCGGCCAGGACGTCCGGCTGCCGGCCGGGGCCGTTGCTCCGCAGCAGGCGGTAGCCGCGGCGGGCCCGCAGTATTTTCTCGCAGGCCTTCTCCACGCCGCTTTTGCCTATGGTGTCGCCGGGCAGGTAGTTGACCTGCATGCGCTTGAGCCACGCGGCCTCGTCCTGCGGTATGTTGTGCCGGTCCATCTCCTCGCGGCTGACCTGCCCGGTCGCCCCGAGCACGTGGCAGGCGATGCGCCCGAACGGGTATCGCCGCTGCAGACTGGGCTGGAACTTCGCCCCCACGGTCCCGTCCGGTTCCATTCTCTCGTCCAGTCCGCGGACCACGGGGTGGTAGGTTCGCTCCTCGCGGACTTCCATGCCCACGATGCGGCGGATGGCCTCGACGCGGCGGCGGATGTCGGCCACGGACTCGTCGAGGTCCACGCCGGCCTCCTCGGCGATGTCCCGCGCCATTTCCCACGTGCGCCCGGCCCGCTGACGGTAGATTTGCCCGGCCCTGTCCGCGGTGACGTGCTCGCGCCGGGCTATGATGCGTTTCTGGCGTTTCACCCAGTCGGCGTCCGATGTGATGAAGCGATACTCCAGGCAGAAGTCGAAGCAGGGCTGGTCCTCGGCCAGGATGTACCGGCCGGTGCGGTCGAGGATTCTGCCGCGCCGGGCGGGCGTGAACCTGGTTTCGCGCAGCAGTTGCCGGGCCTGCCTGCGGTAATACTCGCCGCGGATTATCTGGAGGTGCCCCAGCCGCGCCAGCATCACCACCAGCACGAGGCCAATCAGGCCCAGAAATATTTTAATCCTCGTCTTGTACATTTTTTATTCGGGCGATGTCGAAAGACTTCCGGGTTGCGTTCAACGCCGCCGCCGGCCGCGCGCCGGGGCTACAAGAATCCACTTCTGTATGCGGGCCAGCGCGGCGTGGGCTATGGGAGTGATGAATCCCGTATAGACAGCCAGGGCGAGCATCTGCGTGAGCATCGCGCCGTACGCCCACCACCCGCCGTTAAGCGTAACCTGAACGGTAACCCAGATTCCGTGCGCTATCAGACAGAATAACATACCCAGGAAGCCCTGCGTAACCGCCCACTGGCTGAAAAACGCCTCCCGCAGGCGGAACAGCACCCCGGCCGCGACCGCGTATCCTATCGCCATTGGACCTATCGAGGCCGTGCCGCCGGCGGTTACGTCCATCGCCATGCCCAGCAGCCACGCCGCCAGCATCGCATCCGTTCCCTGCCGCGCGTGAAGCACCACGAACAGCGCCACCACGGCCAGCAGGTCGGGTCCGATTCGACCTATCCCGCCGGTGGAGAAGGTGAACATCTCGCCGATGGTGGTCTGGCACACGACCGCCAGGACGACCAGGATTATAAACGGTATCCATCGCATCGGAACATTTCGGTTATTCGGGTTCGGTGGCCTTGGGCACCACCACGTAAACGGACCGCAGCGCCTCGAGGTTCGCCGCCGGGCGTATGTAAACGGTCTGAAAGCCGGGGTCGTTCCTGTCGTCGACGACTTTTTCGACCTCGCCTATCAGCATGCTTTGGGGAAGGTGAATATCGTCGCCGCGGGTCCTCAGCACGTCGCCGGGTTTTATATTGTGCCCGGCCTTGACCTGGCGGGCGATAATCCGCCCGTTGCCGTGGCCCTGAATTTTTATACCGACCGGCCGGTTGTTTTTCCTGCTGATTTTCGCGAAAGCCGCGCCGTTGCGGATGTCGATTTTTATCCGCCGGGGGTTGTCGGGGTCTATCTTGCGGATTATCAGCGCATCCGTCTTGAAGCCGCGGTCGGTTACCAGCTGGCACACCGCCGTGAACGCCCCGGCGCGGATAATCCTTCCCACGAACACGGTCCGCCACAAAACCGCCAGGTTCTTCGGCAGGGCCTTCGACCTGTCGGTCAGCAGCCGGCGGGTGGTTACGCGGCAGCCGGGCTCCACGTCCTGCGACTTGCCGGCGTTGACCACGCGGGTCCAGTTGTAGGGCATCGAGTCGCCCATGACCACGCGCGCCGATATCAGTCTTACCGGCAGGTCCTGTTGCGGCCCGAAAAGGCGCCGCTGCTGCTGTTCCCGGCGGATTCTGCGGGCGAGGTCGCGTTCGGCCGCCAGCGCGCGGACCCGCCAGCGGTCCTTGACCTCGACCAGGCGCTCTATGTCCTCCGGCGTCATGGGCTGTGGGCTGGCGGAAATTTTCTTTTTGAACGACGTGGCCAGGTACATGCCCGCATCTCCCATGGGCGTCAGCGCCCAGTTGACCGCCCCCCGCAGCGGCGATGACACGCTCCGCCCGAGTATCGCCGTCGCCACCGAGGCGATAAGCAGGAGAACAAGAAGATTACGTCGCGTTGGCCTGAAGAAAAATTTCATGAACGGTTCCGCCGTAAATGATAAGGCCGTTTGGCCCGGCGGGCAAGTCGGCAGGGCGCGGCGCCGGCCGGTTTAAAAGGCGAATCGGCGAAAATGTGCGGTTACCGCGGCTGGCGGTCGGCCGGGGCGGATGCCGGGGCCGTGGCCGGGGCGGTTTGCGCGCCGGAGACGATAATCACGTCGCCCGGGCGGAATCCGAAACGCCGGCCCGCTTCCGCCGCAAGCAGCAGCGCCTCCCTGGGCCGCCCGTCCAGCGTGATTTGCTTCCGCGGCAGGTCACCCCCGGCCGCCGGGCGGGTTGCCGGCCCGCCGCCGCCGCCGAAAAAACCGCCGGCCAAAGTACTGCCCAGCTGCGAGTATTGCCGCTGCAGGCGGGCAAGTTCGGCCTCGGCCGTGCTGCGCCGCATGCGCTCCGTCATCCACAGCACCGCCAGCGAAATCATCACCACCACCACCAGCGCGCCAACCGCGGCCAGGTATCCGCCGGGCAGGGCCGATTTTTCGTTTTCCTGTTTCGTGTCGTTCATGTCTTCTTTCCGGTTAGATTGACGTCGGGGTTTTCTTCGTTTCGCCCAGCGACCTGGCGATTCTCCCGGCGGCGTCGGGCGCCAGGTAGTCGGCGAACCGCGGCAGCGGGCGGCCGCGCCTGGAATAGTAATACGTCAGCCCGCGATATATCGCCAGGTTTGCCAGCCAGGAGTTTTTTTTCAGCGGCCACACGCCCAGCCGCGCCAGCGCCGACGGCGGCGTGTAAAATTCGTGGAACGCCGCCATCTGCGCGTGGCGAAGTTCGTTTATGCTCATGCCGTCCGGGCGGAAGACCACCGTCGCGCCGTTGTACTTGTCCCAGTCGCGGGTGAGCAGGCGCCCCTCCTCGGCGTACCGGCGGTAAATCTGCGTGCCCGGGTAGGGCGTCAGTATCGGGTAGCAGCTCATGCAAAGTTTCGCCCGGCGGGCGAATCGCACCGCGTTCATGCAGTCGCGCCAGTCGTCGCCGTCGAAGCCGAATATGAAACTGCCCCATATGCTGATGTCGTAGGACTGAATTTTCGCGATGCGCCGCAGGTACTCGCCGGCGTTGACGTATCGCTTGCCGGCCTCTTTCAGCGTGGAGGCCTTGGGGCTCTCCAGCCCGAGAATCAGCCCGATGCAGCCGCTGTCGCGCATGGCCGCCAGGAGCCGGTCGTTGTCGGAGATGAGTATGTCGCACTGCGAGGCCCACTTGACGTTCAGCGGGCGAAGCGCCTCGAACAGGTCCATCGCCCACCGGTGCGAGCCGGCCACGTCGTCGTCGGAGAAAATGAACACGCGCGTGTCGAAATTTTCCTTCGCCGCGCGGACCTCCTCGACGATGTCCTCCACGCGGCGCCGGCGGAACTTGCGGCCGAAAATCGCCGGCGTCGTGCAGAACGTGCACCCGTGCGGGCAGCCGCGGGTCGTCTGTATCGGGTTGAAAACCAGGTAGTCGCCCGCGTTCAGCAGGTCCTTCCGCGGCGTGGCGATGGGGGCGTCGGGCTCCTTCCGCCAGTCGTAAACGCGCTTGTGCGGCGCGTCCTCTCCCGGCCGCCCGTCCTCGGGCGACATCGCCGCGGCCAGGTCGTTCAGCGCCCGCGGCAGCGTGCCCTCGGCGTCGCCCTTGCAGACTATATTGGCGTGTTGCAGGGCCTCATCCGGCAGCGCCGAGGGGTGTATCCCGCCCAGTATCACCGGCACGCCGAGGCGGCGGTAACCGTCGGCCAGTTCGTAGGCGCGGCCGGCCTGGGTGGTCATCGCGCCTATGCCCACGGCGTCCACACCGTCGGCGGCGGGGCGGTGCATTTGGTCGGTGACGTTCTCATCCACGATTTCGACGTCCCAGCCGTCGGGGACCACGGCCGCGCATATCGCCAGGTTAAGCGGCATGAACAGCGCCCGCCGCGAGAACGTCATCTTCCGGATGATCTCCGGCATGGTGATGGTGGACAGCGGGCTGTGGGGGTTTATCAGCCGCAACTTCCGCCGCACGTTTTTTCCGGCCGTTTCAATCACTGCATATATAGAAAAACAGAATTTACCCGCGCGGGCAATTAATCTTTGCCGGAATCCGCGTTAAAAATGCATTTCCCCGTTTAAGAAGGCGGCCCATCGGCGTCTCTCGACGCCTCCGGGCCGCCTATGACATCACTATTCAGTTTTCCGCGTGCAGTCCCGATGAATCGGGACACGCCCTACACCGCAGCGGTTTGGGAATCCCGGCGCGCCGGGATTTCGGATTCCGCCCATTTGGCCATCCGCCTGCCTTTGTAAGCCCCCGCTGT